>JBFHML010000014.1:0-47766 GCA_041594335.1 Porticoccaceae bacterium
ACCTGCCAGCAGGTTTCCTCGAGGGTTTCCCGACGCACTGCTTCGAGTACGGATTCACCGGGTTCGACGTGGCCCGCGGGTTGGTTGAGCACCTGGAGACCGTCGATGATTTCGGTCACCATGAGGTAGCGGCCATTGCGGTGGATCACGGCGGCGACCGTGAAATGGATCCGCGGATGCATAATTTGCCTCATGTAGGAAAACTACAGAAGTGGGGGGCTGCGTGCTAAGATGCCGGCTTTCCTGAAAGTCCTTTACACAACAACCCTTGGAGGTATCGCAGATGGGCTACCAACATATCAAAGTGCCGGTGACGGGAGAGAAGATCAAGGTCAACCCCGATTTCTCGCTTGTCGTGCCGGATCAGCCCATTATTCCGTTTATCGAAGGGGATGGTACTGGTGTCGATATCACACCCGTTATGCGCAAGGTTACGGATGCTGCGGTGAACAAAGCCTATGGGGGGCGCCGGGCGATCCAGTGGATGGAGGTCTATTGCGGTGAAAAGGCCGCCGAACTCTACGATGGCAATTGGTTCCCGCAGGAAACCCTCGAGGCCATCAAGGAGTACATCGTTTCTATCAAAGGGCCTCTGACCACGCCAGTCGGCGGTGGCTTCCGTTCGCTGAATGTGGCGTTGCGTCAGGAGCTTGATCTCTATGTGTGCCAGCGGCCAGTGCGCTGGTTTCAGGGTGTCCCTTCGCCGGTTAAGGAGCCGGGCAAGGTCGACATGTGCATCTTTCGGGAGAACTCCGAGGACATCTACGCCGGAATCGAATGGAAAGCGGGCTCTCCAGAGGCGCAAAAGGTCATTCGTTTTCTGCAAGATGAAATGCAGGTTGCCAAGATTCGTTTCCCCGACCATTGCGGAATCGGCGTCAAACCAGTGTCCGAGGCCGGGACTAAGCGCTTGGTGCGCAAGGCCATTCAATACGCCATTGACCAAGACAAGTCTTCGATCACCTTGGTGCACAAGGGCAATATTATGAAGTTCACCGAGGGTGCATTCTGTGATTGGGGGTACGAGCTGGCCCGCGAAGAGTTCGGTGCCACGCCGCTGGATGGCGGCCCCTGGCATGAGCTCAAGAACCCGCAGACCGGTCGTCAGATCATCGTCAAGGACGTCATCGCAGATGCGATGCTCCAGCAGATTCTGTTGCGGCCGGATGAATACAGCGTGATAGCCACGCTCAATCTCAATGGCGATTACCTCTCCGATGCGCTGGCGGCGCAAGTCGGCGGCATTGGCATTGCCCCGGGCGCGAATCTGTCCGACGAAGTGGCCATGTTTGAGGCGACCCACGGGACTGCGCCCAAGTATGCGGGTCAGGACAAGGTCAATCCGGGCTCCTTGATTCTTTCTGCAGAGATGATGCTGCGTCACCTAGGTTGGAGCGAGGCGGCGGATCTTGTCGTCGGCGGTATTGAGGGAGCGATTTCCGCGGGGACGGTTACCTATGACTTTGAACGCCTGATGGAGGGCGCCAAGCTGCTGTCCTGCTCGCAGTTTGGCGACGCGGTAATTCAGCACATGTAAGCGCCACCGGCACACCGTGTTCGGAGGGCCGTGTTCCTGTGTTGCCTCGGGCCCGGTGAACCCCGGTCGTGGTCTCACGACCGGGGTTCGTTACCGTGGTATCTGTGGCTGAGGCTGGGAATAGCCCAGAGGTAGCCCATCACCGATGGGGCGGATGTGGGCTGCGTGTGCTCCCTTCTCCCCTTGGCGAATCTCGAAAGTGACTTGTTGGCCTGCCTTCAGGCTTTTGTAGCCTTCCATTTCAATCGCAGAATAGTGAGCGAAGACGTCTTCGTCGTTATCTTCGGAAAGGATGAAGCCGTAGCCCTTGGCGTTGTTGAACCACTTGACGGTTCCGTGCGCAGTCATGGATCGACCTCCTTTGCGTAGTGGGCATGCGAGCAACACAGGAATCCCACGAAGGTTTAATTATTATGGAAAGTTATTGCGACTATAACTATGGTTTCCGGTCCGGTGGTAAGTCAAGCCCTTGCCGTGAATCCTGGCGCGGAACCTGTGTAACGAACGTGACTGTCTGAACGTCCATGGTCCAGTAGTCTGCGCGACCGGCGCGCGCAGGTCTGACGGTGTCCACCCCTTAGATTCTCCGCGCAAATGGTATTGGGTAGTATTGCCGGGCTAGAGATTCGAACCCTTGGAGGAGACTATGAAAATAAAAGCCGCCGTGTTGCGGGCGATCAACGAGCCGTTTCAGATCGAAGAGCTGGAGTTGGCACCGCCGAAGGAAAACGAAGTGTTGGTACGCACTGTGGCGAGCGGTATCTGTCACAGTGATTATTCGGTCGCTCACGGTATTCTTCGGGCACCGCTGCCCGTGGTGTTGGGGCACGAGGGCGCGGGTGTCGTCGAGGCGGTAGGGCCAGGGGTCACCCATGTCAAGCCGGGTGACAAGGTGATAGCGTCCCTGACTCCGAGCTGTGGACAGTGCACGATGTGTCGTGAGTCCAAAGAATACATGTGTTCACAGATGGGCAAATTGCTGACCGACTGTACCCAGGTTGACGGTACTACCCGCCACAAGAGCGCGAATGGCGAAGAAGTCTACGCTCTGTGTGGCGTCGGTTCATTTGGCACCCACATGATAATGCCCGCTGGGTCAGCGATTAAGGTGCCCGATGACACACCGCTGGAGAACACGTGTCTGATCGGCTGTGGTGTTACTACCGGGGCTGGTGCTGCGCTGAATACGGCGAAAGTCAAGCCAGGCGAGAGTGTGGCGGTCATCGGTTGTGGTGGTGTGGGGCTCTCGATTTTGCAGGGGGCGCGCATCGGTGGCGCCACAACCATCATTGCCATCGATCCCATGGCAGAGAAGCGCGAGTTGGCGATGCGTCTTGGTGCCACACATGCGATTGACCCTTTTAACGTTGATCCGATTGAGCAAGTGAAGGAGATTACCGGGGGGCTCGGGGTGCACTACGCGTTCGAGGCGCTGGGAAGAGTGCAAACCATGGAGCAGACCTGGGGCATGATCCGGCCTACTGGGAAGGCGATTATCGTGGGCGTGGCATCCCTGGATCAGTCGGTCAAGATTCCTGCGGCTGGGTTGCTCGCAGAGTATGAGATTCAGGGATCCTGTTACGGATCGTCAACGCCCAAGCGCGATATCCCGATGTTTGTCGAGCTCTACAAGAACGGGCAGCTGAAGCTGGATGAGATGATCACCCAGCGTATCCAGCTGGATGACATCAATCGTGCCTTCGAAGAAATGGGGCGCGGTGAAGGGGCTCGTTCCGTAATCATGTACGGCTAAAGCGTCGTCTCCCATAGACAGCGAAGCCGACGATGATCGGCGCGGAGAGTTATTGATGAAAACGAAAGCGGCAGTTTTGTATGAAGTAGGGGCGCCTTTGGTTGTAGAGGAACTCGAGTTAGAGGGGCCCAAGGCAAACGAAGTGCTCATCCGGTATACGGCCAGCGGGATTTGTCATAGCGACTATTCGTTTCGGCACGGCGTGATTCCGACAGCGTTGCCGGCGGTGCTGGGGCACGAAGGCGCGGGGGTCATCGAAGAGGTCGGCCCCGGCGTGACACATTTGAAGCCTGGTGATCACGTGATCGCAGCACTGACTCCGGCCTGCGGTAAGTGCGTTTTCTGTCAGGAAAGTAAGCCGTTTCTTTGTAAAGAAATGACCGATGTGATCTGGAAGGGTTGTCTGCTCGACGGCACGACCCGGCTTAAAAATAAAAATGGCCAAGCCATCGGTCAGCTCGTCAGTGTGGGTACTTTCGCCGAGCGCGCAGTAATTCCGGCCGGTATGGCGGTAAAGGTGGATCCGAATGCACCGTTGGACACGGTTTGTCTGATCGGATGCGGAGTGACCACGGGGGTCGGTGCTGCGCTGAACACTGTGGCCATCAAACCGGGTGACAGCTGCGCGGTGATCGGCTGTGGTGGTGTGGGACTGTCGATTATCCAAGGCGCGCGTATCGCCGGAGCCACCACGATCGTAGCCATTGACCCAGTGCCGCAGAAGCGGGAGTTGGCCATACAGTTAGGCGCAACCCATGCCGTCGACCCGAAAGCCGGCAATCCGGTCAAGGAAGTCCGAGCGTTAACCAAGGGTGGTGTGCACTTTGCTTTTGAGGCATTGGGGCTCAAGGAGACCATCGAGCAGGCATGGTCGATGGCGCGTGCTACCGGTACCGCGGTGATAGTCGGGGTGCCGTCGATGGATACGCAGCTCGAACTCCCCGTGCTGGGCTTCTTCGGCGAAAAGCACTTCAAGGGTTCCGCCTATGGGACGTCGGTGCCGTCACGGGATATTCCCAAGTTTGTCGATCTGTTTATGAAGGGGGATCTCAAACTGGATGCCATGATTACCAATCGGATTCGCCTGGAAGAAGTCAATGAGGCATTTGATGCGATGAGCCGTGGCGAAGGGGCTCGGTCGGTAATCATGTATGGCTGAGCAGAGAGCCAGGTGAACAAGTGAGGAGAATGACATCATGAAAGAGCTTTCTACCAAACCATTCGCGGCCGACTTCGTCTTTCTCGAAGGGCCGCGCTGGCACGAGGGCAGACTCTGGGTTTCCGATATGTTTGGGCAGGCGGTCTATACGCTGACCCCGGACGGTGCCCGCCAGGAAGTCGCCCAGTTCCCCAATCGGCCATCGGGGATCAATTTCCTTCCCGACGGTTCGGTGGTGATCGTTTCCATGGCAGACCGCAAGTTGATGAAAGTGCACAACGGTGTGCTCAGTGAGTACGCGGACCTGTCGGGGATACTGTCATACGACATCAACGACTGCGTGTGTGCTGCGAATGGCGATATCTATGTAGGCACATTCGGTTATGACGTCTTCGCCCACGAGGCGCCGCAGCCAGCCACGCTCACCTTGGTGAAGCGGGATGGAACGATCAAGACGGTTGCCGACCAGGTGCATTTTCCCAACGGTGCGGTGATTACGCCCGACGGCAAGACGCTGGTTGTGGCGGAGACTTTTGTTGGGAAGCTGACTGCCTTTGATATCCAGGCTGACGGTGGCCTGGCCAACAGGCGTAGTTTCGCTGACCTCGCGCCCTATACTCCAGATGGTATTTGCCTGGACCGTGAGGGCGCCATTTGGGTGGCCGCGTTCGAGCAGGGCGAGTTCATCCGAGTCAAGGAAGGTGGTGAGATCACCCATCGGGTCGATACTGGCGGGCGGCGCGCGGTGGCCTGCAATTTGGGCGGGAGCGATGGCAAGACGCTCTATTGTCTGATCTACGATGGCGATTTGGACGATATACCCAAGGGCGCTCGCAATGCCTTGATCGAGACCGCTCAAGTTGAGGTGGCTGGTGCAGGCTCGCCTTAAGGGAGAGAGAAAAACATTAAAAAACCGCGGCTTGCCGCGGTTTTTTAATGTCAATTAAAGATTACGGCTGGCGTGTGCTCAACATAATAGCGGCAATCTTGGCGGGCTTTCCGGAGCGATTCGACCACGCGTGATTGGTGCCGCGCTGGATTAGGACGTCTCCCGCCTTGAGTAGCTTTTCTCCCGTTTCCATCATCGAATAGACCTCCCCTTCCAGCACGATAATGATGTCGGTGGTCTCCGTGATGTGAAATCCGGGGTGGGAGTCCACTCCCGCACCGGGCTTGGCGGTGCCCTCGGGTTCTGGCGGAAAGGTGGCGAGGCGGACCATCAGGGAGCCCGGGTCTGGCTCTAATTCGAATGGCCCTTCGCGCATGCTGATTACGGTGTTGTCCGATGGTAAAACCCCCTTCCACAACTCTACCAGGGACAACGATCCCTGCTCCCGGAAGCCTTCCATACCCCCTCCGCCGAATACGTCCTCTAATTCCTCGTCGCGGGTGAAGACGGAACGCCCCTGGGCGTCGGTGCCGGTAACAATACGTCTGACTTTCATGGTTCCCCCTATGATGGTGTTGTAGGTTGCATTGAAATAGTTTTAGCTAACGATATTAAAGCATAGCGTGAAGGTATCCCTGGCGAGGGCCCGTGCGAAATACTGGGTGTCGGGCGCCTTTCCCGGTAGAATCTTAGAAGGCGAGCTGCGCAGGTGCTCGCCTCTTGCCTACTTTTCGTCGGAGCTGAGGGTCAGGGGTGCGGGGGATTGCCGAGGCTGGGGGTAATAACACCGCTGATGTCCGACCGCGTCAACTCGTGGCGCGCGGGGCTCGGTCCCGTCTGATCAGCTACAAGGGTGGTACGCCCCAGCGCGTATATCCAGCCCGCATTCTCGGCCTGGGGTTGGGCTTTTGCTGCGTAGCCGGCGTGTTGCTTGAGCGCTCGGTATCGCCTTGGCTCTGGGTGGCTTTGGTCGCGCACGGCTTCCTATGGCCGCACTTCGCGTACTGGTGGTCGCGGCGCTCCCCGCGTCCGCGTCGAGCGGAGTTTGTCAACCAAATGCTGGATAGTCTCGGCGGCAGCTTTTGGGTGCCGGTGATGGACTTCAGCTTGCTCCCTAGCGTCCTGCTGTTGTCGATGTTGAGTTTGAACTGCATCACCATGGGCGGCGCGCGGTTGTTGGGATGCGGTTTCATCGCCCAGTTGGCCGGTGTGGTCTTGGGCGGGCTGGTGGTCGGTTTCGAATTTGCCCTCGAGCCGACCATGCGAGAGCTCATCTATTGCCTGCCATTGTTGACCCTGTATCCGCTGATCATTGGCGGAATCACCTATAGGCTCGCTCAACGGCTCGATCACGACAAACGTCTGTTGCTGAACCTGAGCCGCATTGATCCGCTGACGGGGCTGTGGAATCGCGCCTACTGGTGCGAAAGGGCGGAGATTGAATTTGCGCGCTGTCAAAGGCGAGGGCTGCGGGCAGCCATGGTGCTAGCAGATATCGATCACTTCAAACGCATCAATGATCGCTACGGGCACGGGGCGGGTGACGAAGTTTTAGAGAAAATTGCCTCCCTATTGCAACCGGAGTTGCGTTCCGGTGATCTGCTGTGCCGTTATGGCGGCGAGGAGTTTGCGCTAGTGCTTCCGGACACTGATAGCGCTGGAGCGGTGGCGATTGTCGAGCGGTTGCGTGGCCAGATTGCCAACGCTGATTTTGCGCCCGCGTTTCCCGAGCGTCTGACCATGAGTTTTGGCGTGGCGGAGTGGAGCGCCAAGATGGTCGACACACCGGCCTGGATCGATGCGGCGGATACGGCCCTCTATGAAGTCAAGCGTGCTGGCCGGAATCAGGTGCTCGTATACCAATCCGCGGAGGAGCGGAAGAGGGGAGCGGCCCGCAAATCTTCCCAGCCGCTCCCAGAGCAATCAGGCTACTAGCCGATCATGCTGTAGCCACCGCTCACCGACAGCACCTGCCCGGTGACAAAGCTTGCGGCCTTGGCGGAAGAGAGGAATACCACCGCGTTGGCGATGTCTGCCGGTTTGCCGATGCGTTTGAGGGGCAGGGATTTGGCGATAGCAGCGAATTGTTCATCGGTGAACATCGCCCCCTTATCTTTCCACATGCTGTTTTCGCTGGTTTCTTCCGTGGTGTCGGGCACGGTGACGCCGGGACAGACACAGTTGCAGCGGATGTTGTAACGCCCATTCTCTTTGGCGACGGTTTTCATGAAGCTATTTACTGCCGCCTTCAATCCACCGTAGACGGCTTCTCGCGGTTCGCCCTGGCGACTAGCGTCGGAACTGATCGACACGATCGAGCCGCCGTTTGCCGGCACCATATAGTCGAGCGCTGTCTTGGTGCAGTTGAGCACGCCGAGGTAATTCACGGCGATCAATTTTTGCCACAGTTCTGGAGTCGTCTGGGTAAAGAACATTAATTTATCCCAACCGACATTGTTGACTAGGCAATGGAGGCCACCATGGGCTTGATCGGCCTGCTGGAAGAGCGCCTGCACACTGGTCAGGTCGGTGACGTCGGTTTTGATCGCCTGGGCAGCAGCGGCACCAGACTCCCGCGCCAGCTTCGCCACCCGTTCGCCGGCTTCTCTATCGAGGTCTGCAATGGTGACCTTGGCGCCCTCGGCGGCGAAACCCAGTGCGATGGCACGGCCGATGTTGGATGCGCCGCCGGTGACGATAACGGATTTGCCTTGTAGATCGAGATCCATGTGCGGCTCCTTATTTGACGTATTTACGGAATTCGGGCTTGCGCTTTTCTTGCAAGGCCCGCACGCCTTCACGAGATTCCTCGGTGTCGTAGTAAAGCTTCAGGGCTTGCAGCCCCAGGCTGCCAATACCGCGAATATGCTCCGTATTGGCGATGAACGAGCGTTTGGCGATCGCGATTGCGGTGGGGCTGCGCTCGTTGATCTCCGCCGCCCAAGCGGCGACTTCGGCATCCAGCTGCTCGTCTGGCACCACTTTATTGATCAATCCCATCGCCAAGGCTTCCTGGGCGCTGTAGCGGCGGCACAGATACCAAATTTCGCGAGCCTTCTTTTCGCCGACCACATGGGTCAGATAGGCGGTGCCAAACCCGGGGTCGACCGATCCCATTTTCGGGCCCACTTGGCCGAACTGCGCGCTCTCCCCGGCGATCGTGAGGTCGCATAACACCGCCAATACGTTGCCGCCGCCGATGGCATATCCCTGGACGCGCGCGATAACAGGTTTGGGTACATCGCGGATTACCGTATGCAGCTCTTCCACCGGGAGGCCTATGGTTCCCCGCCCGTCGTACTGCCCGTCGTGGGCAGACTGATCGCCGCCGGTACAGAATGCCTTGTCTCCGGCACCAGAAAATACGATGGTGCCGATTTCGTTATCCCAGCCGGCCCGTTGAAAGGCATGAATCAACTCGTCGCAGGTGATACCGCGAAAGGCATTGTACTTATCTGGCCGGTTGATCGTGATGTAAGCGGTGCGGTCACGCACTTCGTACAGGATATCTTGATAGTCCATCCGCGGGAGATCCTCCGTATGCGGGTTTTATTGAGAAAAGCGTGGGGTGCGCTTTTCGGTAAAGGCGGCGAGTCCCTCGGAGACGTCATCGCTTTGCAGTGCCGGCGCGGCCAGGGCTCGTTCGAGGTCCAGCGCCTCAGCCAATGGTAAGTCGAGCCCGCGGTCGACCAGTTGTTTCATCAGTGCCAACCCGGTTCTGCTCCGCGCGGTCAAGCTCCGGCAGTAAGCCAAAGCCTGGTCGCGGAGATCGCCATTGGCAACGACGCGATGGACCAGTCCGAACGCGAGCGCCTCATTGGCATCGAGCCAGCGGGCGCTCAGCATCAGTTCCAGTGCGCGGCGGCGGCCGATCAAGCGCGGCAGGCGTTGGCTGCCACCCCAGCCTGGCACGAGCCCGAACTGGGCGTGTTGGTCGCCTAATTGTGCGGATTCTGCCGCCAGTACGACGTCACAGGCGAGAACGAGCTCTAATCCGCCGGCCAGCGCCAAGCCCTGGACTGCGGCGACGATGGGCAGCGGGCTTTGTTCCAGGCGACGGAACGCGGCGAGCCCCGTGGCGAGAAAGTGATCGAGGGCTTCGACGGAGGCTCGCAGTTCCTGCACTTCGTCCAGGTCCGCACCGGTGCAGAAATGCCGGCCCTCGCCTTGGATGAGCACACAGCGCACTTGAGGATCCTGCTCTAACTCCGTAAGTGCGTTGACTAAATTTTCGAGCATTTGCAGCGACAGGCTATTGAACTGTCGCGGGCGATTCAAGCTGAGGATGCCGATGCCGTCGCGCACCTCAGTACAAATCAACGATTCCATGAACTTTCCTCGTCAGCCGATGCGGCCCGCATGCTCGCGAGCGATGATCATTTTCATGATTTGTGCAGTCCCGTCGCCGATCTGCATGCCCAACACGTCGCGCAATCGCTGTTCGAACGGAAGCTCGGTACTGTAACCGCCGTGACCGTGGCTCAGCAGACATTGCTGCACGACGTCAAAGGCAAGCTTGGGCGCCCACCACTTTGCCATGGCCGCTTCCCGAGTATGGGGTAATCCCTGCGCCTTCAACCACAATGCCTTGAGGCAAACCAGGCGGGCGCCTTCGAGCTGGGTTTCCAACTCGGCGAGTGGGAAGGTGACGCCTTGATTGGCAGCCAGAGGACGACCGAAGGCCTGTCGCTCCTGGATGAACGTCCAGGTCTCGTCCAAGCAAGTGCGGGCCACGGCGAGGCACTGCAAGCCGATCAGCGCGCGGCTAAAGTCGAAACCCTGCATCACCTGCACGAACCCCTGGCCTTCATCGCCCACGCGGTAGGTGACCGGTACCTCGACATTGTCGAAGAAAATCGAGCCGCGCCCCACGGCTTTTTCTCCGAGGTCGTCAAAGCGGGAGCGGCGGATTCCGGGGGCGTTGAGGTCGACGATGAAAGCAGAGATCCCACGGCCGCGCGCCTCTACGGAACCGGTGCGCGCGAAAGCGAGATTGAAGGCGGCTTGGTCAGCCAGAGAGATCGAGGTTTTTTCGCCATTGAGCACGTAGTGGTCACCGCGGCGCTCGGCACGCAACATGGCCCCCCCAGCGTCGGATCCGCCACGGGGTTCCGTGACGCCAATCGAACCGAGAATTTCACCTCGGCACAATGGAGGAATAACTGCTGCGATAGCCTCTGATGTCGCATAACGCAGAATGCAGCTGGACAACAACGAAGCCATGATCTGTACGTAGGCGACGTTCATGTCGCCACCGGCGATCACCTCGGTGATGAGCCCAGAGGTGAGCTCATCCAATCCGCTGCCGCCCTGGGCTTCGGGCACTTCCGGTGCTATGAGGCCTAGGTCACCCATGGCACGTATGAGTTCGGGCTCGATGACACCGCGCTGTTCGCGGTCGCGGTAAGTTGGGGCGAGCCGTTCTGCGGCGAAGCGCCGTGCAGTGCCGACCACACTGGCCTGCAGATCGTCTAGGGCAAAGTCCATTCAGTGGCTCCCGGTAGCGGTTTGACCGCAGGTTATTCGCGTGCGCGTGCACCCGTTGGCGGCCGTCGATTGTTCTTGCGTGGATTGTTCTTATAATGGGCAGGAAAAGTATAGCCCAGCACCCCTATGGCCAGACCGGAAACGACCATTTCTTCCCCCTACACGCCCGAGAAGCTGTTTTTTCGCATCTATCAGGCAGCCAACATCTCTCTACGTCGCGCCGCGCAAATTCTTGAAGAATTTAACATGAGTGCGCAACAGCTCTCGGTGTTGGGCTCGCTGTCGCGCCCGGGGTTCGAGCAGGGTATGACCGTCAGCGAGTTGGTCGATTATCTGTTGGTAAGCCGGCAGAGCCTAAACGGGGTGCTCAACCGGATGGAGGCAGCTGGGTATGTGCGTCGCGTGGTCAATTCCGACGACCAGCGCTCCCGCCGCGTTGTATTGAGCCCGCTGGGGCGGGATGTGTTTCGCAAGATGCGCCCCAGGATGCTGGCATTCTATCGCGATAGTCTTACCGACATGAGTGAGCAGGAGCAAGAGGACGGCATCAAGAGTCTCAATTTCATCATTGAGCGGATGACCAACGAGACTTGAACCCTTCGGAGTCCAGCTCGGCCGCTGCGGTGGACGAGCGGTGGATGCGTTGCGCCCTTGCTCAGGCCCGGCGGGCCGCGGCCGCCGGCGAGGTCCCAGTGGGGGCGGTGGTGGTGCTGGGAGAGGTTGCCGTCGGTATCGGCTGGAATCAACCGATCGGTGCCTGCGACCCCACCGCGCACGCTGAGATTGTGGCATTGCGCGCTGCCGCCAGACACTTGGGGAATTACCGTGTGGTTGGTGCCACCCTCTACGTGACCCTCGAACCCTGCACGATGTGTATCGGGGCTGTGATGCACGCGCGGATCGCGCGTTTGGTGTTTGGCGCGCGTGAGCCGCGCGCCGGGGCGGTGATCAGCCAGGTGGGTCTCGCCGAGCAATCCTGGTTCAATCATCGCTTGCGGTGGCAGGGGGATGTACTCGCCGAGGAGAGTGCCGAGCTCTTGCAGACGTTCTTTCGTGCGCGGCGATACTGAGCGAGGCCGTTCAGAAGCAGCTTTTGCAGTACAATGCCGCCCTTCTGTTTTCTCCCTCCGGCGAGTCTTTGCATGTTGATCTTGCCCGGATCTCCGGCGCTCTCTAGCTTTCGTCGAGACCGCCTGTTGACCGCAATTCAAGCCTCCGTCCCCGAGGTTCAAGGTCTGTCGGCGACCTATGTGCACCTCGTGCAGACTACCCCGGCATTCTCCACGCCCGATTCGGAGCGCCTCGCAGCGCTATTACAGGATCCCGCGGCGCTTGGCGAGCCGATAGAGCCAGCAGTTGGCGACCTCCTCTTTGTGATGCCGCGACCCGGTACGATCTCGCCGTGGTCGAGCAAAGCAACCGACATCGCACACAATGCGGGGCTATCCGCTGTGGTGCGTATCGAGCGTGGTATTGCCTACCGTGTGATGGCCGATCGTCCGCTGGCGGCGGCGCAGCGCGCCGCGCTCGCCCCACTGGTGCACGATCGTATGGTCGAGGTGGTGGTCGAGGACTTTACCGCCGCCGAGCGTCTGTTTGCCGCGGCGCAACCGCGGCCGCTTGCCCGCGTTCCTTTGCTCGCCGAAGGGCGGGTCGCGCTTGAGCGGGCCGATCGGGAGTTAGGCCTGGCGTTGGCGGCGGACGAGATCGACTATCTGTGTGAGCAGTACATCCAGCTACGTCGGGATCCGACGGATGTCGAATTGATGATGTTCGCCCAGGCCAACTCCGAGCATTGTCGGCACAAAATCTTTAATGCTGGCTGGACATTGGATGGGGTTTCTCGTTCCGAGACATTATTTGGCATGATCAAAAATACCCACGCCCAGGCCCCCGCGGGCGTATTGTCGGCCTACTCCGACAATGCCGCGGTGATCGAGGGCTCGGTGGGTGGCCGATTCTTTGCCGATCCCCAGCACCACCGGTACGGTTTTCATCGAGAGCCGATTCACCTGTTGATGAAGGTGGAGACCCATAATCATCCGACGGCTATCGCTCCTTTCCCGGGCGCGGGGACGGGGGCTGGCGGAGAGATCCGCGATGAGGGGGCCACGGGGTGCGGAGCCAAACCCAAGGCGGGCCTGGTGGGATTCAGCGTCTCCCACTTGCGAATCCCCGGTTACGAGCAGCCCTGGGAGTACGATTATGGTCGCCCCGAGCGGATTGTCTCGGCGCTGGAGATCATGCGTGAAGGCCCCCTCGGCGCGGCCGCTTTCAACAATGAGTTCGGGCGCCCCAACCTATGTGGTTATTTCCGTCCTTTTGAAGCTGATCATGGCGACATTCATTGGGGTTATCACAAGCCCATCATGATCGCCGGTGGTTACGGAAACATTCGTTCCGAACACGTTGCCAAACGGGGCCTCAGCCCCGGTCACAAGCTCATCGTGCTGGGTGGCCCGGCCATGCTCATCGGGCTCGGCGGCGGCGCCGCGTCCTCGATGGCTTCTGGAGAGAGTGCCGAACACTTGGACTTTGCGTCCGTCCAGCGCCAAAACCCGGAGATGGAGCGCCGCTGCCAGGAAGTGATCGACGCTTGTTGGGCAATGGGTGAGGCTAACCCTATTGGCTTTATCCATGATGTCGGCGCCGGTGGGCTGTCCAATGCGCTTCCCGAGTTGGTCAAGGACGGTGGCGTGGGAGGGCGGTTCGAGCTGCGCGCCGTGCCCAGCGCGGAACCGGGTCTCGCGCCGCTGGAGATCTGGTGCAATGAAGCCCAGGAGCGATATGTTTTGGGGGTTGCGCCGGAGCGGCTGGCTGAGTTCGAGGCGCTTTGCGCGCGTGAGCGGTGCCCTTATGCGGTCGTGGGCGAAGCTACCGCCGCCCAGGAGCTGGTGTTGACCGATCACCATTTCGATGAGCGGGCGGTGGATTTGCCGCTTTCGGTATTGTTTGGCAAGCCGCCCCGGATGCATCGGGATGCGGTGAGTGTCGCGCGCCCGGGACGTCGGTTTGAAACCCAGCAAGTTGAGGTCGCGCGGGCCGCGGAGCTTATCCTGCGCCACCCGGCAGTGGCGAGTAAGGCATTTTTGATCACTATCGGTGATCGTTCCGTTACCGGCATGGTTGCGCGTGACCAAATGGTTGGGCCCTGGCAGGTGCCAGTTGCCGATTACGCCATGACAGTCGCTGGATTCGATAGCTGCGCCGGAGAGGCGATGGCGATGGGCGAGCGTACGCCGGTAGCCTTGCTCGATGCCGCTGCCGCTGCCCGAATGGCTGTGGGGGAGGCGCTGACCAACATTGCCGCGGCGCCGGTGGGTGCGCTTGGCAACATCAAGCTGTCGGCGAACTGGATGTGTGCTTCCGGCTGTCCCGGTGAAGATGCCAATTTATTTCGTGCTGTGGCGGCGGTGGGACAGGAACTGTGTCCCGCCCTGGGTATCGCCATTCCAGTCGGCAAGGATTCGCTGTCGATGCGTACGCAATGGCAAGAGCCGGAAAGCGGGAAGGCAAAAGCCGTCCTGGCACCGGTGTCGTTGATCGTTTCGGCATTCGCGCCGGTCACCGACGTGCGCCGCGCTCTGACGCCCCAGCTAAGTGGTCCGGGGGGCGAGCTGTTGCTGGTGGACCTGGGTGCCGGGAGGCATCGCCTAGGTGGTTCCATCCTCTGCCAGGTATTCGGCGAATTGGGCGATGTACCGCCGGATGTCGATGATCCTGCCCGGCTGGCGGCTTTCTTTCAGGTGCTGCAGGACTGCCTGGCCGCCAGTGAGCTGCGCGCCTACCACGACCGCTCTGATGGTGGCCTCTTTGCCGCCGTCGCTGAGATGTGTTTTGCCGGTCGCTGTGGCGCCGAACTCTTTTTGGACGACGACGATGTCGTTGCCGCATTGTTCAACGAAGAACTGGGCGCCGTACTGGAAGTTGCTCCCGAGGTGAGCGACCGGGTTCTGGCGCGTTTTGCGGAGGTCGGCCTCGGTAATTGTGTGCGGCGCCTGGGACAGGTGACGGTGGATGGTGAGCTGGTGATCAGTGGTGTCGCCGGGGAGGTTTATCGCGCGTCTCGAGTGGCTTTGCAGCAGGCTTGGTCTGAGACCAGTTACCGGATGCAGGCGTTGCGCGACAATCCAGCGTGCGCGGAGCAGGAATTTGCTGGCATTGAAACAGACGACAGCAGATTAGTGGCAAGCCTCACCTTTGCCGTCACCGAGGACGTGGCGGCACCCCTGATCGCGACTGGGGTGCAGCCGCAGGTGGCGATCCTCCGCGAACAAGGTGTCAACGGTCAGGTGGAGATGGCGGCTGCTTTCGCGCGCGCTGGTTTCGAAGCGATTGATGTCCACATGAGCGATCTGATTTCGGGTCGCGTTGTGCTCGACAATTTCCGCGGGCTGGTGGCCTGTGGTGGCTTCTCGTATGGGGATGTGCTGGGTGCCGGGAGTGGTTGGGCGCGCAGTGTGCTCTTCAACGATCGGGTGCGCGACGCATTTGCCTCTTTCTTCGCGCGCAGCGAAACCTTTGCTCTGGGCGTATGCAACGGCTGTCAAATGCTCTCGCAATTGCGGGAGTTGATTCCGGGTGCCGAGCATTGGCCACATTTCGTACGCAACCTTTCGGAACAGTTTGAGGCGCGTACTGCGCTGGTTCGTGTGGAGTCTTCGGCCTCGGTACTGTTGACCGGCATGGCCGATTCGGTGCTGCCCATTGCTGTTGCCCACGGGGAGGGCAGGGTGGTATTCGGCGACGCTGGCGCCCAGCATGCGGCAGAGATCGGTGGGCGTGTTGCGCTGCGCTACGTAGACGCCAGCGGTGCCGCATCGGAACGCTATCCGATCAATCCCAATGGATCACCGGGAGGGATTACTGGGCTGACCAGTGCCGACGGTCGGGTTACTATCATGATGCCTCATCCGGAGCGCGTGTTTCGTGCGGTAACCAATTCCTGGTGCCCACCCGAGTGGCGCGAGGAGGGGGGATGGTTGCGTCTATTTCGCAATGCGAGGGTATTCGTGCAATGAACCAACATGTGGTGGAGGTCACCCTCGAGAACGCCCGGCAGGTGTTAATCGAGGAAAGCATGCAGCGCCTGGTGGTGGTCGACTTCTGGGCCGACTGGTGTGCGCCTTGCAAGGCGCTGATGCCAGTATTGGAGAAACTGGCGGCCGAATACGATGGTCGGCTGTTGCTCGCCAAGGTCAATGCAGATCAACAGCCGGACATTGCTGCGCAGTTTGGCATTCGCAGTCTGCCGACCGTGATTTTGATGCTCGACGGTCAGCCGGTGGACGCCTTTCAGGGCGCTCAGCCGGAAACCGAGATTCGGCGGATATTGGATAAACATCTGCCGCAACCCTGGGCAGGTCTGCTCGACGAGGCATCGCGCAAGTTGCAGGTGGGTGACGCCGAAGGAGCGTTACCCTTGTTGCGACAAGCCCATGAACTTTCCGGGAAAGCCCCGGATGTGACCTTGGTATTGGCGCAGGTGTTGATCGAATTGAACCGTTGTGACGAAGCAGAAACTGTGCTCAAGGGCGTCCCAGTGTCACAGCATGGGCCGGAATACGCGCAGCTCCAGGAGCTGCTTGCTGAGCGTCGGGCGAATGCCGGCTCTCCCGAGTTGAAAGCATTGGAGCAGGAGTATGCCGAGCGGCCGGAAGACGGCGAGCTGGCGTTGCGGCTGGGGCGCCAATATCGTAGTGAGCACCGCTACGAAGCGGCACTGCAGACGCTACTTGATCTGTTGCGCCGAGACCTTGGTTACGGTGACGGGGCTGCCCGACAAGAGTTTTTAGATACCCTCAATACGCTTGGCAAGGGCGATCCGCTTGCCGCGCGTTTTCAGCGGCAGTTTTTCAATTTGTTGTATTGAGTTGCGCTGAATGCAGCAATACAAACTTTGCTTTTATGTGCCCGAACCGGACCTGGATCAGGTCAAGGAGGCCGTTTTTAGGGCCGGAGCCGGGCGCCAGGGCGCGTACGACCATTGTTGCTGGCAGGTGCGTGGTCAGGGACAGTTTCGTCCCTTGGCCGGTAGCGACCCTCATATCGGTCGTCAGGGGCGCGTCGAAGCTGTCGCTGAATATCGGGTGGAAATGTTGTGTTCGGCTGATTGCGTCGAAGCCGTGGTCGACGCGTTGCGGGCAGCTCATCCCTACGAAGAGCCGGCCTTCGACCTGGTGCGGCTAGAGCCTGTTCCTGAATGATCCTTGCGGCCAGGGTCGCAGTTCCCTAACCCCACCGACCGGGTTTGAATTATTCTGGGGTGATTGAGGCCGCTGCTGCTGCCTGAATGTGACACCTGGAGGCCCTGCATGAAAATCGATGTCCCGCTTGTTGCGGAGTTGTCTGCCGTCCCGGAAACCGTCGCTGCGCTCGAAGCCGCAGGTTACGACGGGGTGCAGACTGTGGAGACTGGACACGATCCGTTCTTACCCTTGCTGCTGGCGGCAGAGCATAGCCGACGCCTGGAGCTGACAACCGCTATCGCCGTCGCGTTCGCCCGTAATCCGCTGACTGTCGCCGCGATGGGCAACGACCTTAACAGCTATGCGGGGGGGCGATTCATCCTCGGACTGGGATCACAGATTCGCGCACACATCGAGCGTCGCTTTTCGATGCCTTGGTCGCACCCAGCGGCGCGGATGCGAGAATTCGTCACCGCTATGCGGGCGATCTGGGCGAACTGGTACCGGGGAGAGCCTTTGGATTTTCGCGGCGAATTTTATCAGCACACCCTGATGACCCCGGTCTTCACGCCGAAGCCTAGCCAGGCGGGACCGCCGCGAGTTTTCCTGGCTGCAGTCGGCCCCCAGATGACCCGTGTCGCGGCGGATGTCTGCGACGGGATGCTAGTTCATCCGCTCACCTCGGTGGCCTACTTGCGCGAGAATACCCTGCCAGTGATCGAAGCCGGTTTACGGGACCGGGGCGCGGGCCGGGCTGCATTTGCACTATCGCATGCGCCTTTCGTGGTTTCCGGCGCTACGGAAGAGAGCTTCGCGCGTAGCCGGGAGGCGGTTTGTGAGCGAATCGCTTTCTACGCTTCGACACCGGCCTATCGCGGCGTCCTGGAAAAGCATGGCTGGGGTGATCTGCAGCCCGAGCTGAATCGGTTGTCCAAGCAAGGCCGCTGGCAGGCCATGGGTGAGCTGGTCGATGCCAACATGCTGGAGACTTTTGCCGTGGTGGGCGAGCCCAGCGCGATTGTGCCGGAGCTCAAGCGCCGCTTCGCCGGTCTGGTTGATCGTCTGACCTTGGACTTCGGTTTTGTCGATACCGCTCAACGGCCGGCGCTGATTCGCGCGCTGGCGGAGTGAATCGGGATAGAGAGGATTCGGACATGCTTGTCGAGCAAATTTGGACCGGGAACGATTACCGTAATTTCAATTATCTGATCGCTTGCCCGGAAACGGGGGAAGCGCTGGCGATCGATCCCTTGGCGCACGAGTTGTGCCTGAAGGTTGCCAGAGAGCGGGGATGGCAGATCACCCAGGTATTGAATACTCACGAACATTTCGATCACATCGGCGGTAACGCTGCCTTGGTTGCCGCAACCGGCGCCCGGGTGCTGGCGCACGCGAATGCTCGGGAGAGTATCCCTGATCTGGCCATAGGGCTGGACGCCGGCGATGTGGTGCGGGTGGGGCGTACCGTGGAACTGCTGGCTTTGGATACCCCCGGCCACACCATGAGCCATGTTTGTCTACTATCGCAGACAGATCAGCCAGCGTTGTTTTGTGGGGACACGTTATTCAATGCTGGAGCGGGCAATTGTCATCATGGTGGCCACCCGGAGCAGCTCTACAGAACTTTTGCCGAGCAGCTTGCCCGGCTCGATGATCGAACCCTCGTGTATCCCGGACACGATTATATTCTTAACAATTTACAATTTACTTTGGACCGAGAGCCGGACAACGATGAGGCGCGCGGGCTGCTTGCACGTGTGCAGGATCAGGATCCTGCCAATGCGCTAGTGACGACTCTGGGGCAGGAGAAAGACATCAATACGTTTTTTCGTCTGCACAGCCCGGGCGTCATTGCCCGTCTACGCGAGGAGTTCCCTGACCTTGGGGATCCGGACCCGCAAACGGTCTTTCTCAGGCTAAGAGAATTACGAAATCGTTGGTAAAACCTACTCGGTTGTTGCGCGGGTCGAGCCCGTGCTGATCAGTTTGCGAAATCCGGCTGCTCGGCGATGAGGCTTTGATATAACGGTTGAAAGCTAAACCAACCCGCTTGCTCCGTACCTACGGCGGCGTAGGTGGCTTGCGCTATTTCAGGGCGGATGCGGTGCGGTGAGCCGGCCGCTTCCGCGAGCAGTTGCGCTTGGCACGAACGCTCCATGGTGATAAACCACCAGGCTGCGGATTCGACGGTCTCGCCGACCGTCAGCAAGCCGTGATTCTGCAAGATACAGGCCTTGCTTGATCCCAGCGCGGCGGCAATGCGGCGTCCTTCCTGGGGGTCGAGCACTACGCCGGTAAAATCGTCGAAGAGCGCATGGTCTTGATAAAAGGCGCAGGCGTCTTGGGTCAATGGGTCGAGTAAGCGGCCGAGGCTGGACCAGCTCTTTCCATAGACGGAGTGGGCGTGGGCTGCGGCCACCACGTCAGGGCGCGCGGCGTGAATCGCGCCGTGAATGGCAAAGGCCGCTGCGTTCAGCAGGCCGTCACCTGCGACGATTTCGCCGTGGTGGTCGACTAGTAGAAGATCGCTGACGCACATGCACTTGAAGGATACCCCGAAAGGGTTGACCCAGAAGCGATCCAGGTGTTCGGGATCGCGGACGGTGATGTGCCCTGCAGCGCCCTCGTCGAAGCCGAGCTTGCCAAACAGCCTCAGCGCAGCGGCCAAGAAATGTTTGCGGTGGGCTCGCTCTTCGGCGAGGGTATTGAAACGCGGGGGTTGCGGTACGCTGCGCCCCCCCTGGGGTTTGATCACCTGATAGGCTGACTGTCCCATGTCTTTGCCCTCGCCGTTATCTATCGAGGTTCAATATAAACGTTGGGATTCCAGCCCGCCACGTCTTCCAGTGGACGGGTTCGCGCTGGTGGGTCAAGCGAGATTGGCCGCCAGGATAAAGGCCAGCATCACCAAGATCAGGGTGGCCAGGGTGAGCGCCAGCCGTTTTGCGGTTTCCTTGTCGGAGAGCGTGTCCATGGGCGTTTTCCTTGATAGGTCGACCGCAGCTTAGCCGCGATCGGTGCGACGTCCATTGATGCGGGTCAATCTCCATGAAAACGGTTCAATCGAGCGCAGGTAATCTCAAACGCGCGGTATCGGCGTGGGCAGATCGATGTCCCAGGGTGCGGCTGGCGAGCCGAACCACTTTGCCGGCGGTGGCGCGGTAGCCGGTCAGTTTGCCGCCGTAAACGGCGATGTAGGTGGGCTGTCGCTTCGGGGTGGAGACGAGGATGACTTCTCGGCTGCGTCGAAATGGATCTGCGGATGCCGCCGGCAGCACCCGTAACCCGGCGAACCGGGCAGTGATGTCCGGCTGAACGCTGGGGAAATAGTAGCGGAGTGTCCGGAGGAGATAGGCTTCCTCCCAGGGCGTGATGCAGGCGTCGTCCGGATCACCGGAAAACGGTGTTTCGGTCGTGCCCAGTAAGGAGCCGGCTTCCCAGGGCAGCAGGAAGATCGCGCGGCCATCCTCCGGAACCTCCAGGTAGTAGCAATGCGTGACGGCGGGGCGGGCGAGAAGAAGATGCGATCCTTGGACCAACTCCACCGCGGGCCTGGGTACCGCTGGCGTCAGCGTCGCCGCGACCTGGTCAGCCCAGGGACCGGCGCAATTGATCAGCACCTGCGCTGACACGTGTCGTAGTCCCGTAGTCGTGCTCAAGGTCAGTAGCCATCTGTCTGAGTGCCGCTGTGCTTCGGTGACCTTGGCGGGGCAGGTCAACTCGGCCCCCAGTTCGGCGGCGGATCGGGCGACGGCGCCGGTGAGGCGGCGGTCGTCCGTGCGCGCGTCGTGGTACGAAAAGATGGCCTGTAAGTCCTGCTTCTGCAGTCCGTCGAACGCCGTTGCGGCGCTTCTGGGCAGGCGCTGAAATCTGGCGTTACCGCCGCGGCCCGCAAGCATTCGATACAATGTCAGGCCCAAATAAAGCTGCCAGGGCCTGATGCGGCTGGCTCGGTAGACGGGAATATGAAAGGTGTCTGGCCAGATGAGATGCGGCGCAATGCGTTCTAGCGTTCGCCGTTCGCGCAGGCTCTCCCGCACCAACCGCAGTTCGCCATGGCGCAAATAACGCAGACCGCCGTGGATCAACTTGGTCGATTTGCTGGAGGTGCCGGCACCCCAGCCAGAGCGCTCGATGAGCAGGGCCCGGTAACCCGCCGCGGCCGCTGCTTGCGCGACCCCGGCGCCCTGGATGCCGCCGCCGATGATTGCCAGGTCATAGGTTTCGTCACGGGCACCGGCGCTACTCACAGTTGGTGCTCGGACAACGCCTGTAACAGTCCGCCAATGTCGAAAGTCTCTATGCGATCGGCTCCCCGTTGCAGCCAATGGATGGCGAGCGCTGCGTCGGCGATTTCGTAGAGCACCAGCTGCGGCTTCAGGGCATGAAGGTCAGCATGGGTTGGAAGCTTTCGATAATCGCAGAATAACACCTCCGGCTGTAACGCTTGGAGGTCGCGCCTGCGATGGTGGTTCCAGCGCTTGAGAACGAATCCGCAACGCCGCCAGCCGTGGCGGTGGGCGTGGATGATAAATTCATAGTCGAAGCTGATGAGCACGCATTGCTGCGCCACCGGCTTTAGTGCTTGCATGACGCGTTGATAGCAGAGTTCAGGACCGGCGAATTGGATCGCCTCGGATTTGACCTCGATATAGGCGGTCAGCTCGGGTTGCTCGCCCAGCCAGTCGACCAGCTCGAAGAGCGGGGTGATGCGGTTGTCGGTAAACCGGCTGCCGAGCCGGCCGGGCTCATGGGCAGGTAGTTTCGCCAGTGCATCGAGGGGCAGTGCGTCAAGCCGGCCGCGGTGAGCGCTGACCCGTCGCAAGGTCGCGTCGTGATAGAGCACAGGCTGGTAGTCGGCACTCAATTGGATATCGGTTTCGATCGCCCGAGCGCCTGCAGCGACCGCAGCGCGGTACGCGAGCAGGGTATTCTCCGGATAGTTGCGTTGAAACCCGCGGTGGGCGACCAGCCGTTCGGCCAGCATTTACGCGCTACCAAGGCCGCCCAGGTGCAGGGCGACATCGATCATGCGATTTGTGAAGCCCCATTCATTGTCATACCAGCTCATGACCTTCGCCTGACGGCCGCAGACCGTGGTGTGATTGGCATCGAAAATACTGGAGGCGGGGTGATGGTTGAAATCGACAGAAACCAGCGGCGCCGTGTTGCAGGCGAGGATGCCGCGCCATTCGCTTTCTGCGGCTTCCCGCATGAGCCCATTGATTTCCTCGGCAGTGGTATCGCGGCCAGCCGTAAAATGCAGGTCGATCAAGGAGACATTGGCTACCGGCACGCGGAGCGCCATGCCCGCCAATTTGCCGGCCAGTTCGGGCAGTACCAGGCCTACGGCTGTTGCGGCTCCAGTCTTGGTGGGCACGATGGACTGCATGGCGGCCCGAGCACGGTACGGGTCGCCGTGGGCCTTGTCGAGGAGCTGCTGATCGTTGGTGACAGCGTGGATGGTGGTCATGATGCCCTGTTCGATACCGAGGTGCTGATGCAGGATTTTGGCTATCGGGGCTAGGCAATTGGTAGTACAGGAGGCGTTAGAGACAATGCGATCGCCGTCTTCGAGTAGGTGGTGATTGACACCGTAGACCAGCGTGCGGTCTGCGTCTTCGACCGGATGGCCCACCAGGACGCGGTGCGCTCCGGCCTGTAGATGCCCGACTAACTGTTTGCGGCTTTTGAACTTGCCGGCACATTCGAGCACCAAATCGACGTCCAAAGCCCGCCAGGGTAGGCTAGCGGGGTCCTTGTGCGCGGTAATCGGGATGGCTCGGCCGTTGATCCGCAGGGCACCGTCCACCGCGTCCACGTCGCCCGGAAAGAGGCCATGGGTAGAGTCGACGCGGGTCAGATGGGCGATCATATCGAGATCGGCCAAGTCATTGATGGCAATTACCTCTAGGGTATTCTCCAAACCGCGTTCGATAATCGCGCGCAAAATGCAGCGACCGATGCGGCCGTATCCGTTGATGGCGATGCGCATACCTCGATCCTCCAGCAAGCGGCGCCGTGTGAAGAAGGGCTGTCGCAGTTTCCCCGATTTCGGCGTGGTCAGGAATGGCGCGTGTCAAAGATCCTCGGGAAGTATGTGGCCTTTTTCTCGTTTGGAGCGAATGTAGCGCAGATTATGCTCCGTGATTCCCGACACCAGCGGAACTACCTCTGCCACCCGCTGCCCACCGCGCTCCAGATCCTCGCGCTTGTGCGGGTTGTTGGACAACAGCTTCAGGGGACGCCCGTCGAGCAGATGGCGCAAGATCACTGCGGCGTCGGTGAAGTCTCGTGAATCTTCTGGAAGTCCCAATGAAATGTTGGCCTGGAAGGTGTCTTGCCCGGCGTCTTGCAGGAGATAAGTAATGGCTTTCGCCCACAGGCCGATACCGCGCCCTTCGTGTCCGGACATATACACCACGGCACCGTTGCCCGCAGCGAGCATTTGCTCGAAAGCTGCGTTGAGTTGCGGGCCGCAATCACAGCGCATGGAACCAAAGATATCCCCGGTTAGACAGCACGAGTGAACGCGCACCAAGGGTGCAGGGGCATCGCGAAATCCCGGTAGGGCAAACACGGAATTAACCGACATGTTCGTCTGCAGCAATTCTCGGAAGGCTGCACTACTCCCGTCGGTGACTTGACCGGCAGCGGTCAGAACTTGGGTTAGCTCCATGCGACGCACGAAGGGATACCATTCGAGCGGCACCTCGCGACCGTGGATCACTCGTGGGATGGTGACCGGACCCAATACGGAAATGTAAGGCTGGCCCTCGGCCGAAATTTCCCGGCCTTCCCGGTCCAGATCGATGAGCTGATGTTTTGCAATGAGCTTGGCTCGAACACTTGGATCTACGTAACTAAACACGACGGATTTCCCGTGGATAGTGGAGGTGAGCCTCCAGGCGGTGAAGAGCGAACCCTGAGTATCTTGCTAGATGGCGGCGCGCTCAGCGGACTCAAGAGTTTGCAGGATCAGGGTGTTGATGGTCATCGGTCCGACTCCTCCGGGAACGGGAGTATAAGCGGTGACTCGGTCTTTCAATGGCTTGAGCTCTATGTCGCCCACGCCTCCGGGGTGATACCCGGCGTCGACCACGATGGCGCCATCTCGAATCCATTCGGCGCGGAGAAATTCTGGTCGTCCCACGGCCCCTACCACGAGATCCGCCGTGCGGAGGATCTCTGCAAGGCCTTGGGTGCGAGAGTGGCAGACAGTGACCGTGGCGTCGGCATTGAGCAGCATCATGGCCATGGGCTTGCCCAGAATGGGGCTGCGGCCGACTACTACGGCGTGTTTGCCGGTGAGTGCGATGTCATAGGCTTGTAGGAGGCGCATGATGCCCTGCGGGGTTGCCGAGCCATAGGCTGGAACCCCCATCGCCATCCGGCCAAAGCCGGTACAGGTTACGCCGTCGACGTCCTTTTCGGGCGCGATCGCCTCGAAGCAAGCCCGTTCGTCGATGTGGTCCGGGACCGGGTGCTGGAGCAAAATGCCATGGCAGTCGGGATTTGCGTTGAGTGTGGCGATTTGGGCGAGCAGTTCGGTCGTGGTGGTGGCCGCGGGCAGCTCCAAAGCCAGGGAGTCCAATCCGACTCTGGCGCAGGCATTGCGCTTCATGCGCACGTAGGTCGCTGATGCCGGATCATCGCCGACTAAAATAGTCGCCAATGCGGGCCGCCGGCCCCCATTGCGGGCCCGTAGAGCAGCCGTCCGTGTCGCGATTTCCGCTTCCGTACGGGCGGCCAGAGTCTTACCGTCGAGAATGATGGCGGTCATACTGTCGCTCGAATGGTTCGATGAGAGGGGATATTGTGGCATGAGCCCGCGCCGGCCGACATCAAGCAAAGCGCGCGGAAATTGATTCTCTATCGGGTGCGGCGTATGATCGCGCCTCGCTGACGCGAGACTGTAACCCGGGGAATAGCGCAGTCTGGTAGCGCGCCTGCTTTGGGAGCAGGATGTCGGGGGTTCGAATCCCTCTTCCCCGACCAGTTTTGGCAGATGGCCGCAGATTCGCTGCTACACTTGGAGTCGCGGCGGTTGTTGTTGCTCGCGGCACGGCTACGCGCCCGTAGCTCAGCTGGATAGAGCAACGGCCTTCTAAGCCGTGGGTCGCAGGTTCGAATCCTGCCGGGCGCGCCAATAGACTGGTTATCGTGCGTTGAGCGGGCTGAACAGTGGTGGCTGTAGCTCAGATGGTAGAGCACAGGATTGTGGCTCCTGTGGTCGCGGGTTCGATCCCCGTCAGCCACCCCATTTTTCACAAACCTGCAAACCAGACGCAGGTGCTTCGGCGTACGTCTCGACCGGAATCGTGGTTCATCCCCCCTAAGGCCACAGTGCGCTGATTTCTCTCCCGATCAGTGCGACCTCGGCGGCTTCGTAGGCCGCCGTTCCCTGCAGATGCCCCCAAACCGGTAGTGGCCAGCAGCGATCTCCGCTGTGGCGGCCAACGAGGTGAATGTGCAGCTGGGGTACCAGATTGCCGATCGCGGCAACATTTACTTTGTCGACTTTCCAGCGCGAACGAAGGTATTGGTCCAGGGCTTCGCAATCGTCGAGAACGTGCTGCCGTTGTTCTCTGGGCATGCGAAGCAAATCCAGCACTTCGGTATCCGGTACCAGAATGAACCAGGGTAGTAGCGCGTTGCGATGCAGGAGCACTTCGCCGCTGGCGGAGTGCCCGAGCCGATGGCAGTCGGTCGCGAGTTGTGGGTGTAGTGTGGTGCTAAGGCGGGACATTCTGGGGTGCTATGCGTTGGAGTGGTTGGAAAGTGGCTGGATTGTAGCAGTCGGGCTGAGGGTGACGAGGCGCGACAAGGGCGTTTGGGCATTACGATGACTTGCCGCGGCTTGGTAGTGAATCAGTGGTAAACTGCCGCGCGTTTTTTGCCGGAGACTCGCAGATGAAGATGAAAGCCGTAGTGGCCCACGAACTCAACCGTTTCTCTGTTGAAGAGGTCACCCTGGATCCGCCCAAGGTGGGGGAGGTGCTCGTTAAGATGAAGGCGACCGGCATCTGCCATTCCGACCTGTCGGTAATCAATGGCACCATTCCCGTGCCTTTTCCCATGGTGCTCGGGCATGAAGGGGCCGGGGTCGTGGAGGCGATAGGTGAGGGTGTGACCAACGTGGAACCGGGCGATCACGTGACGTTGTCCTTTGTGCCGAACTGTGGTGATTGCTATCACTGCCTACGCAGCGAACCCTACCTCTGCATGCGTAGCAATCCCGATGGCAAGATGATGGATGGCACCTCTCGAGTGCATCGGGAGGGTCAGGATCTCAATGTCATGCAGTTTCTGGGCAATATGGCCGAATACGCTGTCGTACCTTCCATGTGCCTGGTCAAGATTCCCAAGGATATCGACTTGAAGGCCGCCGCCCTGGTCGGTTGCGGGGTCACTACCGGTGTGGGCGCGGCGCTGAAGACCGCCGAGGTCAAGCCAGGCAGTACGGTCGCGGTTTTTGGTGCCGGTGGCGTCGGGTTGTCGATTATCCAGGGCGCGAGGATCGCGGGCGCGGCGCGGATCTTTGCGGTGGATCTCTCCGACGAGAAGCTCGCCATCGCCGGTGAAGTCGGCGCCACCGACTTGATCAATGCGGGGCAGGATCCCCTGCGCCAGATTATGGAGTTGACCGATGGCATCGGGGTGGACTACGGCTTTGAGGCGATAGGTATTCCCGCGGTGGTGGATCAGGCGCAAAAAGCGACCCGGCGCGGTGGCACCATGACCGTGGTCGGGGTGGGTAAGCTCAGCCAAAAATTGGAGCTGAACGCCTTGATGTTCCCGCTCACCGCCAAGACTTTCAAGGGTTCCATGTACGGCAGCGCCGAGTTCCGCGTCGATTTCCCCAAGTATCTCGAGCTTTATCGGCAGGGAAAGCTAGACCTCGACCGCATGATTACGCATACCTACCGGATCGAGGAGGCCCCCCAGGCGTTTGCCGATCTGGAGGCTGGTAAAAATGCCCGCGGCGTCATCGTTTACGATTGAGGTCGGAACCCCGAATCCGGGCCCCCAATGAGGCCCGGATTCCCTGTCCTTCACGGAAGAGTTGAAGGCTGGGCGCTCTCCGGCGTGGTTTCGGGCAACCGTTGCGGGTGGGATAGCGCCTTGTCATTAAGGGCCTGTCCAGCCTGCTGAACCTTTTTCCCCGCAGCCTCCGTCGCTGCGCCCGCACGCTCCGTGGCTTCCGCCGCGGCTCGCCGAGTTTTGTCCGCTGTCGCTAGCGCCGCCTGCTGCGCTTTCTCCGCAGTTTCGAGAAGCTGTTGTTCCGTTTTTTGCTGCAGTTCCACGGCGCGCGCCGTAATCGATGGCTGTTGCCCGGAAGTGGCTTCCTCTGGTTCTCCGCAGGCGACCAAGAGCGTCGCTAGCGTCAGTGTGGTGGCGAGGCGGCTAGAGCATGTTCTCATTGGACTCTCCGTAAATTGATTCGTCAGGGGTGGCTTGTTGATCGACGCGAACTCTGGTGCTGCGTGTTTCGCGGCTTGTCGGTGCTGGCTTTTCGCGCTTATGCTCGCGGGAATTGGGCCGCTGTGATCATACAGGGCACAGGGCGCGTCCAAGCGATGATTTTTCATTTAAGTCATAGCGTCAGCATAAGAAGGATGGAGGAGAGCCATGATCAATTACATCACCTTGGGGACAAATGATCTTGCGCGGGCGGCGCAGTTTTACGATGAGCTCTTGGCGCTTGTAGGTGCCAAGCGCGCCATGGAGACGGACCGATCAGTGGGTTGGGTCGGTCCCAGGGGTGCGCCGATGCTTATGCTCATGACGCCCTTCGATGGCAAGGCGGCAAGTGCGGGCAATGGCACCATGATGGCGCTTACCGCGGATTCGCCGGAACAGGTGGCTTCAATTCACGCCAAGGCACTAGCGCTTGGCGGTACCGATGAAGGCGCGCCCGGGCCGCGTGGAGAGGGTGCGTTTCACTGCGGTTATTTCCGCGACCTTGATGGCAACAAGTGGAATGCTTTTTACATGAAGCGTTAAGGTGCAACAGGTGCCCGCACAGGGGTAGCGCCCCAGCCGGGCGATCGGAATTGTGTCGTCGGTGGAAGTTTTGGCCCGATCGCTGGGTAGTGGTTCGGGAGCAAAAAAACCTGTACGCTCGGCTGGCGAGCCGTCGCTGGCGATATGGTTTTTCGGCTGGAAGGTGACGGGATCCGGGGCTGGTGCGGAGCCGTCATCTCGCGGTCATTCGAAGCGCATACGCTGGACGTCCCGCGCTTGAGTTTGGTTTCGCATCGGAGTTTGAGAAATGTCCACCGCAACAGGTATCGTCAAGTGGTTCAATGCCGACAAGGGATATGGATTCATCGCGCAGGAAAATGGGCCCGATGTTTTCGTGCATTTTCGCGCTATTGTTTCCGAAGGGTATAAGACCTTGAAAGAAGGTCAAAAAGTTTCTTTTGAAATCACACAGGGCCAGAAGGGCCCGCAGGCGGAAAAGGTTATTCCACTCTAAGACCACGACAATTCGCCGCACGATCAACTCTTGGTAAACCTGCTGCGGGCATTCTGCCCGGAGCAGGTCCCGAGTCTGTTTTTCCTGGGCTGGACTCAGGAGCGGGCTTGCTGCGCGCCCGGCTGGAGGTATTTTGCCAACTGCTGGTATTCAGTTTCCCGCGGGCTGTGTTTTCGCCACAACAGATAGATAGACCGCTTGACGGGCTTTCCTTGGAAAGCGCGCACTTCGACATTATCGATACCAGAAAGAATCCCATAGTCTACGGCCAGTTGTGGCAATAGGGTAATGCCAATGCCATTGGCAACCATGGGTGCCAGGGTGTGCAGGCTGGTGGCTTCAAATGATAGGGAAACCCGTGAGTTCTGTAGCTTGCAAGCTTCCAAGGCGTGGTCACGAAGACAGTGTCCTTGCTCCAGGAGCAGCAGATCGTGCCCCTTGAGGTGATGGGTGCGTAGATCCTCGATTCGACTCAAAGGATGGTCGTGGGGGCAGGCCAGTAAAAACGGGTCGTCAAACAGATGCTGAGTGGTGACATTGCCGGCCGGGTAGGGCAAGGCCATCAGGAGCAGGTCGAGGTCGCCTTGGCATAGCAGGCTTACCAGTCTTTCCGATACATCTTCGCGAATGAGAAGTTGGAATTCCGGGTAGTCCCTGCGTACGGCCGCCAGTGCGCCTGGTAGAAGAAACGGGGCTATGGTTGGAATGACCCCCAGGCGAATGGAGCGGTTAAAAGGTTCTAGGGCCGAAGCTGCTTCCTCGACTAACGCTTCGACCTCGAGCAGGATGTGGCGGGATCGGCTAACGATGGACTCCCCGACGGCTGTCAGCAAAACGTGCTTGTGGCCGCGTTCGATGAGTGCTACTCCCAAGGCGGTTTCCAGCTCCTGGATCCCGGCGCTTAGCGTCGATTGGGTGACGTGGCAAACCTTGGCCGCATGTCCGAAGTGGCGCTCATCGGCGAGGGCGCAGAGGTATTTCAGTTGTCGTAGCGTGGGCTTTTGTGCCATCGAATAAATCGATCAATTAGTCGAAAAAAAATCACTTTACCGATTGTATTAAAGGGGATAAGGTACATGCAAGCTCCATTTGGGGCTCTTTTGATTCGATGGTGTTTGGGCGCCGTCGTTTCCCAATCCGATAAGTTGAAGGAGGAATCCCATGGCTCTGAAAGGCAGCAAGACCGAGCAAAATCTGAAGGAGGCCTTTGCCGGTGAATCCCAGGCCAACCGCCGTTATCTCTATTTCGCGTCCAAAGCGGATGTCGAAGGCTACAACGATGTTGCCGCGGTCTTCCGTTCGACTGCGGAAGGGGAAACCGGGCACGCGCATGGTCATCTGGAATACCTGGAGGAGGTCGGTGATCCCGCGACCGGACTGCCCATTGGCAACACTGCGGAGAACCTGAAAGCGGCCATCGCTGGCGAAACCCATGAGTACACAGATATGTACCCGGGTATGGCCAAGACCGCTCGGGATGAAGGTTTCGATGAGATCGCCGACTGGATGGAAACCCTCGCCAAGGCTGAGCGCAGCCACGCTAACCGCTTCCAAAAGGCGCTGGACACCCTTGACGCCTGAGTGAAGACCACGCCGCGGGTGGACGTGTCGCGTCCACCCGTAGTTTTTTGTCGAGCCGTCCCGGCGGCAGTGTGGGCCACCGAGGCCCTGATCTCCCCACTACCGACAAGTTGAGATTGATGATGAGTAGAGACGAGGGCAGCAGAGAGGGTAGTCTCGAGGCACCGACTAGGCATCCAATCGCTTGGCGTTCCGAAGCATTCTGGGACCGGGAAGCGCTCGATACTGAATTGGAGCGCGTCTTCGATATTTGCCATGGGTGCCGTCGCTGCGTCAATCTCTGCGCGTCTTTCCCTACGCTATTCGACCTTGTCGACGAGTCCGACACCATGGAGGTGGATGGCGTTGCTAAGGAAGACTACCAACAGGTTGTCGATCAATGTTACCTCTGCGACCTGTGTTATATGACGAAATGTCCGTACGTGCCACCGCATGAATGGAACGTCGATTTTCCTCACCTCATGCTGCGCGCCAAGGCACTCCGTTTTCGCGAGCACGGCGCATCTTTGCGAGATCGGACACTAACCAGTACCGATCGGGTCGGTCGGTTGGCGACGATTCCGGTGGTCGATTTGACGGTCAATGCGCTCAACCGCAACGCCACTTTCCGCAAGGCCTTGGAAGCCGGTTTTGGCGTGCATCGCGATGCCCGCGTGCCGAGCTACCATAGCCGGACGTTGCGTAAGCGGGTCAAATCACTGGCGGACGATCAGATCGTGCCGCAGGCGGCCGGGCGCACGCGCGGTAAGGTCGCCCTCTATGCAACCTGCTATGGGAACTACAACAGCCCGGATTTGGGAGAGGATTTTTACCGCGTCTTTCAACACAATGAGATTGCTATAGAGCTAGTGCCCAAAGAAGTGTGTTGTGGCATGCCCAAGTTCGAGCTCGGCGACCTCGATGCAGTCGACAAGGCAAAATCCGCAAACATCCCGGTGCTCGCGGGGCTGGTGGACGCAGGCTATGACCTCATCGCGCCTGTGCCTTCCTGTGTGTTGATGTATAAGCAAGAGTTGCCGCTGATGTATCCGGATGATCCGGATGTCGCGAAAGTGCGAGACGCCTTCTTCGATCCTTTCGAATACCTCTTTCTCCGTCACCGTGCCGGACTGTTGAAAACCGATTTCCAGCGTGGGCTTGGCGATATTGGTTATCACGTCGCCTGTCATCAGCGCGTCCAAAACATCGGCATGAAAACCCGAGAGGTGCTTGCGCTGATTCCCGACACCACAGTCCATCCTCAGGAGCGTTGCTCCGGGCACGATGGTACCTACGCGGTCAAACTGGAAACGCACGCCAAGGCCGTGAAGATCGGTCGCCCGGTCGCCCGGAAGCTGGATCAACTGGCGCCTGCCCATTTCACCAGTGATTGCCCGATGGCGGCGACCCACATCGCGGATTTGGCGGACAAGCTCGAGGTTCCCGAACACCCCATGTCCCTGCTACGCAAAGCCTACGGGCTGTGAGTGGCGGACCACCTGGAGGTCAAGATGCAAAAGTTAGCCAAAAAAGATCTCTGGTCGCTAGAAGAGTATGCTGAGCGGCGGTCTGAGTTCCGGCGAGAGGTTCTGGCGCATAAGCGCCACCGGCAGCTAGCCTTAGGCGAGCATGTGCGCTTATATTTCGAAGACCGACTCACCATTCAATACCAGATTCAAGAGATGCTGCGGATTGAGCGCGTATTCGAGCGCGCCGGCATCCAAGCGGAGTTGGATGCCTATAATCCCTTGATCCCGGATGGTCGCAATTGGAAGGCGACGTTGATGATTGAATATGAGGATCCCGAGCGGCGTAAGGCGCAGTTGCAGCGCTTGGTCGGTCTGGAGCACCGGATTTGGGTGCGAGTGGGATCCGGGGAGCCCGTCTTCGGGATCGCCGACGAAGACCTCGAACGCAGCGACGCCGATAAGACCTCAGCGGTGCATTTTCTGCGTTTTGAGTTGCCGGATTCAGCGGTAACGGCGCTTACGCAAGGTGCTGGGGTTACAGCGGGTGTCGACTTGCCTGCTTACCCGATTGCCGATGTCACGCTGCCGGCGCCGGTGGTGGCGTCTTTGCGCAACGATCTTTCCGTCGCGGCCTGACCGGCCGTTTCACTGGATCGCCCGGCGTGGTAAGGGCTGGTTTCGTCGCTCCTGCCGAGGGGCCCGGGGATAAGGTCGGTGCCATTCCTGGGGTTGGTGCCAATGGGTAGGATGCGTGCGCCGGTCGAAGTGAAAGGGCGTTTGGGGGTACTGCAGCAGTCCGGGCTGGTAATAATAGGAACCGCGCCTTACCCCTAATCGAGATTCCTCCGGGCCGAAGAGCGGCACGGATCCCTGCGGCGGAGGGCGGGCTGCCGCCCGCTGGCTTTCTCGTGCTGCGCGGTCTTCTCGTAATCGTTCGGTCGTTTCGGCCCATTGCTTGATCCGTTCCTGTGAGCTGGTGGCATCTGCCCCGGCGGATGTTGGCGTCAGACGTATTTCTTGCACGGCTACGGCACCGGCCGCGGGTTTGTCGCCGTAACTGATGCGCCCTTCGGGATCGACCGATTTATAGATCAGGGTCTCGGCGTTTGCGGAAGACCACTGCAAGCTGGCCATCACGGCGAGCGCTGCGATCAGTGGACCGCCGTGCGTCTTGTTCGGGTGGTGCAGCCAGAAAGGTGCCATAGCAGTAAGACTCTGTGCCGACCGACGAGTTGCAGCGGCCTGACGTTGTCTCCTCAAGGTGGGGGCTCCTGTATTGTGCCGCATCGCCGGATAAGGAGCGTAAGAAGCGACCATGCCACCCTGTTTGGTCTCGAATTGGTGCCCTGAACGGGACTTTCCACCCGATGTTTTCGGACTAAGGTGTAGAGAGGCCGCGTGGAAGCGGGTGCGCGACGCGGTTTGCGTGCCGTCAACCTTTGCCCGGGCCTCCGATGGAGCCATCGATACGAGGGTAGCCGGAATGGAAAGACACTTTTACATGAGTGACGATTTGCGTGACCTGGAGCGGCTGGAGATGGAGCTCGAACATGAGGGCATGATACGGCCGCAAATTCACGTACTGACGGATCGCGAGGCTCAGCTGGAAGGCTATCATCTGCACGAAGTCAGTAGCTTGATGCGTACCGATGTCATCCGCAAAGGCCTCAAGGGCGCGCTGCTGGGCGTTATCGGATTCGGATTGGTGATGCTGGTGGCAGCTATGTCCGGAATGGCGGACAGCTATGGCTGGGTGCCTTTTATTTTTCTGGCCATCGTTGTGCTGGGTTTTTGTACTTGGGAAGCCGGGTTTTTGGGTTTTCAATTGCCAAATCGCAGATTTCGCGAATTCCAGCGGTTGCTCGATGAAGGCAAACACCTATTCTTTGTGGATGTTCGAACCGATCAAGAAGACATCCTGGCGCGAGCTGTGGCTCGTCATCCCGGGTTGGAGGCCGTGGGCAAAGGGGAGGCCACGCCCTGGTGGTTGATTATGCTGCAAGAAAAGTACCAGCGCTTTGTACGTTGGGCACCCTGAGCGGGTCCGATAGGTCGGCCCGCAGAGCTCTCGGTACGGCGCGGCGAAGAGCGCTCGGGAGCGCGGCGGGTGCTAGATTGGCTTTCTGTTGAGGGCCGCGTCGAGAGCCGCTGTTCAGGACATGGTTAAGGCAGTGGTAACTGCTCGCCGGATGGGTTCTTGCCGGTGATGCCGCAGTAGCGGGCTGGGTGCAGCTCCCGAGGCCGTGTGCTGCGCCGTCGCCAGCAACAGCGGCCTCTTCCAAAAGGGGCAATGTCAAGCGGTGGCGCGACCGCCGCTTAGCTGGGCTTGATGGCGGTAACGACGATGGCCGTCCACTGTGTCCATTGCGTTGATTCTATGGTGGCAGGCGCCGCGCTCGAAGTGGGTTGCGGCGGCTGCAGGGCGATGCTGATCGGTGCGCCGCAGACGGCGCCAAAGCCAGCTTCTTCCCAAGGCCGCAAGGAGTCGGCGAGCTCCGTAGTAGATCCCTTGCGAGAGGTCGGCGCACCCCAGCAAAGTGCGGCATAGCGTCCGCCGGGTAGCAATACTCGATAGGCTTCCGCGAGTGCCTCAAACGAAGGCGCACCTCCGGGCCCGGCGTGATGCGTCAGTACAGCGAAGAACCCATCTGCAAAGACCAGTGAGCCTGGCGTCCCTGTATAGAACAGCGCCTGGGGATAATTGCGACGTGCCGTATCCAGACGCTGTTCACAGGTGTCGATGCCCGTGGCGACCGCGCCGCACCGGGCGGCGAGTCCCGCGCAATGGCCCAGACCGGCGACTACATCAAGAAACATGCTGCCGGGGTCGGGGGTCGTCGCAGCCAGTAGGTGTTCCGCCGCAGCCAAGCCGGTGATAGGGCACCAGGGCGTGCCCAGCGCGGTAGCTGCTGCGCTAGAAAGAGGAGGAGTATCGACCATCGGTTAACCTGGTTGCCAGCGTTAAGGGGCGGGACAGTTTAAGCTACCATTGCGGCCGGCGTGATGTGACCCGAGGCATGGCATGTATCTTACCCAGGGGTTGCGGCGCAGCAGTGAGCGAAGCCCGAATCGGGCGGCCCTGATTGCGCCGGGCATGGAGTGTACCTGGCGACAATTCGAACACCGTGTTGCCGCGTTGGCCGGGGGCTTGCGCGCCCAGGGGATGCAAGCGGGCGATCGCGTGGCAATGCTCTCCCACAATTGCGCAGAGTACTTTGAGTTCAGCTACGGTGTGCCGTGGGCCGGCGGTGTGATTGTGCCGCTCAACAACAAATTATCGGCGACGGATCTCATCTACATCCTGAATCACTCGGGCGCTCGGTTCTTGATTGCGGATGAGGATTTTCGCTCCCGGATCGAAGATTTTTCGCCGCAGTTGGAAGCCGTAGAACATATTCTCTACTTTCGTCCCGGAGATCGGCGCAGCGAATATGAGCGACTGTTGATCACTGCGTCACCGATACCCGATCAGCTACGTGGCTACGAGGATCTGGCGGGTATTTTCTACACCAGCGGCACCACTGGGCGTCCCAAGGGTGTGATGCTGAGCCATCGCAATTTACTTTGGAATGCGATGAGCGGGGTGATCAATTACGAGCTCGATGCGGATACGGTCTATCTGCACGCCACACCGCTGTTTCACGCCGCCGGGGGGTCGCGGGTTTTTACCATGGTGACGGCTGGGGTCACCAACGTCATTTTGCCCCGCTTCGAGATACCGGAGCTTTTATCTACCATTCAACGTCACCGGGTGACCAGCATGCTGTTGGTGCCCACTATGATCAGCCGGCTGGTTGGGGCTCCTGAACTTGGTGAATATGACCTGAGTAGTTTGAAGACCATCGCCTATGGCGCTTCCCCCATGCCCCAAGCGGTGCTCGCCGAGGCCTTGCGCAGGCTTCCCGGCGTGGGTTTTTGTCAGGCTTACGGCATGACGGAGCTTTCTCCAGCAGCCACCTTTTTGGAGCGGCGTTATCATGTATTGGAAGGGCCGGATGCCGGACGCTTACGCTCCTGTGGTCAGCCGGTTTGGGGCGCGGATGTGCGTATCGTTGATGAACGGGGAGACCCGCGAACGGAGGGTGAAGTAGGGGAAATTCTGGTGCGCGGCCCCATGGTCATGCAGGGCTATTGGCGCGATCCCGAGGCTACCGCTCGCACCGTCCGCGACGGGTGGCTGCACACCGGCGATGCGGGCTATCGAGATGGCGACGGATTCGTATATCTCGTCGATCGTATCAAGGACATCATCATCACCGGGGGTGTCAATGTCGCTTCCGCAGCCGTCGAGGACTGCATCTACGAGCTCAAGCAGGTCGCCGAGTGTGCCGTATTTGGCATCCCGCATCCGGATTGGGTGGAGGCAGTACATGCGGTGGTCGTGCCGAAGAAAGACGCTGCCTTACAGCCCGAGGCGGTTATAGCGCACTGTCGGGAGCGATTGGCGAGTTACCAATGCCCCCGCAGCGTCGAGATCCGTACCCAGCCGTTGCCATTGTCGGGAACGGGCAAGGTCATGAAAAATGCCCTGCGTCGCCCGTATTGGCCGCATGGCCCGAACTGAAATTGCCTTTGTATCAGTGCTGACCCAGGGGAGTGCGTAGCCGAATACCATCGAGCTCGGGTGCCGCTTCGAGTTGGCAGGCCAAGCGAGAGGTTGCGTCTCGGCCCTCGGTTAGATTGAGCATGGCATCCTCGAGGTCGGCCATCGGCTGTAGCTTGTCGACCCACTCCGGTTCCACATGAACATGACAGGTGGCGCAGGCGCACATGCCACCGCAGTCGCCGTCGATGCCCGGTACGAGGTTCGTTACCGCCGCTTCCATCAGTGATACGCCTGCTTCCACTTCTACCGTGCGCTCGGTGCCGTCGAATTCGATGTAGGTTACTTTGATCATGGGGCGATTCTCTCAGTTAATCGGTGACGTAAGCACGCTATACAGGAAGATAGCGAGCTATTTTTTAGGCGAAGTCTTGGGGAGTGATGCTTTCGTCCGCCAAGGTTTCGGGCCGCGGATGCGCGCCTGTAGGGATCAGTTTGCGTGCGGCGATGAATTCTGCAGGCCGGTTGATCGCATCGACCGCGAGTAGGCGGTTGGCTTGCAGATAAAAAACTGCGAAGGAGTCGGATGCCGGGTCGCCGCGTACCACGGTGCGATCGTGACCCTGCACAAGTCCCGCGGTCTGTAGTTTTACATCGTACTGATCCGACCAAAACCAGGGCACTTGGTTATAGGGTTGGGGTTTACCGGCAATCGTGGCGGCAGCGGTCTTTGCTTGCTCAATGGCGTTGTGCACGGATTCCAGTCGCAGTCGGCGTCCATAGATGGCGTTGGGATGATTGCTGCAATCCCCAGCCGCTAAGATCGCGGGAGCGGCAGTCTGGCCCAATTCGTCAACGAGGATGCCGTTGTCGCAAGCGACGCCGGCACTCTGCGCGAGCTCGATGTTGGGCAGCAGCCCAATCCCAGCCAGGACGAGATCCGCTTCCATGACGTCGCCAGCAGCGGTATGCACCCGTGGTGCGTCGGGGGCGCCTTCAATCGCGGTGACCCCGGTATCACAGTGAATCTCTACCCCGGCGCGGGTGTGCACGCGGGTAAAGAAAGCAGACACCTCGGCGCCAGTCACTCGACTGAGTACCCGGGGCGCCGCTTCCAATACCCTGACGTTCAGTCCGAGCTTGGCTGCGATGGCGGCGACCTCCAATCCGATGTATCCAGCCCCGATGATGATCAGACGGGCTTGCGGAAGGAAATGCTCGCGTAGCCGCTCCACGTCCGCGACGGAGCGCAGATAATGCAGCCGTGGATGGTCTGCGCCCGGGCAGGGAAGTGGCCGTGGCCGCCCGCCGGTAGTGAGCAATAAATGATCGAAATAGAGGTGGCGATTATCGGCTAGCGTCACCCGGCGTTCGGTAGTGTCCAGTGACACCGCGGGGTTGTTCAAAATGCAGTCGACTGCCGCATTGCGATAGAAAGCCTCCGGTTTGATGAGCAAGCGTTCGCGGGCCAGCGTTCCGGCGAGGAAGGCTTTGGACAGGGGAGGGCGTTGGTAGGGAAGCAGAGGCTCACCGCCGATGAGGGTCAGATTCCCGGAAAAGCCCTGCTGGCGCAAGCTCTGGACTGCCTGGGCGCCAGCCTGGCCCGCGCCAAGAATGAGAACGCTCTCGGTCATGGAAACTTTCCTCAGGCGTTGATCCGCACCGATAGGGATTTATAGTTCCGAATCGCGTAGGTGGTGGCTCTTTCGGGTTCGGCCAGCACTTCGATCTGACCGGGTTCTGGCCAACGCCTGAGCGCTTCTTCCCATAGCGTTTTTAGCTGCAATTCTGCGAGCCGGTTACCCACGCAGCGGTGGATCCCGAAGCCAAATGAGAGATGCTGGCGCGGTCTGGCGCGATCAATAATGAAATGCTCGGCTTGCTCGATGACTTCCTCGTCGCGGTTTCCGGAGTAATACCACATCACGAGTTTTTCGCCTTTGCGAATGATTTTTCCGCCCAACTCGGTATCCTCGAGTGCGGTACGGCGCATACTCATAACCGGCGTTTGCCAGCGAATGATTTCCGGAATCATGGAGTTTACCAGTGCCGGATCGTCACAGAGCTTTCGGTATTCCGCGGGATACTGATGGAGCGCCAGTAAGCCGCCGGTCATGGAATTGCGCGTGGTGTCGTTGCCGCCGACGATCAAAAGAATCAGAGTGCCAAGAAATTCCTGCGGCCCCATGTTTTGAAATGCCGGAGAATGCGCAAGCATGGAGATAAGATCCGGTCGTGGCGCAGCGCGAACCCGATCGTTCCACAAGCGGGCGAAATAGTTGGCGCACTCCTGCAGTTCGGCCATGCCATTCTCGCGATCCGCTGCACTGAGATAGCCGGTCATAGCCGTTGCGGTATCCGACCAATGTGTCAGCTTGCGTCGCTCCTCCCACGGAAAATCAAAAAGCGTCGCCAGCATCTGTGTGGTGATCTCGACCGACACAAGGTCCACCCAATCAAATGGCGTATTGTGGGGTAGAGAGTCCAGGATTCGACCTGTACGTTCGCGTATTCCAGCAGCGAGTCGGGCGAGGTTTTCGGGGCCGACTGCCGGTGAGACCACGGCGCGCTGTTCGTCGTGCTTTGGTGGGTCCATGGCGATGAACATCTCGACATCGAGTCCCAGATTGCCGTCGTCGAGTGTGATGCCCCCTTTTTCTGATGAGAAAACGGGATGGCTAGTCTCTACTTTGACGATGTCGTGGTATTTGGTGACCGACCAATAGGGGCCGTAGGTGCTGGCTTTACAGTAATGAACCGGGGCTTCTCGACGCAGACGCGCAAAGTAGTGTCCATAGGTCTCTGAGGCGAGAACTTTTGGGTCGGCGACGTTGATTTCATCTATGGGAACGGCCTGAATCTCTGCCGGGATCTGCAGTTTCCCTGTAACGTTGTATTCGGTCATGACGTGCCCCTGTAATCATTGTTTTAGTCAAGCCCGCATGTACGGGCTATGCCTACACTCTAGGAGCAGAGGGCGGCATTGACCTAGGACCAAAGATGACAACCGCCGGATATAAAGTGACGTGAAGGTCGGTCTGGGCGAGAGGTTGGGAGTTGACCGGCGCAGTGGGGTCGCTGGGCTGCTGATGCTGGAATTCGCGGGATGGCTGGCAAAACGGGCCGCCACCGATTGCCAGTGGCGGCCGTCCGGAATCACTGTATCGGGAGATTGAAGAGTTTCTTCACATTGTCATGGAAGATGGCGTTTTTTTGCGCTTCGGTCAGATGCGCTGTTTGTTCTTTGATGATGTTTTGGGACCAGGGCCAGGTGGCGTCCGTATGGGGGTAATCATTGGCCCAAAGAAGACATCCGCTATTGACGATGTCTTGATTCAGATAAGCGGTCGCATCGTCCTGGAAAGTAAAGGATACGTTCTGGGTCAGATATTCACTGGGCATTTTTGACAAGGTGGATTCCGCCAGCGAGCCCAGGCGTTTGACCGCGTGGTCGGCGCGATAGGCGTAGTGGGGAAGCCAGCCCGCATCGGCTTCGGCGATGACCATCTTGAGTTTAGGGTGGCGTTCGAAATTGCCACCGAACAGAAATACACCCAATACGTCCTGTACGCCGCGCATAATGTTCATGAAGCCATTGGCGGCATGGCCGCGCTTCGGAGCGAGTGCTTCCTTCACACTGTTGTCGTCGGAGGTAAGGATGTGGAAGCACACCGGCAGGTCGAGGTCTGTGGCGCACTCCCAAAGTGCATCATAGTCGGGGTGGTCGTAGTCTTTGTGCTGCGGCCGCCCGGGCATCATCATGCCTACCATGCCCATTTCCTTTGCCTGCCGGAAATCGTTGATAGCTTGATCCACGGATTCCACTGCCGTTTGCGCGAGGCCGAAAAGCCGGTCGGGGGCGCCGGCGCAGAAGGTTTCCAGCCAGCGGTTATAGGCACGCATGCAGGCGGATTTGTAGGCGAAATCTTTATGGGTGCAAATCACCATGCCCACCGAGGCGTAGATGATCTCGGCGCAGACACCGTCGCGATCCTGCGCTTCGATGCGATATTTCGGATCCCATGCCGCCTTCGGCAGCTCGGCAAAAGTGGCATTGCGGAATTTTCCAAGTTCGTTGGCGGGCACGCCGGCGGCGCCCAGCAACGCCACGGGGATGACGTCTTCAACGCCGGGAATGTTGAAGATATGTCCCCCCGCTGGTGTTTCCACCATCTGGGGTGCGCGATCCCGATATTGCGGTTCGATGAAATCCGTATAGCAATGAGGGGGCTCAACGATGTGCGAATCTGCCGAAATGGCTGGCTTGAGCATAGCGGCCTGTCTCCTGGATGGGCTGAGGTCGGAAAAGGTTGCACAGTCTCGGGGCGCCGTGCAGCGGCGGACCCAATAGCTCAAGTACCCCACAAACTTACCGCACAGTCAACGTGGATACCGGGTCGTATAGCGACCCTCAGGTCGCGGCGCTACACCAGTGCAGGGAAGATGCCGCTATCCTGGTCTTTGGACAACGCAATGCCGTCGCGCGGCCATGCGGCGTGTAGGCTGTGAGGGGTGATTCAGCAAGTCGTGAAACCCATGGCAACGGGGCGCGCTGCGGCAAGGGCGCCTTAGCATCCGCGGCACCAGGGGGTGGGTGAAAACGCAGCGGCACGCAGGGCGGGTCGAAACGCCCGGTGCCGCGCTGAGCCGAGCGGTGCGCGGTGCTTCTCGCGCCCCGGCGGGGCCCGGTGAAATTCGGTACCCAAGATTGTCCAGAAGCTGCCCGCGTGGCGTTGCCCGCATTCCCCACAGCGTGGCAGAAAAGGATTCGTCACACGCGCCCTACAGCGCGCCGGGAGCCCCGGCAGTGACGCGCGCTGGTGAAGGCCGTTGCTTCGGTTATCATGGCCGTCTTCGATTCGTCATTGTCCGGGTGGGCCTGCGAACCAGGTGGTCCCGCCGCGGCATCATTCTTGACATTCAACTGAGAGGGCCACCATGGATTTTGCCTATTCCGAGAAAGTTCGTGAGCTGCAAATGCGGGTACAGGAGTTCATGGACACCCAGATTACTCCGAACGAAGCGTTGTATTACCAGCAGGTTGAGGAGGGGGGGCGCTGGTGCGTACCGCCGATTCTCGACGCGCTCAAGGTCAAGGCGAAGGAGGCCGGCCTGTGGAATCTATTTTTGCCGGAAAGTGAACGCGGTGCCGGTTTGACCAACCTCGAATATGCACCGCTTTGCGAGATCATGGGCAAGTCCAAATGGGCGTCAGAGGTTTTTAATTGTTCGGCGCCCGATACCGGCAACATGGAGACCATCGAACGCTATGGGACGGAGGCACAAAAAGAGCGTTGGCTGCAGCCGCTCCTGGACGGCGAGATCCGTTCCGCTTTCTGCATGACCGAGCCCGCCGTGGCTTCGTCGGATGCTACCAATATCGAGACGGAAATCCGGCGGGATGGCGATGAATACATCATCAACGGCCGCAAATGGTTTTCCTCCGGAGTGCATGATCCACGGTGCAAGATTTGGATCGTGATGGGCAAGACCGATCCGACAGCGGCTACCCATCTACAGCAGTCGATGATCTTGGTCGAGCCCGAGACGCCTGGGATTACCGTCGAGCGCTGGGTGCCGGTATTTGGATACGACGATGCCCCGCATGGGCACGCCCAGGTGCTGTTCGAAAATGTACGGGTTCCGGCGGAAAACCTGCTGCTCGGCGAAGGACGCGGGTTTGAGATTGCGCAAGGCCGTCTGGGGCCCGGGCGTATACACCATTGTATGCGGGTGATCGGCGTAGCCGAGAAGGCACTGGAATTGATGTGTCGGCGCGCTCTTGACCGGGTCGCTTTCGGTAAGCGGTTGTCCGAGCAAACAGTGTGGCTCGAGCGCATCGCCGATGCCCGCATCAATATCGAAATGGCTAGGCTGTTGACTTTGAAAGCCGCCTATATGATGGACACGGTGGGCAACAAGGTCGCGCGAATGGAAATCGGTATGATCAAGGTGGCAGCGCCGAATCTGGCCCTCCAGGTTATCGACGACGCAATCCAGGTCTTTGGTGGTGCGGGAGTTACCGAGGATATCGGCCTTGCGCGTGCTTGGGCGCATACGCGCATTCTGCGCATTGCCGACGGCCCGGATGAGGTTCATCGCAACCAGATCGCGCGGCTTGAGTTGAAGAAATACGGCTGATTCGCCGCGGTTTCAGTTGCCCACACCGCCCTCGACCGGGTGATTGTCTGCGCGCCAGCGCAGGATGCCACCGCCCAGATTGGCGACCCGGTCGAGCCCTGCGCGGCGCAAGAGTACCGCGGCTTGGGCGGAACGAGCGCCGGCTCGGCAGACCGTGACGACCGGTAGGTCTCTCGGGATTTCGGCAATGCGTTCGGCCAGGGCGCCCAGGGGGATCGACAAGGCCCCTGGGAGATGGCCGAGTGGACCGTGGAATTCCTCCGGCTCGCGTACGTCGAGTACGCGGACGTCCCGTAAATGCTCTTCGAGCCACTGTGGATCGATTTCCCACAGGCCGGCGAAAGTGAACGCGAGGGGTGCCCAGTCGGGACTCTCATCCGGTACGGTGCCGGAATCGGGCCGGCCGCAGCGAAGATTCGCAGGTAGCGCTATCGCAAGCTTTTTGGGGTGAGCCAGCCCAAGATTGTCCATGTAACCGACGAAATCACGTTCGCTGATCTGGCCCCCGCAACGCGGGTTGAAGCGTTTTTCTTCACCAACGCTGGTTGCCGTGAGACCGTTATAGTCGTGCCCTGGATAGATTCGCGTGGTTTCCGGGAGTGAAAAGATTTGCGCCTGGATGGAGTGGTAGAGGCGTGCTGAATCGCCCTGTTGAAAATCGGTCCGTCCGCACCCGCGGATAAGTAGCGCGTCACCGGTAAACGCCAGGCTTTCATCGTCCAGGACGAAGGTGAGGCAACCCGCGGTATGCCCAGGGGTCTCCCGGACCTCGAGGTAGCGCCTGCCAAAGGGCACGCGATCTCCGTGTTCCAGATAGCGGTCGGCGCCCGCGACGCCCGCGTGCGCCGAAATCAGGATCGCGGCGCCGGTGCGCTGCTTGAGGAGCCAGGCGCTGGTGACGTGATCGGCGTGGCAGTGGGTGTCGGCTACCGCTACCAAGTGTAGATCCAGTTCGCGCAGCAGGGCCGTGTCGCGTTGTATCTGCTCGAATACGGGATCGATTAGCACGGCTTCTCGGGAATCGCTGTCGCCAAGCAAATAGGTATAGGTGGAGGATTCCTGGTCAAATAATTGGCGAAAGACGAGCATGGGAATGCCCTCGGGGCCGGTTTGGATAGATTCTAGGTCAGGATGCAGAATAGACGAAGCGTGCCGTGCTGCGAGACTGGTTACCCGTCGGTAAATCTAGTAAGTTGTTCCGTCCATTTACCCAGGCGGCTCGCGCCGTTAATCCTAGGAGCTTTTGGATGGAATGTGGCATTCAGATGTTGTTTCAAAACCCCGGCAATCTCAGTGATGCCGAGGTTTACGCGGCGGAGTTGAAGCTGGCCAAGGCGGCTGAGCCCGCCGGATTCGATTCCCTGTGGTGCGTCGAGCACCATTTCACCGATTACACCATGTGTCCGGATGTGACGCAGTTCCTGAGCTATATGGCCGGTTGTACCAGCCGTATCAAGCTGGGCACCGGCGCGGTGATTCTGCCGTGGCATGACCCACTACGGGTCGCTGAGGAGATCGCGTTGCTCGACTATTACAGCGATGGGCGAACCATCCTGGGCATGGGGCGCGGCTTGGCGCGTATCGAATACGAAGGTTTCCGTGAGGACATGAATCAGAGCCGAACCAAGTTCAACGAGGCGGCCGATATGATCGTCTCAGCGCTGGAGACCGGCTTTGCCGAGTACGATGGCGAGGTGGTTAAACAACCCCGCGTGGAAATTCGACCGCGCCCCCCCCGCAGCTTTGCAGGCCGTCTGTTTTCCGTCGCGATGTCACCGGACTCGATCGACGCCGCTGCCCAACTCGGCACCCAAATCATGCTGTTTATGCAGCGGCCTCTCGAGGACATGGCAGCCGAAGTGAACCGCTATCGAGAGCAGTTTCGTGCACGACACGGACGCGAGCCCGGCCCGGTGCTGTGCAACGACTTCATCATCTGTGATGACAGCGCAGAGCGGGCCGAGGAGATGGCGCGCAAATACACCGCAGCTTACTTCCTGACCGCCGCCAACCACTACGAAATGGCCGGTAGTCATTTCGCCGGCACCCAGGGCTATGCATCTTATGGCGACGCCGCCAAGATGCTGCAGGAAATGGGGCTGGACAAGGTTGCCGATGCGTTTGTCGATCTGCAGATATGGGGCACGCCGCAACAGATCTTTGAAAAGCTTGAGGCCCGTCAGCGGGTGTTGGGGGATTTCCAGCTCAACGGCTGCTTCAGCTTTGCGGGCATGCCTTATGACTACGCGGAGCGCAGTATGAAGCTCTATGGCGCGCGCTGTATTCCAGAGCTACACGGATGGAAATCGGCCGCCAGCGCCGCTTAGTCATGGCGAGCGACGCGCGATCACCGAACACGGGGCCCATGGGCCCCGTGTTCGGCTTGCAGCGGGTGCGAGGGTGCGCGTTCTTGGTGGCCGCTGCGCGGCTGCCATAGCCCACAGTCGGAATCGATTGATGTCGTAGTCACCGCGGGTCCCGGACGGTGAGGCGGTGTTGACGCTACCCCGGTGACTGACGACTCTCTTTCGGTTAAAAATCAAAATCTTTCAATTGGTTAATGTTGTTTTTTCACGTTGTATGTTGTTTTAGAAAGGCCCCGATTCCGGCGATGGCTTGGCGCCCTTCGGGGACCATGGGCGCGAACAGGTGCCAGACATGGACCATGTCTGGCCAGACCTCCAGGGTTACCGCGACTCCGTTCTCTCTGGCGCTGGCTGCTACCCGTGTGGCGTCGTCGAGCAAGGTTTCCAGTTCGCCGACCTGAATCAGCAGTGGCGGTAGGCCGGTGAGATCGGCATGCAGGGGCGAGGCGGTGGGTTGGCGGGGATCCGCATCGCCCAGATACAGACGTGCCATGCCCAGCAGGCCGCCGGGCTCTACCATGGGGTCCTTGTCGACATGGGTTCGCATCGAGTTTCCCGTGCCTTCGAGGTCCGTCCAGGGCGAAATCGGCGCCGCAGCGGCGGGGAGGGGGTCGCCCGCATCGCGTAGCGCTACCAATGTCGCCAGGGTAAGCCCGCCGCCGGCGGAGTCACCGGCAATCGCGATGCGGTTCGGAGACCAGCCTGTGTCGAGCAACCAGCGGTAGGCCTTGACCGCGTCGTCTACCGCTGCCGGGTAACGATGTTCCGGTGCTAACCGATAGTCGAGAGCCAGAGCGCGGCAGTCGGCTGCTGCGGATAGTCCGGCGATCAACCCCCTATGGGTATGGGTCGAACCGATGACATAGCCGCCGCCATGCAGGTACAGGAGCACGCGATCCTGGTCCACCTCTGGGGCACAAACCCACTCCCCAGGCACGCCTCCGGCATCGACCGACTCGATATGGGTATCGGGCGGCGGTGTGGCGAAGTTTTTGGTGGCCTGCACGAAGTTGGCGCGCATCTTGTCCACCTTGTCTTTCATTCGCTCGTACGTGGAGGGTCCGGGATAGTTTTTCCAGAGCAGCTCCAGGAGCCTTTTACTTTCGGGGCTAGCCATGACAGGGGCCTCGGTTAGGGCGCTAGGCGCGCTTGTAGCCAACCGCCGATCTGTTCGACCGCACGTTGACCCTCATCGAGCATGGGGGCGAAGGCATGCCAGACATGGAAGAGTTCCGGCTCGTCGACCAGCGCGACCGGCACCTTGGCTCGGGAAGCGTTGGCGGCGATGGTGATGGCGTCGTCGTAGAGAATCTCGCGGCCGCCGACGTGGATGAGCAGGGGGGGCAGGCCGGTCAGATCAGCGAACACCGGGGAGACCAGTGGATTCGTGGCCTCGGTTTCCTGTACATAATGGCGGGCCAGGCTGAATAACCCGTCCGGTTTGACCATGGGATCGGTGGCGGCTCGGGAGCGCACCGCATCCGCTTGCCCCGTCAGGTCCGCCCATGGGGAAATCAACACGCCGGCGGCGGGCAGCGGGATGCCGGCGTCGCGTAGTCGGATTAGGGTGGCCAACGTAAGCCCGCCGCCGGCCGAATCACCGGCTATGGCGATGCGGTCTGCGGCGAAGCCCGTATCGAGTAGCCATTGATAGGCGGCACACGCGTCTTCTAGCGCCGCTGGAAAGGGGTGCTCTGGGGCCAGTCGGTAATCGATGCCCAAAGTGCGTGCACCCGAATGTCGGGAGATATTTTGCATCAGGTAGCGGTGGCTCTTGATGGAGCCGATCACATAGCCACCGCCGTGCAGGTAGAGTACCGCGCGATCTGACCGAGCACCGGGTGCGGTCAGCCATTCGGCCGCAACGCCGCCGGCCTCTACCGGCGCTAGTACAACGTCGGCAGGAACGGCGAAGCGGGCGCCACCTTCGTCCAGTGTGCGACGTTCCTCCTCGAGCGATTGCGAACCCAGTGGCGGTTGGCGCTCGAAAATCTGCAGCAGTTTATCAAGCTGTTGTCGAGACATTGTTTGTTTCCATTAAGTTATGAGTATTTTTTAAAGCAAAAAATAAATATTAAGGCTCAGTCCCCGAAGGCTTTGCGCAAGGCCGTACAGGCGCGGTCGAGAAACTCACGTCCCGCGTCGATCGCCCCGGCCATGGAGACAAAGCCGTGGATTTGATCGCGATAGCAGATATATTCCACCGGGACTCCTGCGGCGCTGAGGCGGTCTGCGTAGGCCGCGCCCTCGTCGCGCAACGGGTCATAGCCCGCAGTCATGACCAGCGCTGGCGGGAGGTCGCTCAGATTCTCCGCGAGTAGTGGCGATGCGAGTGGGTTGTCCCAGTCTTGGGGTTGTGACAGATATTGATCAAAAAACCAGTTCATCGCGGTAGTGGTCAGGAAGTACCCCTCCCCGCAGTCGCGATAGGAAGCGGTTGCGGCCCCCATCCGAGTGGCGGGGTAAACCAACAGCTGATAGACGAGCGGGGGGCCGTTGCGGTCACGCGCCATTTGGCTGACCACCGCGGACAAATTGCCGCCTGCACTATCTCCCCCGACGGCAATGCGGTTGCCATCGGCGCCGAGTTGCGTGGCATTGGCGGCGACCCATTCGAGTACGGCGTAGCTGTCTTCCGCTGCAGCCGGGAAAGGGTGCTCCGGCGCCAGTCGGTAATCCGGCACCAACACTATTGCGTCGGCCTGCGCCGCGTAGTAACAGGCTTCCCGCTGGTGCGTTTCGGGGCTGCCGATGACCCAGCCGCCGCCATGGTAGTAGATCAAGACGGGTAGGGGCCCCGGGCGTTGGCTGTGCGGCGTGATGACCAGTGTGCGAATGCTACCCCCCGGTCCCGGAATTTCGATTTCTTGGATTGAGCGCGGCTCCGGCGGGTTGACGCCGACCATCGAAGTCAATTTTGCGAAAGCCTCACGTCCTTCGGCCACGGTACCTTCGCCAAGGGCCGGTGCATCGCTGGCTTGCGTGAGTTCCAGAATTTTTGCTGCTTGCGGGTCCAGTGTCATGGTGGTCTCTCTTTGGGGTGCAGGCATCGAGGATATCGCCGTGCCAGGGTTGAGCGCGCCCGGCGTCTCGAAGGGAGCCGTTCCCGGGGGAACAGCCAGCCGTCTGATTTTATAGTCGACCGACCGGACGGTTGGGCGCCGGGTCGGATCGCCGGAATATACGGCGACC
>JBFHML010000015.1:0-47459 GCA_041594335.1 Porticoccaceae bacterium
CGACATGGCCGATGCGGAGGTCTATCGGGCGGTGATTCGTCGCTGCAACCAATTGATGGATAGGGCGGAAGAACTCCTGGATCAACACCCGGAGTTCGCGCCGATCTTCGACTAGCTTTATGGGCGTACGCGCCGGCTTTCATCGCCTTTAGCCGCGGTAAAAATTTCGCTATCGAGACCCACTACAGCAATCACTGATCTGACTATCCGCCCTGCCAAACATGCACTGACGGAGACTCTCACATGAGGATCTACTCCTCTGAAACTGGACCCTATAGCGCATATTTTTAACCCTTAAGGACACGCAAAAGAATTCAAGATAAATTAAATTTTTGAAAAAAATAAAACATTGGGTTTAATCTAAACTGAATAAAAAACAGAAAGCATCTTATTAAGATAAAGCCAAAATAAAATGTTTAACGACAATAGAGAAATAAAAAGACATTACTATAGAAAAACGTGGTAACATCCTATCGGATGCGCCTTTTCGGATAAAAGGCACATCGCTTTGACAAATTGGATGAAGCCGATAAGGGATGATATGAGAAAAATTATTTTGATGACCGCTGCTATAGCCGCAACTGGATGCGCTACCATTGTCAATGACGCAAACATACCAATAACTGTTAGCTTCTCAGATGGATCAAAAGGAGAATGCAGCTTTCGAAATAAAAGAGGGATTTGGAGCTCCAACATACCAACTTCTGGCGTGATGATCCGCCGCTCGGACGATGCATTAATCTATGATTGCTCGACAAGAGATGGCAGAAAATCTACGGGGTCTATACGAAGCGAAATGGAGGGAGGGAAGCTGGCAGCAAGCGTCGTTTTCTGGGATCTAGGAATCACCGATTCAATTACCGACAAACATAGAACTTATCAAGGAAATGTCGTGATCCCCATTGAACCCAAGGATTCCGAAGGCTAGATATCGCGATATTAGCCTACGACTCCCAATAAAAGGCCCGACCTTCCTCACCCACCTCCGCGGCTCATGTTTACTCAACTTATGAAGCGAATAAACAGGCGCAGAAGGATACAGGGCCTTAGAACGCCACTCACTCTGAGGTGCCGACGCGAAGCTCGCACCGAACCCATGGCCTGTCCACCAATAGTGTGATAGAGGCGAAAAACACGTGATGGCGCCGGATATCGATGGTGATTCTCGATCCAGCCAGCGACTGACTCAAACCTAACCACTCGAAACGCCTTCACTCAGGCGCAGGGCAATGCTCGCCACCGCCGCGCATGGCCGCGACTTCGCGGCGTGTAGCCTCCAGCCGGTCTCGGCCGCGACCATCGATAGAGTGGCCTGCCAGCCCTTCGTCGAGGAGCGCCAGTGCAGCCACTCGGCAGCCGCGCTCGCCCAGGAGTTGGGCGAGATTGTTGCGGGCGATCACCGATTCCGGTTGCGACCGCAACAGTGCGGCAAATTCCGCCTCTGCCGCAGCCCGGTTGCCGGCGACATAATAAGCATTACCTAGCCCGACTTGCGCCCAAGCATCGTCAGGCCAGCGTTCCACGGCAGCGCCGAAAGCCGCAACCAGAGCCGGCGGCGGCGCGATGCCTTCCATGTCCGTAGCCGCACGCAAGTAGCGTTCGCGCTCCACACTGGCGGGCAGCATCCCAGGCGCCAACGCCACCATCCCCCAGCGACCCGCTCGCTCCCAGGTGGCCAGGAACTTTCGCGCGGAGAGGACCTGCCGCAGGGTAGTGCCAGACCGCAGAATGATGGTATCGGCCGCGCCGTCAAAGCCAATCACGACCGCAAAATGCCAAAACGGCCAGCGCTCGGTACCCAAATTCTGCAGCACCAGCACTGGGTAACCATCGCGCAACGTGGCCAGCAGGGATTCGAAGACCGGCGGCACTGCGTAGGGCACGAGGCCCCGTCTCCGCGCCGCGGCCATCAATTCGACCTGCAGACTGCCCTGTCGACCCGGCAAATAGACTTCGGCGATCAGCGCTTCGGGGTCGACAGCGAGGCCGGCGTAGTTAAACACTGTGGCCAACGCCGCAGGCCCACACTGATAATCTCGCTGAGGGAAAAACGGCACAGCGCTGAGCTCGACCTGCTCAGCGCTGGCGCTCTGCGGCAGCGCTGGCGCCCTGCCGCAGGCCGTAAGCAGCAGCGCCGCAGCAACCACCAAAGTGCGGCAAAAAGGGCTCAAAGACCTTTAAAGACGTTAATTACCCCAACGATTTCGAGCACCACCAGCACCACGAACACGGCGCCGACCAGCGCCAGGCCCCCGGCGCCCGCCGGCAGTTCATCGAGTTGCCGGGAGAGCATGGTCAATTCGGCGTCGGACAACGCCGCCACCCGAGCCTGCACATCTTCGTGCGCCACGCCCTGGGCGAGCAAAAGATCGCGCACCTGCGCCTGAGCCAGGAAGCGATCGACGCGCTCTAGTTGTTCGCTGCGCGCCTGCGGCGCCATCTCCGCAGTGCCCATCATCGCTGCGGTAGCAGGCTGCACCGTCGTGGCGACAACCAGGCTCACCACGAGAACCAAGGGGGTCAGCAATCCGGGGAGTTTGGAGAACATCATTTGCGCTATCCTCGACAGAAGACGCGGCGGGCGCCGCAAATGCCGCGAGTGTATCCACAACCCGCAGCGCACTCAAAGCCCAGGGCAAGGCGTTCCATCGCCGCCACGTTTGACCGACCTTGCGGGCACAGTAACAATGCGGCCCCGTTTTTCCGCCGACAACACACAGGAACCATCATGAGTGCAGGACAGCGACTCCCGGGCACCCCAGAACCCATGCACCGCTGGCCGGGAGCCGGCGGGGTAATGATCGCCGGCGATTCCTGGGGCGACCCCCAAGGCCCTCTCGTACTGCTTCAACACGGGGGGGGCCAAACTCGGCATGCTTGGAAGGGGACTGGCGAGGCCCTGGGTGCGGCCGGGTACCATGCGGTGGCCTTCGACGCCCGCGGCCACGGCGATTCCGACTGGTCCGAGGCCGGCATCTACGGTCAGGACATCATGGTCGAAGATCTCTTGCACGTGATCGACGCGCTGGGGGGGCGACGCCCGGTCCTCGTCGGCGCCTCGATGGGCGGTGGCACCAGCTTAGTCGCCATCGGTGAAGACCACGTCGACGCCACCGCCATGGTGCTGGTCGATATCGCGCCGCGCATCGAGCGCGCCGGTGTCGACAAAATCATCAACTTCATGTCGCTCAAGCCCGAGGGCTTCGACTCTCTCGATGAAGTCGCTGAGGCTATCGCCAGCTATCAGCCACACCGCACCCCCCCCAGAGATCTGCAAGGGCTGGCCAAGAATCTTCGGCTGGCACCCAACGGCAAATATCGCTGGCATTGGGATCCGCGCTTCATGCAGGCCAGGCGCGATATGGAACAGCGTATGCTGCGCTTGGAAGAATGCGCGCGCTCCCTGAAACTGCCGGTGCAGCTGGTGCGCGGCGGACTCTCGGACGTGCTCAGCGAAGAAGGCGCGCAATCTTTCTTGGCGCTGTGCCCGCATGCCGAATACGTCAACATCACCGATGCCGGACACATGGTGGCCGGCGACCGCAATGACGTATTTGCGAACGCGGTGACGGATTTTCTGTATCGCGTAGTGCCCCTGCGGGGAGAGCCCGTGCAACCGCCCCACGAGCCCCATCCCCACCACGTCGGCCCCCCGGGCGACGTCAACGACATCCCCTGACCCCTGCCTTGCGGTCCCACAGCCCCGCCACGACGGGGCTGTTAGAATGATCCTTTGCGTATTTTCCGCTGAGGTTTTTTCATGACCGCAAGGGCTCACCCCGCCTTCACCCACATCGGCAGCAGGCCGGTACCCTCGCTGAAGGTCGAGGTCCAGCGCTACCAGCACTGCAAGACCGGCGCCGAACACATTCACTTGCACAGCGACGATCCGGAGAACGTCTTTCTCGTCGCCTTGCGCACCGTCCCCAAGGACTCCACCGGGGTTGCACATATCCTCGAGCACACTGCGCTGTGCGGTAGCGAGAAGTATCCGGTTCGGGATCCCTTCTTCATGATGATCCGGCGCTCGCTCAATACTTTCATGAATGCGCTGACCAGCTCGGACTGGACGGCCTACCCCTTCGCGAGCCAGAACCGCAAGGATTTCAACAATCTCCTCGACGTCTACCTCGACGCCGTATTTTTCTCGCGGCTCGATCCTCTGGATTTCGCGCAAGAGGGACACCGCCTCGAGTTCGCGGAACCGGACAACCCCGGTTCGCCGCTGACATTCAAGGGGGTGGTCTACAATGAGATGAAAGGTGCCATGAGCTCGATCAACTCGATCCTCTGGCACACGCTCTGCAAATATCTCTACCCCACCAGCACCTACCACTACAACAGCGGCGGCGATCCCGCGTGCATCCCCGACCTCAGTTACCCACAGCTGCTCGAGTTCTACCGCACCCACTATCACCCGAGCAACGCCGTCTTCATGACCTATGGCGACATCGCCGCCCATGAGCACCAAGGCAAGTTCGAAGAACAGGTTCTGCACCGCTTCGAACGCCTCGAAGAGACCATCGCCGTGTCTCCCGAGAAGCGTTACCTGGCGCCCCTACGGGTACAGGAAGCCTACGCCATCGACGAGCCGGACACCAAGGCACGCACTCACGTAGTGTTGGGCTGGTTGCTCGGCCAGACCACAGATCTGATGGCCAATATGGAGGCCCATCTACTGAATTCCGTATTGCTCGACAACAGCGCGTCACCATTGCTGCAGGCCTTGGAAACCAGCGACCTGGGCACCGCGCCCTCCCCCATGTGCGGCCTGGACGATTCGCACCTCGAGTTGCTGTTTGTCTGCGGCCTGGAGGGCTCAGAGCCTGAACACGCCGCAGCAGTGGAAGCCTTGGTACTGGACACGCTGCGCACGGTGGCCGAACAAGGGGTTCCGGCCGATGAGGTCGAAGCCGCGCTCCACCAACTGGAGCTCAAGCAACGCGAAATCGGTGGCGACGGTTTCCCCTACGGTCTACAGTTGATTCTCACCGCACTGGCCAGCGCCACCCACCGCGGTGACCCCGCTGCATTACTGGATTTGGACCCGGTGCTGGCGGAGCTGCGCGAGCGCATCCGTAACCCAGACTACATTAAGGATTTGGCCCGAACCCTGCTGCTCGACAATCCACATCGGGTACGCCTCGACCTGTGCCCCGATCCCGAAATCCCCGCCCGCCGCGAGGCAGCCGAGCGACGCCAACTCGAGGAGATTCGCGCCGCGCTAGACACCGACCAATGCCAGGAGATCGTGGCGCGCGCCCAAGCTTTGGCCAACCGCCAGGCACAGGTCGACGATGATCGCATCCTCCCCAAAGTCGAGCTCGCCGACGTCCCGCCGAACATGCCTTACGTGGCAGCCAGCGAACGCGCCGAAGCACCTCTGCCGCTCACCAGCTATGGCGTCGGCACCAATGGTTTGGTCTATCAGCAACTGGTGCTCGACTTGCCGCAGCTCGATGAGGCCCAAGCCAACCTGCTACCCCTCTACGCCAGCTGCCTGCCCGACCTGGGCGTCGGACAGCGCGATTATCTCGCCACCCAGCGCTGGCAGGCCGCGGTAAGCGGGGGTATCCATGTGTACGCCAATGTGCGCGGCGCGCCGGACGACGTCCAGACACTGCGGGGACATCTGGTGGTGTCAACCAAAGGTCTCGCGGTCAATCAGCAGGAACTTTCCCGATTGCTCGATGCCACCCTCAATCAGGTGCGTTTCGACGAACTGGACCGCTTACGCGATTTGATCGCCCAAATGCGTTCCCGGATGGAGCATAGCGTTACCGGCAACGGCCATGCGCTGGCGATGACCGCGGCGGCGGCCCGCTTTAGTAACGGGGCCCTGCTGCAGCACCGCTGGAGCGGACTCGAGGGCATCCGTCATCTCAAACGGCTCGACGCCGAGTTAGACGACGCTGCCAGACTCCGCGCTGTAGCCGAACAGTTGCAGAACATCCACAACCTCGTCTTGGCAGCACCGCGACAGTGCCTGCTGGTCGCCGAACCTGAGCGGCTAAGCGACTTTGGCCGGCAGTTTCTCGAGGTTCTGTCACCGCGCACGGGCGGCGCCTTCACAGCATTCGCGCGTCCGGCGCTGTGCGAAGCCAGCAACCAGCTCTGGACCACCAGCACCCAGGTCAACTTCTGCGCCCGCGCCTACCCTACAGTCGCCATGGATCACCCGGACGCAGCCCCGCTCAGCGTGCTCGGCGGCTTTTTGCGCAATGGCTTTCTTCACACCGCTATCCGGGAGCAGGGCGGTGCCTACGGCGGCGGCGCCGGCCAGGACAACGGCATCGCCGCCTTCCGCTTTTTCTCCTATCGGGATCCTAGGCTGGACGAAACCTTGGTAGATTTCGACCGTTCCCTGGAGTGGTTGACGTCGGCAAACCACCCGCCGCAGCGAGTCGAAGAAGCGATCCTCGGGGTTATCGCGGGGCTCGACAAGCCGGGCTCACCGGCCGGTGAGGCCAAACAGACCTTCCACGCCGAGCTTCACGGCCGCGACCGGGCGCGACGCGAGCGTTTCCGCAGCCAGGTGCTGACTGTCACGCTGGAGGATCTGCGCCGGGTGGCGGCCACCTATCTCGTGCCAGAGCGCGCCAGCACCTCGGTAATCACGGCACCAGATCGGGCTGCTCGGCTGGCGGCGCTTGACCTCACCCCCATGGCGTTGTGACTGACCTGCGGCCCCAGAGTCCATGAGCGCAAGTGATCGGCTGTTCGCGCAGCCGCTGGCGGAAATCGCCGGCTTTCGATTTGACCAACGTGTCGCGGCGGTTTTTCCCGACATGATCCGCCGCTCGGTGCCAGGCTACGAGACCATCGTGGCCATGACGGCCACCCTGGCCGAGCGCTACGCAAAACCCGGCACCCGCTGTTATGACCTGGGCTGTTCCCTCGGCGCCTCCACCCTGGCCTTACGCAGTGGTCTGGGCAACCGCGACTGCACCATCGTCGCAGCGGATAATGCCCCTGCCATGATCGACCGTTGCCGAGAGATGCTCGCCACGGACCCAGGGACCACACCAATCGAACTGCACTGCGCAGACATCCGAACACTGGAAATCGACCATGCTTCAGTGGTCGTGCTGAATTTCACGCTGCAGTTCGTGCCGCCGGCAGAGCGCGATCAGCTGATTGCGCGAATTCGCGCCGGCCTGGTCCCCGGCGGGGTATTGGTCCTTTCGGAGAAGATCGCCTTTGCCGACGCTGCGCTCGATCGTCTGATGACCGATCTGCACCACGCCTTCAAGCGCGCCAACGGTTACAGCGAACTGGAAATCGCGCAAAAGCGCGCCGCTCTGGAAGCGGTGCTGATTCCAGAAACCCTGGACACACACCGCCAACGGCTCCGCGACGCCGGGTTTTCTGCTGCCGATGTCTGGTTCCAGTGTTTTAATTTCGCCTCTCTACTCGCCTTCGCATGACGCCAAACTACAGACCGTTGCTGGACGCACTGACGCGTATCCCGCCACTGCGGGATTGGGCACAGCAGCTCCCGACACAGATCGTGGCGGGCCTGAACCCCAAGCGCTGGGGCGACTTGCCCTCCTGGCGAGAAGCCCTGGAGCGCCTGCCGGCACTGCGGCCGACAAGCCTGGATTTCGCCGGCCGAGTGCGCATCGGCAGCGACGAAGACGCCACCGACGCCGAGCGCGAAGCCCTGCGCGACGGCCTGATGGCTTTACATCCCTGGCGCAAGGGCCCCTTTGAATTATTTGGCGTGTACCTCGACAGCGAATGGCGCTCGGATTGGAAGTGGCAACGCCTGGCATCCCACATCGACGATCTCGACGGCCGTTTGGTGCTCGACGTCGGCTGCGGCAACGGCTACTACTGCCTGCGCATGCTGGGCGCCGGGGCGCGCCGGGTGATCGGCATTGACCCCTCACCACGCTTCGTCATGCAGTTTGAAGCGCTCCGCCAGTACGCTGGGGCTGTGCCGGCAGATGTCTTGCCCCTCGGCATCGAACAGCTGCCGCCGCGGTTGGCCGCCTTCGATACGGTGTTTTCCATGGGGGTCTTCTATCATCGGCGTTCGCCCTTTGAACACCTGCGGGAGCTGCGCGAACTGTTGCGTCCGGGTGGTCAGCTGGTCTTGGAAACCCTAGTTATCGATGGGGGGCTCGGTCAAGTACTGGTACCCGAGGGCCGCTATGCCAAAATGCCCAATGTCTGGTTTTTGCCGACGGCGGACACGCTGACCTCTTGGCTGCGCAAAGCGGGCTTTTCTGCACCGCGCATTGTCGACGTCACACCCACGACCACTGAGGAACAGCGCCGAACACCCTGGATGACATTTGAGTCACTGACAGACTTTCTCGACCCCCACGACCCGACCCGAACTTGCGAGGGACACCCAGCCCCACGGCGCGCCATCGCCCTGGCCGGTGCTTGATCACTGCACAGTCCGACGCTAAGGTAGCGCGCCGCACGCTGGGACCGGCAAGGCCAGCAGTACGATTCCTATAGCCACAGGGGGCTTTCATCGATGTTTTTTGCCGACCGTCTGGAACAATTGCAACAGCGTCAAGGCGACCGCACCGCGATCGTATTTGACGGAGAATCCATCCCTTTTGCGACCCTCGCCGCACGCGCCTGGCAGGTCGGCAATGGTTTGCTGGAGATGGGGATTCCTCGCCAGCAACGGGTAGCCCATCTGGCAAAGAATTCACCCGAGTTCTTTGAGATCTTTTTTGGCGCCGCAGCTTCCGGGCACGTGACCGCAGGGATCAACTGGCGCCTGGCGGCACCGGAAATTGAACAGCTGCTCAACTATACGGGCAACACCGTGCTGTTCGTCGGCAAAGATTTCTATGACACCGTTGAATCCATCGAACCCAGCCTCAACGCTGTTGAACATATCATCGCGATCGATGGCGGCCACGACCGCTGGCCTGATTATCACAGCTGGCGCGACCAATTCGCCGCCCAAAAGCCGCAAGTTCCACTGAAAGGCGAAGACGACATCTTGCTGCTCTACACCAGTGGCACGACCGGTTTGCCCAAAGGGGTGGAGTTGACCAACGCGGGATACGCCGCAGCCTTCGATGCCTTCATCGAAAACGATATTCTCGCGGTGAGTCCAGAGGCAATATTTATCAATGTGATGCCCCTGTTCCATGTCGGCGGCATCAACCTCACCATATTGCCGCTGATGCGCGGAGCCGGGTTCCATCTGTTCCCCGAATTCAATCCGACGCAAGTACTGGATACGCTGGAACGCGAAGGCGTCACCAACGCACTGTTCGTGCCGGCCATGATCCAGATGCTGTTGCAAGAGCCCAGGGTACGGGAGCGCGATTACAGCAGCTTGCAACGTATCTATTACGGCGCCTCTCCGATCTCCGAAGCCGTCTTGAGCGAAGCGGTCGAAGTCTTTGGTTGCGGCTTCATGCAGCTCTACGGCGCGACGGAAAATTACGGCTTGATCAGCAGGCTACCGCCGGAAGATCACGCTCCGGAACGCAACCGGCTGCGCTCTTGCGGCAAGCCGGTAGCTGGAGCGCGCGTCAAAATCGTCGACAGCTCAGGTAACGAAGTCCCTACTGGAGAAGTCGGCGAAATCCTGTTGCATTGCGACTGGATCATGAAAGCCTATTGGCAAAAGCCCGAGGCCACTGCCGACACCGTGATCGACGGTTGGTACCACACAGGGGATGCCGCCTGCCTCGACGAAGAAGGTTATCTGTATATCAAAGATCGTGTTAAAGACATGATCATCACCGGTGGAGAGAACGTCTACCCCGCAGAAGTAGAAAATGCCCTGCACAGCCACCCAGAGATCTCTGACGTGGCCGTGATCGGCGTTCCGGATGCCAAATGGGGCGAGGCGATCAAAGCCGTGGTGGTGTTGGCAGCGGGCGCCCAGGCGACCGAGGCCGACATTATCGCCTTTGCGCGCTCCCGTATCGCCGGGTTTAAGGTGCCAAAGTCGATCGACTTCATTGACGCCCTGCCGCGCAACCCCTCCGGCAAGATCCTCCGGCGCGAACTGCGCGAACCCTACTGGTCCGGCCTGGAGCGCCAAGTCAGCTAAGGGATCTGCCCGGCCCGCACGCCGCGGGTCGGGCACTTTTTCTTGACCACTGCCGGGCACTTGCCTATAGTAGCCGCCCTCGCACCCGTAGCTCAGCTGGATAGAGTACCTGGCTACGAACCAGGTGGTCGGGAGTTCGAATCTCTCCGGGTGCGCCATTTCTATCCGCTGCTGGCAGCAGCCACGGCCATAGCCTGGCCGTCAGCGAGAAACCTTTTCCGCCTTCGCCGGACCCGCGCTTAGCGCCGGGGTATACGCCGTGCTCACTCCCGGCGCCAGCGCGTCTCCCCGCGCACATCCTCCAACACAACGCCAGCCACTTTGAGTTCCTCGCGGATTGCGTCGGCGCGCGCGAAGTCCCGTGCGGCACGGGCTTGGTTGCGCTCGGCGATCAGGCGCTCTACGGCGTCCACGTCGTACCCGCCCGCGTCGCCCGAACCCTGAAAATAGATTTCCGGATCCTGCTGCGCCAGCCCCAGAACTGCCCCCAGCCCCAATAGCTCACCAACCGGCGAGGAGACCTCGCGGTCTTCACGAGCGCACTGATTGATCTGGCCGGCCAGCTCTTGCAAGACGGCAATTGCCTCGCGGGTGTTGAAATCATCGTCCATGGCGGCCGCAAAACGACGGCCCGCAGTGGTCTCCCACAACGCCGTCGCCGGCGATGGCACCACGCCACGAGCGCACCCGCGCAGCGCGAAATAAAGGCCATCCAGGGCCGCCTTGGCTTCGCGCAAATTGTCCTCGGAGTAATTGATGGGACTGCGGTAGTGACTGGAGAGCAGGAAATAGCGCACCACCTCGGGATGATAACGCTCCAGTACTTCTCGGATCGTGAAGAAGTTGCCCAGCGACTTGGACATCTTCTCGTCGTCGACCCGCACGGGGCCGGCGTGCATCCAGTAGTGCACATAGGGCTTGCCGGTGGCCGCTTCGCTCTGCGCAATCTCGTTTTCGTGGTGAGGAAAGGGCAGATCCGGGCCGCCGCCATGGATGTCGAAGGTCTCTCCCAAATGACAGGTGGACATCGCCGAACACTCAATATGCCAGCCGGGACGCCCGCGACCCCAGGGCGAATCCCAGCCGACGTCGTCAACGGCAGCTGCTTTCCACAACGCGAAGTCGCGGGGATCCTCCTTCGCCTCGTCGGGATCGACGCGGGCACCGGCGAGCAGTGCTTCGGGATCCTTGCCGCTGAGCTTCCCGTACTCCGGAAACCGCTTGATCCGATAGTAGACGTCGCCATTGGCAGCGACATAGGCGTAGTGGTTGTCGACCAGAATCGACACCATATCGAGGATATCCTCAATATGGTCGGTGGCGCGCGGCTCGATATCCGGTGGCAACACCCCCAGGGCGCGCTCGTCCGCGTGCATAGCCTCGATCATGCGTTCGGTCAGCGCCGTAAAAGGCTCATGATTGTCAGCAGCGCGATGGAGGATCTTGTCGTCAATGTCGGTGATGTTGCGGACATAGGTGACATCCCAGCCTCGGATGCGCAAATAGCGGACGATGGTGTCGAAACACACGAGCACGCGCGCGTGACCGAGGTGACAGAGATCATAGACGGTGATGCCGCAGACATACATGCGGATTCGACCGGGCTCGATGGGCCGAAACACCTCCTTGCGCCGGGTCAGGGAATTGTAAATCTGCAACGCCATGCTTACCCCTCTACCCCTGTCTGCCGCGCCCAGGTATCCCGCAACGCAATGGTGCGATTGAAGACCAGGCGTTCGCCGGCACGGACATCCCGACAAAAATAGCCCTCGCGCTCAAACTGCCAAGTAGAGCCGCTCACTGCGTCGGCAAGCGCAGGCTCCCCCTTGCAACCCTGCAGCGTTTGTAGCGACTCGGGATTGAGCGCCTGCAGGAAATCCCCGTCCACCTCCGGATCCGGCGTGCCAAACAACCGATCGTAGAGACGCACCTCGCAGTCGACGGCAGTCTCTGCGTCTACCCAATGAATGACACCGCGCGGGCGAATCCCTTCGGGGGGATCAGCGCCCAGTGTGCCGGGCTGAATACGCGCGAGCACCTCGACAATTTCTCCGGCCGCATCACGCACCACCTCCTCGGCCCGAATCACGTAGGCACCGCGCAGCCGCACCCAGTCCCCCAACACGAGACGCTTGAAACGCTTCCGTGACAGGGAAGTGTCGGTACTGAAATCTGCTCGATCAATATACAGGGTCGCGCCAAGATGCAGTTCACGCTCCCCGAATTCTGGACGCTGTGGGTGATTGGCCAGGCGGAGCGTTTCAGCGCCTCCCTCCGGCCCATTCAGTAGCCGCAACCGAAGCGGGTGCAACACACAGAGGGCTCGCGGCGCCGATTCGTTCAGATCGGCGCGGATAAAATGATCGAACTGAGCCATGTCGACAATGCCGTCGGTCTTGGCCACCGCGAGACTGTCGCAAAAGGCGCGAATCGCGGCGGGCGTTACCCCCCGGCGCCGCAGACCCGCAAGCGTGGGCAAGCGCGGGTCATCCCAACCATCGACATGCCCCTCAGCAACCAACTGCCGAAGCTTGCGCTTACTGGTCACCGTGTAATTGAGATTGAGCCTGCCAAATTCGTATTGCCGCGGACGGCTCGGCACCGGCAGATTATCGATCAGCCATTCGTAGAGCGGTCGGTGATCTTCGAATTCCAGGGTGCAAATCGAATGGGTGACCCCCTCGATGGCATCCTCTTGGCCATGGGCGTAGTCGTAGGAGGGGTAGATACTCCAACGGGAACCACTACGATGGTGGACACTCCGCTTGACACGGTAGAGCACTGGATCGCGCAGATTGATATTGGGCGAGGCCATGTCGATCCGGGCACGCAAGACCATGCGGCCCTCCGCTACGGCACCGCTGCGCATCGCCTCAAACAATTCCAGACTCTCTGCCACAGGCCGATCCCGGTATGGGCTCGGGCGCCCGGGCTCGGTCAGCGTCCCACGGTATTCCCGAATCTGCTCCGGCGCCAGCTCGCAGACGTAGGCCTTGCCGGTCTCGATCAAATGCACCGCCCAGCGATGGAGTTGCTCAAAATAATCCGAGGCGTAACGCACGGGGCCGTGCCAGGAGAATCCGAGCCAGCGCACATCGTCAATGATGGCGTTGACGAACTCCTCGCTCTCCGCCTCCGGATTAGTATCATCAAAGCGCAGATGACAAGCACCACCGTATTGTTCGGCGAGGCCGAAATTCAGGCAGATCGATTTGGCATGGCCAATATGCAGGTAGCCGTTGGGCTCCGGGGGGAACCGGGTGACCACCTGTTTGACCGTACCGGCGGACAGATCTCGCTCGATGATCTGCTGGATAAAATTACGCGGCTTCTCGGAATCCATCGCGGACCTTGCTGCTCCGGATCGGAAACGACGCCGATCGGAAGGGACGTTGACAAAAGGCCGCCGATTATAGCCGCCACCCTGAGACTGCGAAATGTCGCGAGGGCGCGAATTTCCCTCGGCGGCGATCACGGCTTATCATGCCCCCCCTTCCGTGATCGATAGTTACCCGATGATAACTCTGCATACTTCCCACGGCGATATCGACATCGAACTCGATTTCGACCGCGCGCCCAAAACCGCTGCCAACTTTCTGCAGTACTGCCGAGAGGATTTCTACGCCGGCACGATCTTTCACCGCGTAATCGACGGTTTTATGATCCAAGGCGGCGGTATGGACACCGAGATGCGCCAAAAGGAAACCCGAGCTCCGATTGAGAATGAAGCCGACAACGGGCTCAAGAACGAAACCGGGACGCTGGCCATGGCGCGCACCAACGATCCGCATTCCGCGTCGTCGCAATTTTTCATCAATGTCGCCGACAACGACTTTCTGAACCACAGCGGCAAGAATCCGCGCGGTTGGGGCTACGCGGTCTTCGGGCGCGTGGTCAACGGCATGGATGTAGTAGAACGCATCAAAGCGGTGCCCACCGGGAACTCCGGCTTTCACCAAAACGTGCCGCTCTCGCCTGTCGAAATCGAGCGGATCACGGTGTCGGAAGCCTACCAGGAGCGCTGAAACCCGGTGCCCACGGCGGCCCTATTCATCGCCGACCTGCATCTGGCCCCGGAGCGCCCTGCGGTCACCCGAGCGTTTCTCGAGTTTCTGCGCGGCGCTGAGGCGGCCGAGCTCTATATTCTCGGCGACCTGTTCGAAGCCTGGGTCGGCGACGACGACGATAGCGCGCTCGCGACATCCGTAATGAGCGCGCTGGCAGCGGTGAGCGCACGAGGTCTGCGCGTCCACTTTCTGGCCGGCAACCGGGATTTCAGTGTCGGCCGCCGCTTTGCGCGCGCTACCGGTGCCCGCTTGCTCCAGGATCAGGAAACCGTCTCCATCGCTGGGCGACGCCTGTTACTTCTCCATGGAGATACGCTGTGTACAGACGATGCAGCCTATCAGCGGTTCCGCCGCCGTATTCGGCATCCGGTAGTGCTGGCGCTGTTGCGCGCCCTGCCCCTAGGCATTCGCCGTAGGATCGCCCGCCAGTGGCGTGCGGCCAGCGCGCGCCACAACAGCAACAAGCCCGAACACATCATGGACGTCAACGAAGTGACCGTTGCCGAAGCGCTGCACACTTCTGGCGCCGAACTCATGATTCACGGCCACACTCACCGACCCGGGCGCCACCGCTATCGCCTTGGGACACGGGAATGCGAACGTGTGGTGCTCGGCGACTGGACCGCAGACCAGGGTTGGTTCGCGCAATTGAGCACCAGTGGAGAACTCGCCCTACAACCACTCCGTTATTGATCCCCGGGATTCGTCCACTGGCGCCGGCAGCTTAGCGGCTCGCCTCAGCTGCGTTCGTAACGACCAATGAGTCGGTTCATACCCACAACCAAAGGTTCAATTTTGCGCAGCAGCTCCCCCATGGACAATCCCGCTGCGAGCTGGGGCCGCTCTTTGAGAGCCAACAGCCAAAAATAATAATGATGGGGGCCGTGACCACTGGGCGGCATCGGCCCGTTATAACCAGACTTACCAAAGTCATTAGTGCCCTGGGTGTGATCAGCGGCCGCCTCCGCCAAGCCGGCCGCGCTACCCGGAATGTCGTAGAGCACCCAATGCACGAAGCCATAGGTGCCATCGGCAGCCACCAGGGGCGCATCGGGATCGTGACAGATCAATGCAAAGGATTGCGTTTCCTGAGGCGCATCGAACCAGGACAAAGGCGGAGAGATATCTTCTCCTTCACCTGTGTACTTAGTCGGCATGGCGCCGCCTGAGGCAAAGGCGTCACTGGTCAATCGCATCTTCGATGGCGCGAAACCCATGGTGTCCTCCCGATCCGGTCCGTGAAATGAACGCACAAGCCTAGGTCGCGCGCGCCAAAATTTGAAGGGGCGCTGCGAAATTTCGGCGCTGGCCTCTACTGGATTGCAGCGTTCAATGGCGGCCCAGAATGAAAGCGAAATTGGGTATCCGGCGCCTGTATCAGCTCACGCTCTCGTGCAGCGAACACCGCGACCCGGGCCTCGACCTCGCCGGCTCCACCCACCGTCCCCGCCAGCGCGAGATAGTCCTGGAAATGCCGTGCCTCGGACCGCAGTAACGACCGGTAAAAGCGTGCCAGCTCGTCATCCAAGCAGGGTGCCAGGGCGGCGAACCGCTCACAGGAGCGCGCCTCGATCAGGGCACCGACCACTAGGGTATCTACCAGCCGGCCCGGCTCTGCGGAGCGCACCAATTCGTGCAAAGCACCGGCATACCGCCCAGCGGGCAGGTGCCGATAGGCGACCCCGCGCGCGACCATCAACGCGACGACTTGTTCGAAGTGCCGCAATTCCTCGCGCGCCAGCCGCGACATGCGTTGCAACAACTCGCCATGGCCTGGGTAACGATAAAGCAATGCCAACGCCGTGCTGGCCGCCTTCTTTTCGCAATGGGCGTGATCGATCAGCAGCTCCTCGGGGTTGGACAGCGCCGCCTCGATCCAAGCCTGCGGCGTGGCGCAAGGCAAAAACGCCCGAATGCCGTCGAGCGCCGTGTCCGTCTCAACCACCCATCATTTCCTGTAGGGCACGGTCGCGATCCCGATTCACTTCCTGTACGGAGGCATTCTGCGTCATGAGCGCCAGCCACTCGTCCAGCCCAGGCATCTCATCGGTCAATTTGCGGCCGAGGGCCTTCTGAATCGCCATATCGCCGAGTGTGACGGTGTAATACAGCATGAAGTCGGCGTAGGTCAGATCGGCCCCCGCTGCATAGGGTTTGAAATGAAGCAGCTTGTTGAGCGCTGCGATGCCCTTGTCGAGCTGCGCACCCACCGCTTCACGCGTCTCCTCGGCCAACGGCGCACCAAAAAAAACCGCTCCGAACAATTGCCTGGCCACGAGTTCGAGATAGAGCTCTGTACTTTTCATCAGCTCGCGCACCTTTGCGCGACGAAAAGGATCCGCCGGCAACAACGGCAGGTCGGCAGAGACGTCTTCAATGAACTCGAGGATCACATTGGTCTCAGTGATAAACCCTTCGTCCACCTCCAGGCAGGGGATCTTGCCCATCGGGCTCTTTGAAAGAAACGTGGCATCAGCCCCCGGACGAACCACAACCTCTTCAAATTGAAAACCTTTTTCAAGCAGGGCTGCTTTGACCATGTTGTAGTAATCGCTGACCGCAAACCCATAGAGCTTCAACATTGATGACACCCTCCAAATAACGGCCCGGCTAGCCTTGGCTACGCCTCAGACCGGGCTCCACGTAACGTTCATAATGCGCGATCGAAAGCGCAAGCCAATCGCGCTCAATGATGCGGCTCAACTGCATCAAATTCTCGACACCCGCCTGCGGCCGAAGGCGAAAGCCACAGTGTGCGGGATCGCCAATCCGGCTCGCACAACGTCGCAGCAAATCGTACAGCCAACGGTGCGGATCCCGCGCCGGGTCACACACGACCCGATAGCGGCGCAACGCCTCGGCCACCAGCCCGGCGTCGAAAATCTCGACCCAATTGGCCATCACCTGGCGCAAAAAGGTATCCAGCCGCGCCAGCACCAACCCTCGCTCGGTCTCACTGAAAGCATTCCAGTCATTGACCTCGTGGGCGAACCGCATACACCCCCGGCATACGCTGTCCCCGATTCCGGATGAGCAAATGCCGATACAAGGCGTGGTCAGTCGAGGGGCAGAGGACGTGGTCATGACCCCCACACTCTACAACGAGGCACTCCGAGTTCGCCATACCGCGTGCCCGGAACATCCACAGCCCTGTCGGTTTGGCGTAAAATTCCCCCTTCACGCTCAGGTAAAGACGATCGCACGCCACTACGGCCGCAGTCGTCCGCCGGGCCACCGCGATCCACAGTCCGAGGAGGAACATCTGCCGTGCTAGCTGAGTACCGGAAACACGTCGAGGAGCGCGCCGCCGAAGGCGTGCCGCCCAAGCCCCTCAACCCGGAGCAAACCGCGGCCCTGGTGGAACTGCTGAAAAGCCCGCCCCCCGGCGAGGAGGCGCTGCTGGTCGAGCTCATCACCAATCGGGTCCCCCCGGGCGTAGATGCCGCAGCCTATGTCAAGGCCGGCTTTCTGTCAGCCATCGTCAAGGGCGAGGCCAGTTCCCCGCTGGTCGATCGAGTCCAAGCCATTCGCCTGCTCGGCATGATGCTGGGCGGTTACAATATCGCGACGCTGATCGACGCTCTCGACGATAGCGAGTTGGCGCCGCTCGCGGCCACAGAACTCAAGCACACCCTGCTCATGTTCGACGCCTTCCACGACGTCGCAGAAAAAGCCAAAACGGGCAACACGCACGCTCAAGAAGTGCTGCAGTCCTGGGCCGATGCCGAATGGTTCCTCGAGCGCCCAGCAGTGGCGGAATCTATGACGGTCACCGTGTTTAAGGTGCCGGGCGAGACCAATACCGATGATCTATCCCCGGCACCGGATGCTTGGTCACGACCCGACATCCCGCTGCATGCCAAGGCCATGTACAAGATCCCGCGGGAAGGGGTGGAAAATGCCGAGGCACAGATCGACGAGCTCAAACAGCGCGGTTACCCGGTCGCCTTTGTCGGCGATGTGGTCGGCACCGGCTCGTCGCGGAAATCGGCCACCAACTCAGTGCTGTGGTACATCGGCGATGATATGCCCGGCGTCCCCAACAAACGCGCCGGTGGCATCTGCATCGGGGGCAAGGTCGCGCCGATTTTCTTCAATACCATGGAAGACTCCGGCGCCTTGGTCTTCGAGGCCCCGGTAGAAAAGCTGGAGACCGGCCAGGTTATCGAGATCCGCCCGTACGAAGGCAAAATCCTTGACCGAGACAGCGGCGAACTGCTCTCCGAGTTCAAGCTCAAGTCCGAAGTACTACTGGACGAAGTCCGTGCTGGCGGCCGCATCAACCTGATTGTCGGCCGCGGCCTCACCCGCCGTGCCCGAGAGACGCTCGGACTGGCGCCGACCGATGTATTTCGCTCGCCGCAGCAACCGGCGGATACCGGCAAAGGTTTCAGCCTGGCCCAGAAAATGGTCGGCCGCGCCTGCGGACTGCCGGGCGTGCGCCCAGGAAGCTACTGTGAGCCCACCATGACCACCGTCGGTTCTCAGGACACCACCGGACCCATGACCCGCGACGAGCTCCAAGACCTCGCGTGCCTGGGCTTCTCTGCGGATCTGGTCATGCAGTCGTTCTGTCACACGGCGGCGTATCCTAAGCCGGTAGATATCGAGACGCAGCACACCCTGCCGGATTTCATCATGAACCGCGGCGGTGTCTCGCTGCGCCCGGGTGACGGCATCATTCACAGCTGGCTGAACCGCATGCTGCTGCCAGATACGGTGGGCACCGGTGGCGACTCCCACACGCGCTTCCCGATCGGCATCTCGTTCCCGGCGGGCTCCGGACTGGTGGCCTTCGCCGCCGCCACGGGCGTTATGCCCCTGGACATGCCCGAATCCGTACTGGTGCGCTTCAAAGGTGAAATGCAGCCCGGCATCACGCTACGCGATCTGGTGCATGCCATTCCCTACTACGCCATTCAGGAAGGCTTGCTGACGGTAGAGAAAAAAGGCAAGAAAAATATCTTTTCTGGCCGGATTCTCGAAATCGAGGGGCTCGACAAACTGACAGTCGAACAAGCCTTCGAGCTCTCCGACGCGTCGGCAGAGCGCTCGGCGTCTGGCTGTACGATCCGCCTCAGCGAAGAGTCGATTGCAGAGTACCTTCGCTCCAACATCACCCTACTGCGCTGGATGATCTCCGAAGGCTATGGCGATGCCCGCACCCTGGAGCGACGCGCCCGCAGCATGGAAGAATGGCTCGCCAAGCCCGAGCTGCTACACGCGGATACCGATGCCGAATACGCAGCCGTGATCGAGATCGATCTCAATGAAATCCGCGAACCCATCGTCTGTGCGCCCAATGACCCAGATGATGCCCGGCTGCTCTCCGAGGTCGCCGGCGACAAGGTCGACGAAGTTTTCATCGGTTCGTGCATGACCAACATCGGCCACTTCCGCGCCGCCGGGAAGCTACTGGAACAGATCAAGCCTGGCTCGCTGCAGACCCGTTTCTGGATCGTGCCGCCGACCCGTATGGATGCCCACACGCTCATGGAGGAAGGCTACTACAATATCTTCGGCCGCGCCGGCGCGCGGACGGAAATGCCCGGCTGCTCGCTGTGTATGGGCAACCAAGCCCGGGTCGCTGCAGGCACCACGGTGCTTTCCACCTCGACCCGGAATTTCCCCAACCGACTGGGCGACGGCGCCAATGTCTACCTCACTTCGGCCGAGCTAGCGGCGGTAGGGGGCGTGCTCGGTCGCCTACCGACACCTGCGGAATATCTCGAATACGCCGCCGACATCGGCACCAAGGCGCAGGAGATCTACCGCTACATGAACTTCGATCAAATTGCCGCGTTTCAGAAGGCGGCTGACGACGGCAAGCGCATTGCCGCCGAACTGATCGTCGACGTCGCCTGACGGCATAGCACCGGCGGCCCGCGGTCGCCGGTGCTACCCTCCTTCTTCCCTAGGCACTATTCGACGCGGCGAATACTCGCCAAATAGCGGTCCAATTGATTGGCAAACTGCCGTCGCTCAGTCTGCGAGAGCGGCGGTGGACCACCGCTTTGGATACCACTGGCGCGTAGTGTATCGAGGAAATCTCGCATCATCAGCCGCGCGCGGATATTGCTCGCTGTATAGCGCTCTCCCCGGGGATTCAACGCCGTGGCGCCTTTTTCGATGGCTTCATGGGCCAACGGAATATCCGCGGTAATCACGAGGTCTCCGGTCTCGACCCGAGCCACGATCTCGTTATCGGCGCTGTCGATGCCACCGGCAACTGCAATCGCCCGAACGTTGCGGCGCTGCGGCACGTGCGGCGGACGGTTGGCCACCAACACCAGCTCCACACCGGTGCGCTCTGCTGCTCGCAGCAAAATCTCGCGGATGGCGACCGGGCAAGCGTCGGCGTCGACCCAGACGGTCACCGATCGCCTCCCCAACGTCTCGTGATGCGGCAGAGTCTCGGCATCACCGGCGTATTGGTGAACCAGCACACATAATAATGCGCCATGCATTGTTGACCCATCAACCGGATCCGCCTATACTGACCGCTCAAAGCTAGCCCACTCTAAAGCCGCGAAGTTTTTTGCTCGCGGCTCTTTTTTTGCGCGTTCTATAGGCGCGGCATGCCACCCGGACCCCCACCTTGCGACAGCATGCCTTCCATGCCACGCATCATGCGTCCGAGGTTCTTACCTTTCATTTTCTTCATCGTCTTCGCCATTTGCTTGTATTGCTTGAGCAGGCGGTTGAGATCCTGAATGGCCGTTCCGGAGCCCTGCGTGATACGGCGCTTGCGAGAACCATTGAGAATCTCCGGGTCCGCACGCTCCGCCGGCGTCATCGAATCGATAATTACCAGCATCGTCTTGAACTGTGCTGTGACATTGCTTTGCTCAACCATTTTGGCCATGTTGCCCATCCCTGGCAGCTTGTCCAACAGGCCGGACATCCCTCCAAGCTGCTGCATCTGCTGCAGCTGATCGCGGAGATCTTCCAGGTCAAATTTCTTGCCTTTCTCGACCTTGCGGGCCAGCTTTTCCGCCTTGCTCTTGTCGACCTTACGTTCGACCTCCTCGATCAGGGAGAGCACGTCCCCCATGCCGAGGATCCGGGAAGCGATACGCTCTGGATGGAAGGGCTCTAGCGCCTCGGTCTTTTCACCGACACCCATGAACTTGATGGGCTTGCCGGTGACCTGGCGCACCGACAGCGCTGCACCACCGCGGGCATCGCCATCAACTTTGGTGAGAATGACACCGGTCAGTGGCAGCGCCTCATCAAAAGCCCGCGCAGTGTTGACCGCATCCTGGCCAATCATGGCATCGATCACAAAAAGCGTCTCAGCAGGCTCCAGCGCTTCGCTCAATGCGCGGATCTCTCCCATCAGCTCGTCATCAATATGTAGGCGGCCGGCGGTATCGACAATGAGCACATCGGCAAAACCACGCCGCGCTTCAGCTAGTGCCCGCTGCGCGATGGCGAGTGGCTGCTCTCCGGGGCTACTGGAAAGACAAGTTACGCCCACTTCATCGGCAAGCGTGGCCAGCTGCTGGATAGCTGCGGGACGATAGACATCCACACTGACAACCATCACTTTTTTCTTTTCTCGCTCACGGAGATGACGCGCCAGCTTGGCCACCGAGGTCGTCTTACCGGCACCCTGCAGCCCAGCCATCAAAATCACCGCGGGCGGCCGCACCGCGAGGTTCAACCCCGGATTGGCGTCGCCCATCAGATGGACCAACTCATCTTGGACGAGCTTCAAGAACTGCTGACCCGGGTTGAGCCCCCGCCCCACCTGCGTGCCCAGCGCGCGTGAGCGCACCCGGCCGATAAATTCTTTAACGACGCTGAGGGCGACATCAGCCTCGAGAAGCGCCATGCGGACATCGCGCAGCGCCTCGCGAATATTGTCTTCGCTGAGGCGGGACTTGCCGGCTATCTTGCGCAGGCTTTCGCCCAAACGATCGCCGAGATTTTCAAAGAGCGCCATCGCTAGCATCTCACTGATTCAAATAAGGGCAACATTATAACGGGACAGCCACCAGCGCTTTGCGGTATCCGGCGGATATGCCACACTCAGCCTCCCTGTTGGACCCCGCCGATCGATGACCCCCTGGTTACCCACTGCCGTGGCTGCGCTTTTCTATTCGCTGGCATTCGCACTGCGGTCATTCGACTTTCTCCAGGTTCGCCAGACGCTCAAACAGCCGCTATTGCTGCTCGCGGGCTTCGCAGTGGCCGTGCACGGTATCGCGGTCTGGCGACAAATTTTTGAGGGTGGCAGCATCAACCTCAGCCTATTGCCACTATCGAGCAGCATCTTCTGGGTCATCAATCTGATCGTTGTGCTGAGCGCCATTCGCAACCCGCTGGAAAACCTCTATCTCCTGCTGTTTCCACCAACGATAGTGATGCTTTTCCTCTCGCTCTTGTCGCATCAGCAGACGCGGGCGCTGGCGGCAGTCCCGCCGGGTCTGGGGGCTCACATCCTACTCTCGCTGCTCTCCTATAGCCTGATGACGATCGCAGCGTTGCAAGCGCTATTGCTGGCTTGGCAGAACCGCCGTCTCCACGAACACCAGCCGGGCGGTCGCCTGCGCGCGCTGCCGCCACTGCTGACCATGGAGATGCTGCTGTTTCGCTTTCTGCTCGCCGGATTCGTACTGCTCTCCGGCGGGTTACTGCTGGGACTGATCTACGTGGAGGACTTTTTCGCTCAGCACCTCGCCCATAAGACCCTGTTCTCGGTAGTCGCCTGGGTACTGTACGCAGTGCTGCTATGGGGTCATTACCGACGCGGATGGCGCGGTCGACTGGCAAGCTACTGGGCCTTGGGAGGATTTTGCACACTCATGCTCGCTTTTTGGGGCACGAAGTTCGTTCTCGAAATCGTGATCCGCTGAAGATTCGTCAGATCACGGCGCCCAACCGCCCCATCACTTCACGCGGACGTGACAAAGGGGTTGTCTCGTGCCGCACGTCGCGCCGCCCGGACCAGAATGGCCCGCTGCTCCGCCGCCCCGAGGGAGGTCCATTCGCGGATTTCTTCCACGCTGCGGTGGCAACCGATGCAAATATCCTCTTCGTCTAACGCGCACACCGAGATGCAAGGGGAGGGCACTGGCGGTCGGGGAATCTCAGCCACGTATCGGCACCAAGGACGAGAGAAAGGCTTTCGCTTTGTCGCGATAGCTCGCCGCTGATTCGACCAACCCGGCAATCGCCCGCTCGTCAAGCTGACGCACTACCCTGGCCGGCGTCCCCAATACCAGCGAATTGTCGGGGATCTCCATACCTTCCGGCACCAAGGCGTTGGCCCCAATCAGACAATTCTTGCCAATGCGCGCCCCATTGAGAATCACCGCATTGATGCCGATGAGGCTGTTGTCTCCCACCGTACAGCCATGCACCATCGCGCAATGGCCGATGGTGACTCCCTGGCCGATACGTGCCTGGATGCCCGGGTCCGTGTGCAGCACCGCATTGTCCTGTACATTGGTGCCCGCGCCGATCTCGATGCGGTCGGTATCACCGCGCAACACCGCGTTGAACCAAATGCTGGCACCGTCGCCCAGCACCACCATGCCAATCACATCGGCGCTGGGCGCGACGAATACGTCTTGGCCGATACGCGGGCGATGCCCTTGGTATTCATAAATCATGGCGAGTATTCCTCCTCCAGCTCGATCAGGTGTGCGCGCTGCTCGGGTGGCAGGCGATGATGCAGGTAGGTAAAGCTCAACCCTGCGTTCAATCCAACATTGAGAAAGTGCACGAGGACATTCAGGGTAAAACCCCAGATCCGATACGCCCCGTAACGATAGCAGGGCAGCTCCTGCACTTCGCTACCGACTTCGAAATGATCGCTGGTCAAATGCCGCTGATCGAGCAAGTAGGCAATGGGCACGCGGAATACCGCATCGAGCTCCGCTGGATCCGGGCGCAATGTCACATCCGCCGGCACACTGGCCAGATAGGGTGTAACCGGGACTCCCGCCCGAGTCTCCCGGCGCGGCAGACGAGCGATCAGCGCCACCTGATTCCGTGAGAGACTGATCTCCTCTTCACTTTCACGTAACGCAGTATCGAGCAAGCTTGTATCCGCAGGCTCCCACATACCGCCCGGGAACGCCACCTGCCCGCGGTGGCTGTTGAGATGCTCGGCACGCTTGACGAGCACAACCTCAGGCGCCGCCCCCTGGGTAACGGCTACCAGAACCGCGGCCTCCCTTCGGGTCGCGTCAGGTTGTATTGGCACCGGCGGCCAGCAACCCAGCCGTTGGCTGATTTGCGTTAAAATCGGTGTTCCGGCTTCGTGCCTCATGCCACCCCGAGTCCGTAGACGGTCAAACAAACACTTATCGATACTTAGCGTCCGCGCAAGGCGCGGGCATTCCACCAGTCCGAGCCGCCGCCGACCTCGACGCGGCGCCGCTTGTTCGCGAAGATCGTCAGTCATGAATTTTTGTAGCGCATGCGGCAGCGTTGTCAGCCTCCGGGTCCCATCTGGAGATGATCGGCATCGCCACATCTGCGATTACTGCGAAACCATACATTACCAGAACCCCTGCATTATCACCGGCTGCGTGCCCGTGCACGGGGATCAGATTTTGCTGTGCAAGCGCGCCATTGCACCCCGGCGCGGGTATTGGACCCTACCGGCAGGGTTTCTGGAAAACGGTGAGACAACGGCGGAAGGTGCGGTCCGCGAATGCTGGGAAGAGGCTACCGCACGGGTCCGTAACATCGACCTCTACACCATGATCGATATCCCGCACATCAATCAGGTGTATATGTTCTTCCGAGCCGAACTGCGCGATGCGAAATTCAGCCCCGGAGAGGAATCACTGGAAGTGGCGCTGTTCCGCGAACACGAAATCCCCTGGGACGAGATCGCCTTCCCCTCTGTCCAAAAGACACTAGAGTATTTTTTCGTTGACCGCAGGGCCGGGCAATTCCGGGTTCACACGGACACGATCCGGCGCGGCACCCGCTGATCTAACGCCAGCGGAAAACGCTGCGTACGCCACGGGCAACCGAAGCAGACCCCTGCACCGCCCTCGCCTTTTTAGGAGCAGCGCAACCCCCCGTGAGGGGGGAGGTCACATTTGGCGGTGAGGGAGGGATTCGAACCCTCGATACGTTGCCGTATACACACTTTCCAGGCGTGCTCCTTCAACCACTCGGACACCTCACCAAAGGGCTCGGGACTTTACACAAAGGCTCCGGCCAACGCAATCAGGATCCGGAGCGCGCCGCGCGAACCGGCGCAAATTCCGCTCGATGCAGTGCGCAGGGCCCGAGCCGGACCAGAGCGGCTCGGTGCTCCTGGGTGCCATAACCCTTGTGTCGGGCGAAACCGTAGCCGGGATAACTGGCGTCAAGGGTTCGCATTTCCCGATCGCGGCTGACCTTGGCGACAATGGCCGCGGCACTAATGCAGGGCACCGTCGCATCACCGCGAATAATCGCCCGCGCGGGATACGGCCACTGGGGCAGGCGATTGCCATCGACCAAAATCAGCACGGGACTGCAGCGTAACGCATCGACGGCGCGGCGCATGGCAAGCAGACTGGCCTGGAGGATATTTAATTGTTCAATCTCCGCCACTGTGGCGCGAGCAACCGCCCAGGCGGTCGCACTGCGTGTAATCTCCTCATACAGGGACTCGCGCCGTGCGGCGCTCAGGCGCTTCGAATCGGCGAGCCCGGCTACCGGTCGCCGGGGGTCCAGCACCACTGCCGCGGCAACGACATCGCCGGCCAGACAGCCTCGACCGACCTCATCCACACCGCACAGATTCGCTGCATTGGGGTCGAAATCGGTCATCTGACCCTATCGATCAGGGGCGCTAGCGCTGTCGCCGCACGAAGGTTCGCATCCCGCCGCAACGTCTGGTGAAGACGCTCGAACTCGGCGATCAACGCCGCCCGCGCAGGAGTGTCCGCAAACCAGTGCAGAATGGCGGCAGCCAAGGACTCAGGCTCGACGTCTTTCTGTAACAATTCCGGCACCAGTTCGCGGCCGGCGAGTAGATTCGGCAATGAAATGTGATCCAAATGCACCAAGCGCGACGCGAGCCAGTGTGTAAACGCACCCGTACGATACGCGACCACCATCGGCTTTTTGAGCAACATTGCCTCGAGAGCGCTAGTTCCGGATGCTAGCAACACGACGTCTGCCGCGGCCATGGCCAGATGGGACTGCCCGTCCAACACCTGGACCTGCAGGTCCGAACGGCCGGCAAGCAAGGCGTCAATCTGCTCGCGCCGCGCCGCGCTCGCAGCAGGAATCACACAGTGCAACCCAGGCAAGGCCACCCGACACCGCTCCAAGGCCTCCAGGAACAGCGTACCCAGCTGCTCTACCTCGCCACGCCGGCTGCCCGGCAACAGCGCTAACACCGGCACAGATCGCGGCACGCCGAGCGCCGCCCGAGCAGCGCATACATCCGTGTCCAGCGGCAATTCATCGGCCAAGGGATGACCGACCCAGGTTACGGGCACTGCATGCCGCCGGTAGAACTCGGCCTCAAAAGGTAGCAGCGCCAACATGTGATCCACTGCGCGCGCAATCTTGCGGATGCGGCCCTGGCGCCAAGCCCAGACCGATGGGCTCACGTAGTGAGCGGTACTGACCCCACAACGACGGAGCCGCAACTCGAGACCCAGATTAAAATCTGGCGCGTCGATACCAATGAAAAGGCGTGGCCGGCGCTCACGAAAATAACGGTACAGGCGGCCTCGCAGGCGGAGTAACTCGGGTAGCCTTTTGAGGGGTTCGACAAACCCCATCACGGCCAGGCGCTCCATCGGGTAATGGCTGACGAGCCCTTCCCCCTGCATGGCCTCCCCGCCAACACCCTCGAAGCGCGCGTTGGGAAAGTGTCGGCGCAGCGCCCGTATCAACCCCGCTCCCAGGCGATCACCCGATACTTCTCCGGCGACTAGCCCGATAAGCGGCGCTTCACTCATGCGGATTCAGCGGATAATGCCGCGGCTGGCGCGCCGCACGGAATCGATCATCGGCGCCAATACATCGGCATGCGCCGCGTTGCTCTCCAGCTCCGCCAACGCCACCTCAAGCTTTAGTCCGCGTCGATACAAGGTTTTGTAAGCACCCTGGATTGCCTTGATTTGCTCACCAGAGAAGCCGCGTCGCTCCAGCCCGACTTTGTTGACCGTACGCGGTACCGCGGGATGACCGGTGGCCATGACATAGGCAGGGACGTCTTGGTTGAGGTAGGCGGCTGCTCCGACAAAAGCATGGGCGCCAACGTTCACGTACTGGTGAACCAGTGTGTAACCGGAGAGGAACGCCCAATCATCGACCAGAACGTGACCAGCGAGCGAGGCGTTATTAACCAGAATCACATGATCGCCGATCACGCAGTCGTGACCCACATGCACATAGGCCATGATCAGGTTGTGGCTACCGATGCGAGTTTCACCCTTATCTTGCACGGTACCGCGATGGACAGTGACTCCCTCGCGGATCTTGTTGTGATCCCCGACGATCAGCTGCGTAGGCTCGCCGCGATACTTGAGATCCGGCGTCGCCTCGCCAAGCGTTGCAAATTGAAAAATCTCGTTGTCACAACCAATCCGTGTCGGCCCCTTGATCACGACATGGGAGTGAATGACACAATCATTTCCAATTTCCACATCCGGGCCAATGTAGCTCCAGGGCCCGATGCGCACATTGCGCCCCAATTGCGCGCTAGGGTCGATTTTGGCGAGCGGATCGATCATCGTCTCAGGGCGCCTCCAGCGCACACAGGATAGTCGCCTCACACACCAGCAAACCGTCGACACTGGCGCTGCAGCGAAACCGCCAAATATTGCGCTTGGTCGAATCGATCTCCGCTGTCATCATCAAGCGGTCACCCGGCACCACCGGACGTTTGAAGCGCACACCGTCCACGCCGGCGAACAGATACAGGCGCTCGTCGTCAGGCTGTTTGTCCACCGATGCGAATCCTAGCACCCCCGCAGTCTGGGCCATGGCCTCAATAATCAGGACTCCCGGGAAAATAGGCTTCGCGGGGAAATGCCCGTTGAACACCTCCTCGTTAATGGTGATGTTCTTGTAGGCGAGGATCCGTACGCCCTTCTCCAACTCCACTACGCGATCGACGAGCAACATGGGGTAGCGATGTGGCAACAATCGCTGGATTTCTTCCACACCCATGCCGGAAAAGGCATCGGCAGACGGCGTGGTATCAGGACTCATGTTTGATAGTTCCTTCCAGTTTCTTGAGACGCTTGGCCATTTCATCGAGCTGGCGAAACCGGGCCGCGTTGCGACGCCAGCGTGGCGTTTCCTCCATCAACAGATCTGCGGAATAGGAACCTGGGCGAGTAATGGATTTAGACAACGAGCAGCGCGCCTGCGCCACGACATTGTCACAGACCGTAATGTGGCCCACAGCGCCAGACTGGCCGGCAAAAATGCAATTCTTGCCGATGGTTGTACTACCCGCGATGCCAGCATAGGCGGCCATCGCCGTATTTTCGCCGAGACGCACGTTGTGGCCGATCTGGACATGATTGTCGAGAATGACACCCGCCTCGACCACGGTGTCACCCAGTGCTCCGCGGTCGATAGTCGTGCATGCGCCTATCTCTACCCGGTCACCGATGACAACACCGCCAAGTTGATGAATCTTGATCCAACGACCACGGTCGTTGGCGAAACCGAAGCCATCGGCACCCAATACCGCCCCGCTATGAACAACCACCTCGTCACCAATCGTGACCCCGTGATAGATCGAAACATTGGCGGAGATTCGACAACGGGCACCAATCCGGACGCCAGCGCCTACGCTGGTGCCAGCGCCAATGTAGGTTTCGGGCCCAACGACAGCCCCCGCACCGATCACGGCCAACGGCCCGATGGAAGCGCTCGGCGCGATTTGCGCCGAATTGTCGACCACCGCCCGGGGATCTATGCCGGGCTCGCCACCCGGGCTGGCGTCAAATAGCGCTGTGGCCCGGGCGTAGGCTACATAGGGGTCGGCGGCAATCAGCACCGGGCCCGAGAACCCGTCGGCATCCTCCGCGGCAAGAATCACCGCCGACGCCGCGGTCTCGCCCAGTTGATCTCGGTAAGCCGGATTGGCCAGGAATGCCAGGTCGCCGTGCTCGGCGTCCCGGAGCGTATTTAAGCGCCGGATCGGTAGCTGTGGATCACCGCGCAATTGCGCGCCAATATGGCGCGCAATCTCCCCGAGGGCCCGCCCTTGTTCGCTCACTGGGTTTTGGCGTTGAGCCGCTCGAGCAGCTTACCGGTCAAATCCAGGGTAGGAGCGGCGAAAATTACTGCCTCACGCTGCAATAGCAAGGTAACGCCCTCGGCCTCAACCAGCTCTTTGAGCGCGGCCTGCACCTGGGGCTGCAACTCCTCCATGATCTCCCCCTGTAACTGCTGGACTTCAGCTTGCAGCTTACGCGCCACCAGCTCGTAATCCGCCCGCAGGTACTCCATTTTTTTCTGATGCTCGGCTGCCTGCTCCCGGGACATGGTATCCCGCCCGGCCTCGATTTTCTGCTGAAGCGCCTTGACGTCCGCAGCGATGCTGTCGTACTTGGCCTGCAGCTCCACAAATTCCGGCTTTGTCTTCGCCTGCTGCTGTCGCGTTTTCGCGACGTCAGAGGTAAAGATCACCCGCTGGATGTCTATCACCGCGACCTTCTCCGCCGCTGTGGCCGGCAGTCCCACTACCGCTAGCGACAGCGCGGCACTCATTAGCATCAGCCTAAAGCTCTTTCTCATCATCTCAACTCTGTGTGGTATCAAGGTAACCCGGCAGCACCTCAGGTGCCTCATCCGGAAACGTCGTTAAAAAGTCTGGCCAAACGAGAACTGGAAGAACTCGGTCTCGTCTTCGGAATCTGCGTTCAAAACGGTGCCAAAACTGAGCTGAATGGGGCCGAAACCACTCAACCAGATACCGCTTAACCCCGTGGAGTAGCGTAATTCACCCAAATCTGGAGAAAAACAGTTCACCTGCTGATCGCCACAATCCGTGTCGAAGACATTGCCGGCGTCAAAGAACGCAGCCATCTGCAGGTTACGTCGATCGGGCATGAAAGGCACGGGGAACAAGACTTCGACACTGCCCTCGATACGCACATTGCCGCCAAAAGCGTCAGAGTCGTCGATTTCCGGGAACAACGGCGAATCCTGCGGCCCCAATGTATTGCGCTTGATCCCGCGTACCGAGCCGAACCCACCCCCGAAAAAGTTCTTGAAAAAGGGCAGTCGCTCGGTATCACCAAAGCCGCCCCCATACCCCAGATCGGAGCGCAGATGAAGCACGAGATCGCCGGTCAATGGCCGATAGTAATTCGCTGCATACGTGACCTTGTAATATTCGAGATCACTGCCGGGCATCGTCATTTCGAAGCTGACGCGATGGGAGCGCCCATTCGTGGGCAACATACCGCGGTTCAGTGTCGATTCGCTCCACTGCACGTTCGCAGAGAACATATTGTAATCGTCACCGTTTTGGGCAATGAAATCGAGGATTTCCAAGGAGGTGAAGAATCCAGGATCCAGCTGCAGACTCTCGACCCCCGCGCCAAATCCGATGCGCCCGGTATCGGAATATGGATAGCTGAAATTCGCGTTGAGGGTGACGCTGTCCGTGGAAAACGATGACAGATTGAACTCGCCGTAATCCGTCTCGGTAAAGGCAAGGCTATAGCCTACGCTGACCCCGTCCTTCGTGAAGTAGGGGTTCGTGTAATTGAATGACGCGAGTTTCCGATACTCGCTGGTACTTACGCCAAAGCCGACACTATTTCCCGAACCGAGAAAGTTGTTCTCCTGAATATTGGCGCCCAAAATCACCCCAGCGCCCTGAGCAAACCCCAGGCTGGCCCCAATGCTGCCCGAAGGTTGCTCTTCAACGGTGTAGATCACATCCAGTTGATCACTGGTGCCGGGGACCTCGCGCGTCTCCACTTCCACGGTCTTGAAGATACCCAGTCGTTCCAATCGGGTCTTCGAGTGTTCGATCAAAGCGGTCGAGGCCGACGCTGCCTCCATTTGGCGCATTTCTCGGCGCAGCACTTCGTCGGCAGTCTTGGTATTGCCACGAAACTCGATTCGCCGCACATAGGCTCGATCGCCTGGCGTGATGAAGAAGGTGACTTTGGCCGTTTTCTCTTCCTCGTCGATCTCAGGGAAGCCTTCGACTTTCGCAAAAGTGTAACCTTCGACGCCCAACCGCTTGGTAATGAGCTCGCTGCTGGTGGTCATCAACACTTGCGAAAAAGTCATTCCCTCGCGCAGTGCAATCAGCTTGAACAGCTCCTCCTCCGCGAGGATCGGCTCGCCGCCGAGCTCTACTTCACTGACCTTGAAGACCTCTCCTTCATCCACATTCACGGTAATGAATACGGCATCTTTTTGCGGGCTGATCGAGACTTGTGTCGAGGTCACGGCAAACTGCAAGTAGCCGCGATCGCGATACCAGCTCTCCAGTCGCTCCAGATCCCCCGACAGCTTTTCCCGGGAATATTTGTCGTCATTGCTAAACCATGACCACAATCCGGTGGTACGGAGCTCAAACAGTTTCAGCAGGCGCTCAGAATCAAAGCTCTGATTGCCGACGATGTTGATGTGCTTGATGGCGGCCACCTTGCCTTCGACGATATCCAAGTCGATGGCAACTCGGTTACGCGGCAGCTCCCGCGCCTCGGCGGACACCGAAGCGCCGTACCTACCCTGGGCGACATATTGGCGTCTGAGCTCCTGACTCATGCCATCGAGGACAGCCTGGCGGAAAATCTGCCCCTCCGCTAGCCCGGCATCGCGCAGGGCGGCCAACAGCTGCTCCGATTCGATCGACTTGTTGCCCGAAAGATTGATCTCGGCAATCGCAGGACGCTCTTCGACCCGCACGACCAGCACATCACCGTCGCGACCGATGCGGATATCCTCGAAGAACCCCGTGCGGAACAGCGTCTCCACCGCAATGCGCACCCCCTCGTCGTCGATCAGATCGCCGGGGCTCACCGGTAGCGCCGCAAACACCGTACCGGCCGAAACGCGTTGCAGGCCCTCGATACGCACATCTTCGACCTGAAAAACGGCGGCCAGCAGGGGGCGCGACAGAAACAGAAACAGCAGCGCCGCGCACAGGCCGGTGCGCCGTACGATCTGGATTCCGACCGGATTCAATGATGACAGGTTGATGGCTAGCGACTCCGGACAGGCAAAAGGGAAAAGCCTGGCCGGGGCCGAGATTCGCCGTCCGCGGGCAGGCAACGACTCAGGCAGGGATCACAGGCGTAACACATCATTATATAGCGCTAGCAGCATCAGTCCGATAACCAGTGACAGGCCGATACGGTAACCCAACTCCTGTATACGCTCCGAAAGCGGCTTCCCGCGTACCGCTTCGATCCCGTAATACAACAGATGACCGCCGTCCAAGACCGGGATCGGCAGCAGATTCAACACCCCGAGGCTCACGCTCAGCAGCGCCATGAACTGCAGCAAGGACACCAGGCCGTACTGCGCCGAAGCGCCGGCAACTTTAGCAATGGTAATGGGCCCACTCAAGTGGCGCACCGAAATGTCGCCCACGAGCATGCGTCCGATCGACTGCACGATCATTACGCTGGTGTCCCAGGTCGTGGTCGCGCCCCGCCACAAAGCCTGTAGCGGACCGAAACGTACCTCGCGGCGGTACTCTGCCGGCCATTCGACGCCAGCTACCGCCATCCCCACCTGGCCATGGGTCTGGTCACCCTCGACCACCGGGCGAGGCACCATGTCCAGCGCCACCGTGCCGCCATCGCGCTCGACCTCGACCGCAATCCGCTCACCCGGCCGGGCGCGCACGTAGCTCACCCAGTCCTCCCAGTCGTCGATCACCTGTCCATCGGCCGAGCGAATACGATCACCGGGCTGCAACCCCGCGACCGCCGCAGGGCTATCAGGCTCGACCAGCGCCGCGACCGGAGGAACTGGCGGCCGATACAGTCGTAGGCCGAGATCCCCGATCGGATCCGGCGCCGCAGGATCCAAATCCCAGCGGCTGAGCTCGGCGCTGGACTCACGAACGATATCGGAATTCGGCATTCGTACCGCGAAGCGAATGGTTCCGCTATCGCCCAGACGCCGCACCAGTCGCTCTCCCAGCATCTGGACTGTGGGCGTTTCCCCACCGTCCACAGCAACAATCTCCTCACCCGGGCGCAGTCCTGCGGTGGCCGCCACCGAGCCTGGCACCACTTCGGCAATTACCGGCGCCACGCCCTGGATGCCGTGCACAAACACCACCCAATAGGCCAGTATCGCCAGCAGGAAGTTCGCCAACGGCCCGGCCGCGACTGTGGCGATACGTTGGCCAACCGGACGACGGTTGAACGCATGGAGCCGCTCCGCTGGGGGGACCTCGCCTTCCCGCTCATCCAGCATTTTCACGTAGCCGCCCAAGGGCAACAGCGCGAGGACGAATTCCGTACCCTGGCGATCCCGCCAACGCAACAAGGCCGGACCAAAGCCGATGGAAAAACGCAACACGCGAACGCCGCAACGTCGCGCCACCCAGAAGTGGCCGAACTCGTGGAAGGTGATCAGCACCCCGAGCACCACCAAGAAATAAAAGATCTGTTCGATTACGCCCACTCTCCCGCCTCCACCACAACGCCTCGGATCACTTCGCGGGCCAATCGCCGCGCGCGCTGATCGCTCGCTTGGACCGCCGCGACGGTATCGGGTTCGGTCGCCTGCCAAACCTCCAAAACGCGTTCGACCACCCTAGCGATGTGTGGGAAACGCAATTGACGCGCCAAGAATGCAGCCACGGCTTCTTCGTTGGCGGCATTGAGCGCCGTCGGCGTATCACCACCGGCCGCGGCAGCCTCTCGAGCGAGCCGCAGGGCGGGAAATTTTCGTAAATCCGGCTCGGAGAATTCCAGGCGCGCGATCGCGGCCAGATCAAGACGCTCGGCGCCAGAGGCGATGCGCTCCGGATAGGCCAAGGCGTGGGCGATGGGTGTGCGCATATCCGGGTTGCCGAGTTGCGCAAGCACTGATCCATCCGTGTACTCGACCAGCGAGTGCACGATACTCTGCGGGTGAATCAGGACGTCGACTTGCGAGGCACCGACACCGAACAGCCAACAGGCCTCGATCAACTCCAATCCTTTGTTCATCATGGTCGCCGAGTCTATGGAAATCTTCCGCCCCATACGCCAGGTCGGGTGGGCACAAGCCTGTTCGGGCGTCACTGCGGCAAGCTGCTCGCACGGCGTTTCACGAAAGGGACCACCCGAAGCCGAGAGAATCAAGCGTCTCACACCCCGGTTACTGCCACGCTCCGAGGGCAAGCACTGGAAGATCGCGTTGTGCTCGCTATCAAGCGGCAGCAGGGTTGCCCCACCGTCCACCACGGCTTGCATGAACAAGCCGCCAGACATCACCAGCGCTTCTTTATTGGCCAATAGAAGGCGTTTACCAGCGCGAGCGGCGGCCAAGGTCGGCAATAATCCAGCCGCACCGACAATGGCCGCGATCACAACTTCCGCTCGGGCGTCTGCTGCGGCCTCTTCCAGCCCGGTCGTACCCACCAGTACGCGGGTGCCTCGAGGCAACTCGGGCTGGATCCAGGCGGCCGCCTCCGCATGGGGCACGGCGACAACATCCGGCCGAAACCGCCGACTTTGCTCTACCAGCAGCTCGAGCCGGCGCTGCCCGCTCAACGCGACAACCCGAAAACGCTCCGGATGGCGCCCAATCACATCCAACGCGCTGGCACCAATGGAACCAGTGGACCCCAGAATGGCGACCCCCTGCATCAGCGTGCTCCGGATGTCATACCGGCAGACCGACTAAGCGCTCAGCCAACACCAAGGCCAGTGCGAAGATCGGCAACGCGGCGGACAGACTGTCGATGCGATCCAGTACACCGCCGTGGCCGGGGAGTAACGCACCGCTGTCTTTCACGCCATGATGGCGCTTGACCATGCTCTCCCCCAAGTCTCCCAATATCCCAGCACCCACGGTCACTGCACACACAGCCAGCCACCCCCACCAATGCCCGACAAGCGCCAGGGGATACACAAGCATTGCGCTGACCACCAGCGCCGCGACCAATCCACAGCCAACTCCCGCCCAGGTTTTACCGGGACTCACCGCAGGCGCCAAGCGGCGCCGGCCAAAAGCGCGCCCCCCAAAAAAAGCGCCAATGTCCGCACTTACGGTCAACATTACCACCGCCGCGAGCCACCCTACGCCGAGCTCTCGATTCACCAACCAGTACATTGCGGCCCAGGCTGGTATCAGCGTACCCACGCCCATGACAGCGGTCATGGCCGTCGACCCCCACCGGCGGACGGAGCCGGGGTAGCCGAGCACCCACTTCAACACCAGCAGCCACCAGACACCGGCAACCACCAAAATAAGCGGCACCCACGGCGGTCCGACCCAAACGCAGCCAAGCATCAGGGCCGCGAGCAGCAGCACGTAGCCCACGCGACCCGGCCCCCGCAAGCCCGTCAAACCGCCCCATTCCCAAGCCCCGAGCGAGATCACCACACCCGCGAGGAACATCAGGCCGGCCGCCGGCAACCACAGCAGCGCCGCGAGGAACGCCGACGCCAACAACCCCCCGGTGATCAGGCGCTGCCCGAGCATCGGGTTGGCTCTGAAATGGTTACCGCTCTCCCAAAACGCCGCTGGCGGCGATGATATTCGGCGACCGCGGCATCGAAGCACGCGCTGTCAAAGTCGGGCCAGAAGCAGTCGGCGAAGTACAGTTCGCTGTAGGCAAGCTGCCACAAGAGAAAGTTACTGATCCGCAATTCCCCGGCGGTGCGAATGCAGAGATCCGGGGCAGGCTGGCCAGCCAGGCAAAGATGGCTTTCAACGATCTCTTCATCGATGGCCTCGGGATCCAACAATCCGTCACGGACCCCTATGGCGAGGCGACGAACGGCCTGGACCAGGTCCCAACGACCACCATAGTCCACTGCTAGATTGAGTCGCAGCTCTCCACCCGCCGTGGCCTCCTCCACCCGTTCGATTAAGCGACAGAGCCGTGGGCTGAAACGATCACGACCACCAATCACCCGCAGGCTAACACCACGACGAATCAGATCGCTTCGCTCTTTACGCAGATAAGAGGCGAACAAGGCCATCAGGCCCTGAACCTCTTCCGCGGGTCGCTGCCAGTTCTCGCTACTGAACGCAAAGAGGGTTGCCGCCCGCACACCATGCCGATGGCAGCCGTCAAGCACATCCCGGACCCGCTCTACACCGGCACGATGGCCAGCGACGCCGCCAAGACCGCGCGCGCGCGCCCAACGGCTGTTGCCGTCCATGATGATTGCCACGTGACGGAGCGGATGCGACGATTGCTCGGACGGGTTGGCCTCGGACATAGCTGCCTCCAAGGCTCAGATTTCCATGAGATCTTTTTCTTTCTCTGCCAGGTGCTGATCGACTCGGGCGACGTGACGGTCGGTGATCCGTTGCACCTCTTCCTGGGCGCGACGCTCATCATCCTCACTGATTTCCTTGGCCTTGGTCAGCTCCCGAATATCCGCGAGCACGTCCCTGCGGATATTACGGATCGAGATCTTCGCCTGCTCGGCCTCTTGTCGCGCCTGCCGGATGAGTCCCTTGCGCGTCTCCTCGGTGAGCGGCGGCATCGGCACGCGGATGACCTCACCGGCGGTAACCGGATTCAGCCCCAAATCCGACTTCATAATCGCGCGCTCGATATCCCGCACCAGATTCTTCTCATAGGGGGTGATCGTCAGGGTGCGGGCATCTGCAGCCACGACATTGGCAACCTGCCGCAGCGGAGTGTCACTGCCGTAGTATTCCACCATCACGCCGTCGAGCAGGCTCGGGTGCGCACGGCCAGTGCGCAGGCGGCTGAGCGTTACCGCCAAGGCCTCCAACGCCTTGTCCATACGCTCGATCGCATCTTGCTTGAATTCTTCGATCATCAGTTATTCCTCCCCGATCAGCGTGCCTTCGCTTCCCCCTCGGGCGATATCCAGTAACGCACCCGGCTTGGACATCCGGAACACGCGTATCGGCATACCGTGGTCCCGACACAAACAAATGGCGGTAAGGTCCATCACCCCCAACTTGCCGTCGAGCACCTGGTCATAACTCAACCTGGGCAGCAGTCGGGCATCTGCGTGCAGCGCCGGATCCGCCGAATACACTCCATCGACTTTGGTGGCCTTGAGCACCAGCTCGGCGCGAATCTCTATGGCGCGCAGACAAGCCGCAGAATCCGTAGTGAAAAAGGGATTGCCGGTGCCGCCAGCAAACAATACCACCTTGCCGCCCTCGAGATAGCGAATCGCCGAGCGGCGGTCGTATTGATTGGCGACGCCGGCCACGGCGGTAGCCGACAGGAGATGCGCGGGCAAACCGCGCCGCTCGAGGGCATCCCGCAGCGCGAGGGCATTCATGATGGTGGCCAGCATGCCCATCTGGTCACCCGTGACTCGCTCCATGCCGGCTGCCGCCAGCGCGGCGCCGCGGAACAAATTACCACCCCCGACCACAACGCCCACCTGCACACCATGGGCAAGCAGTTGGCCGATTTCGTCGGCAGTGCGCGTCAATATGGTCGGGTCAATGCCAAACCCGGCATCACCTTGCAGCTCCTCTCCACTGAGCTTCAGGAGAATGCGGTTGTATCCATGCCGGCCTGCCGCGTCGCTCAAGGGCCTGCTCCGTTGAAGCTCAGCCCGACGACCGCACCTGGGCCGCCACTTCGGCAGCGAAGTCAGTCGCTTCTACCTCGATGCCCTCCCCAACTTCAAAGCGGACGAAGCCCACGATATCGGCGCCGGCCGCCTTTAGGAGCTGACGTACTTTGACCTCCGGATCTTTCACGAAGGCCTGCTCCACCAGACTGGATTCCGCGAGAAATTTGTTGATCCGACCGACAATCATCTTCTCGACGATCTCTTCGGGCTTACCACTTTCACGCGCCTGTGCCGCGAAGATTTCACGCTCCTTCGCGACGACGTCCTCGGGCATTTCTTCCGGCTTGGCGACCTGGGGATTCACTGCCACCACGTGCATGGCCAAATCTCGCGCCAGCTCCGCTGAACCACCGGTCAAGCCTACGAGCGCACCGATGCGATTGTTGCTGTGCACGTACTCGCCGACGATCGGTGCTTCCAGGGCGCGCGAACGGCGCACGCTGATATTTTCACCCACCTTCTGTACCAGGGCCTCGCGAGCCGATTCCAATTCGCCCGGCATCAGCGCGACCACGTCCTCGCTTCGCTCTGCGAACACGCGATCCACGACTTTCGCGACAAAGCCCAGGAAATTCTCATCCCGCGCCACGAAGTCCGTCTCAGAATTGACCTCGACCATGACCCCGTAGCTGCCGTCGTCCGCCACCCGAGCCGCGACCACGCCGTCCGCCGCAGTCCGGCCGGCTTTTTTCGCCGCCTTCATGCCGCCAGACTTACGCAGGTTTTCGATCGCCGTGTCGATATCCCCAGCCGCCTCTTGGAGCGCTTTCTTGCACTCCATCATGGGCAGGCCAGTACGTTCACGTAGCTCCTTGACTAGAGCCGCGCTGATTGCCGTCATCTATTCTTCTCCCGCATCCGCTTCCGAATGACTGTATCTGGATTCACTAGTTCCCCGGGGTAGCGCGCCGGGTCAGTTGTCTTCGGCAGCCGCTACTCCCGGTGCCTCGTCAAGCTCGACGAACTCGTCTCGCGCCGAGCCGGAAGCGGAGGTCTCACGCGCCGAGAGCACGGCGTTGGCGACGGCCTCGGTGTACAGCTTGATGGCGCGGATGGCGTCATCATTGCCGGGAATCACATAATCGACCCCATCGGGATCACTATTGGTGTCCACGACGCCGATGACCGGAATGCCCAACTTGTTGGCCTCCTGGACCGCGATCCGCTCGTGGTCGACATCGATCACGAACAGCGCATCGGGCAGACCGCCCATATCTTTAATCCCGCCGATCGAGCGCTCCAGCTTCTCCATCATGCGGGTTCGGGTCAGGGCTTCCTTCTTAGTCAACTTCTCGAAAGTCCCATCCCGGCTTTGCTCCTCCAGCTCCCGATAGCGCCGAATCGAGCTGCGGATGGTCTTGTAATTGGTCAGCATTCCGCCCAACCAACGGTGGCTGACATAAGGCATACCACAACGCTCAGCCTGCTCCTTGACGAGCTTTTGCGCCGCCCGCTTGGTCCCCACGAATAACACCTTGTTATTCTTGGCGGCGAGCTGCCGGATAACGTCCAGCGCCTGATTGAAAGCCGGCACCGTCTGTTCCAGGTTGATGATATGGATCTTGTTGCGTGCGCCAAAGATAAAAGGGCGCATCTTGGGGTTCCAGAAGCGGGTCTGGTGTCCGAAATGGACACCGGCCTGCAACATCTCCCGCATGCTGACAGCGGTCATAGCTCGATTCCTCTGTTTCGGGTTGAACCTCCACGTACCCCATTGCCCAACCCCGGAGGGCACCCGGGACAATGTGCCGGCACGTGTGTGGCGTTAATGTGAATAATGATCGGCGCCGCCGAAGTGAGCCCAGCCAGCGCGCCCGGCTTTATACCACAAAGCGGGTTGGCGGTGTTAGGTCGGCCGCACGGCAAGACAACATCAGGTACACTGATACGTTACCCCGCCACACCAAAGTCGGATTCCGCGCATGGCAGTCAGTATCAAGTCTCCGTCGGAAATCGAGCGGATGCGCGTCGCCGGTCGACTGGCGGCCGAGGTGCTCGAAATGATCGCTCCCCACGTCGAGCCCGGCATCTCCACGGGGGAGCTGGACCGGATCTGCCACGACTACATCGTCAAGGTACAAGGCGCCATCCCCGCGCCACTGAATTATCGCGGCTTTCCCAAGTCGATCTGCACTTCCATCAACCAGGTGATCTGCCATGGCATCCCGTCCGATAGCCGGGTGCTCAAAAGCGGCGACATCATCAACATCGACATTACCGTGATCAAAGACGGTTACCACGGCGACACCAGCATGATGTTCGGCGTGGGCAAGGTTCCGGAGCACGCCCAACGCCTGATGCGCATCAGCCGCGAATGCCTGTACAAAGCGATTGCTCTGGTACGCCCAGGATGTCGGCTGGGCGATATCGGGCACGTCATCCAGCAGCACGCCGAGGGCAGCTATTATTCCGTGGTTCGGGAATACTGCGGGCATGGTATCGGCCGCGAGTTCCATGAAGACCCCCAGGTGCTACATTACGGCCGGCCCGGCACCGGCCTGGAACTGCAGGAGGGCATGACCTTCACGATCGAGCCCATGGTCAACGCGGGACGCCATCACACGCGGCTCAAGCCCGACGGCTGGACTGTCGAAACCAAAGACGGCCGGCTTTCGGCACAGTGGGAGCACACCTTGGCGGTCACCGCCACTGGAGTCGAAGTACTCACGGCGCGACGTGACGAAACTTTCTGATCCCATGTCGCTGCGCATCTCCCCGCTCGAACATGCACCCGCCCTCGCCCACCTGGCGGCTGGCGTAGCACCCACCACCTCACTGGCTGAGCTGCGACACCTGCTCCGAGAGGCCGGCGAGTCCTTCGATTTGCGCTACCGCGGCGGGGAACCGGTACGCCTGCTCGTGGCCGAGCGCGCCGCCTTCACCGATCTGGTAGTACATGCGGTTTGGGAGCGCTTTCACTGGGACGATCGCATTGCGCTGCTCGCGGTGGGCGGCTACGGGCGCGGTGAACTCCACCCCCACTCCGACATCGACCTGCTGATCATCACCAAACGCCGGCGCCCGGATCGCTACCGCGACGATATCTCGGCTTTCCTGGCTGCGCTTTGGGACCTCCAGCTCAAGGTCGGCCACAGTGTGCGAACTCTCGGCGATTGCGCCGCCGCAGCGCGAGCCGATATCACAGTCGCCACGAACCTGATGGAAAGCCGCACCATCGCCGGCAACGCCGAGATCGAGCGCGACATGCACGCTCGGACCGGGGCCAGTAAAATCTGGCCGTCTGCGCAATTTTTTCGCGCCAAGCGCGATGAGCAACGGGAACGACACGAGCGACACGGCAACACCGAATACAATTTAGAGCCGAACATCAAAGAAGCTCCGGGTGGATTGCGCGATATCCAAACCATCCACTGGATCGCGCTGCGCCACTTTGGCGTGAGCTCTCTTGAAACCCTGGCCAATGGCGATCTGCTCACCCGCGAAGAGTTTGAGCAGCTGCGAGACGCTGAGGATTTTCTTTGGCGGGTGCGGTACGGCCTCCATCTGATCGCGGGGCGGGCCGAGGAGTGTCTGTACTTCGATCATCAACGGGCACTGGCTCAGCAATTCGGCTATCGAGATACACCGCAAAGCCTGGCAGTCGAGCAATTCATGCAGCGTTACTACCGAACCGTTCTGACGGTGCGGCGCCTCAACGACATGCTATTGCAATATCTCGACGAGGAAATTCTGCACAGCCGCCGCGGTGGCCAAATAGTGCAGATCAACGAACGTTTTCAAGCACGCAACGACTACCTCGAAACCATCGATCCAGCGGTTATCGCGCGGGAACCCTCGGCACTTCTGGAGGCCTTTGTCCTGCTTGGCGAGCGCCCAGAATTGGGCGGAATTCGCTCGACCACCATCCGGGAGATTCTTGCCAATCAATGGCGGATCGGCGCCGAATTCCGCGACAACCCACGCAATCAAGCGCTGTTCGTCCGTCTGCTCGAATGCAAGGGCAACCTGTCCAATCAGCTGCAGCGGATGTCGCGGTACGGGATTCTTGGCGCCTACCTACCGGAGTTCGGCCGCATCGTCGGACAGATGCAACACGACCTCTTCCATGTCTATCCGGTCGATGCCCACACCATACAGGTGGTGCGCAATATGCGGCGGCTGGCCAACCAGGCCGACGCCGAGCGCTTTCCCATTGCCGCCTATGTCGCGAAAAACCTGCCCAAGCCCCAACTGCTGTATGCCGCCGGCCTGTACCACGACATCGCCAAGGGCCGCGGTGGCGACCACTCCCAGCTCGGCGCCACGGAAGTCGCCCTTTTTGCGCGCCGCCACGGGTTCAGCGAGCAGGAAGTGCGGTTGCTCAAATGGCTGGTTGAACATCACCTGCTGATGTCGGCCACTTCGCAGCGAGAAGATATCGACGATCCCGATGTCATCCATAAATTCGCGCGCCTGGTGGGGGACCAGATCCACCTGGATTACCTGTTCGTGCTCACCGTCGCAGACATGAATGCCACCAACCCCACCCTCTGGAATCAATGGAAAGGCGCGCTCATGCGCCAACTGTACCTAGCCACGCGCGAAGCTCTTGCCCGCGGTTTGGAAAACCCCATCAACCGGAGAGAGTGGATCGAGGGTTCCCGCGCGGAAGCCTTGGCGCTGTTGGCCAAAGACGGCCTCGAAGAGCGTCAGTGCCTGGCCATCTGGGGTTCGGTCGGCGATGATTTTTTCCTCAAGGAAAAAGCTTCGGTCATTCGCCGCTGCACTCGGCAGGTATGGAAGCAATCAGGCGATAACCCCATCATCTATATCGAGAATGCGGGTGTGGAGGACGCCACGGCGACCCGGGTCTTCGTCTATACGAACGATATCGGCAATGTCTTTCCCAAGATTGCCGGGGCGCTCGATCAGCTGAACCTCAACGTCGTCGATGCCCGGCTCTATGCGCCGGGGCCGGGGCGCACACTCAACCTGTTCTATGCGCTCGACGATCAAGGGCAAGCGTTCGCGGAGAACACGCAGCGGGTTCGCCGACTCGCCAAGCTCCTCCGCGAGGTGCTCACCGGATCGCTCGACACCATGCCGAAACCCAACCGAAGGGTTTCCCGCCAGCTCAAACAACTGACCACCGGCACCGCCGCTTTCATCAATCCCGAAGATGAGGGTTACACCCGAATTACGGTGTTGACACCGGATCGTCCGGGGCTACTCGCCCACTTGGGCCGCATCTTTATGGCGCACCAGCTGCAAGTGCACAGCGCCAAGCTAGCCACCCTCGGCGAGCGAGTCGAAGACGTGTTTTATGTTACCGACAGTGCCGGACAACCGCTGCGCGATGCCGAACATTGTGAACACTTACGCCAAAGCATTTGCGAAGAGGTCGACCAGCGCAATCGCGACGACCTCGTGGGCGGCAGCACATTGCGCGAGATCCCACAGCGAGAAATCGCTCTACGGGACTGAATCCAATCCGCCGAGATAACAACCGTGAACCCCCTACTGCACGAACTGCAACCCTACCCGTTCGAAAAATTGCGCACACTTCTCGGCCCCACCACTGCCGCAGCGGGCCGCACACCAATAGACTTGTCGGTGGGGGAGCCCAAGCATCCCGCACCGGCGTTCGTGCGTGAAGTCCTCGCCGAGAACCTCTCTCAACTATCGGCTTATCCCGCTACGCGTGGCAGACCGGAATTACGCGCCGCGATTGCCAACTGGCTGCACAAACGCTTTGATCTTCCGGGTCCACCGGATGCCGAGCGGGAAATCCTCCCGCTCAACGGCACCCGCGAGGGCCTGTTTTCCCTCGCGCAATGCGTCGTGGACCCCAAGCCGGGTGCGCTGGTGGTCATGCCGAATCCCTGCTACCAGATCTACGAGGGCGCCGCACTCCTCGCCGGAGCCCAGCCGCATTACCTAACCTGCGATGCCACCAACGATTTCGTTCCCGATTACCGGGCAGTCCCGGCAGACGTCTGGGATCGCTGCCAGTTGCTCTATCTGTGCTCGCCGGGCAACCCCACCGGGGCCGTCACTCCTATGCCGACGTTGCAGCACCTCATCGAACTCGCCGATCGTCACGACTTCCTCATCGCGAGCGACGAGTGTTATTCCGAGCTCTATCCCGACGAAAACGCGCCCCCGCCGGGTTTGCTACAGGCCTGCGCAGCGCTGGGCCGCCACGATTACCACCGCTGTCTGGCCTTTCACAGCCTGTCCAAGCGCTCCAATCTGCCCGGCCTACGATCGGGCTTTGTGGCTGGAGACGGACGGCTCCTGGAAAGCTTTCTACGCTACCGCACCTATCATGGGTGCACCCTGCCGGTTCCCCACCAGCTCGCCAGCATCGCGGCCTGGAATGACGAGCAACATGTGCAGGAAAACCGCCGCCAGTACCGGGAGAAATTCGCGGCCGTACTTGAGGTGCTGGGCGATTGCCTAGCAGTCTCCCCGCCAGACGCGGGTTTCTATCTCTGGCCACGCACACCCATGGACGATGAGACCTTCGCCCAGCGTCTCTACCGAGAGCAGGGGGTCACCGTGGTCCCAGGCCGCTATCTAGCCCGCCCGGCCACGGGGGGCAACCCAGGCGAACACCGGGTGCGCATCGCACTGGTTGCACCGCTCGAAGCCTGTCGAGAGGCCGCATACCGCATGCGAGAGTTACTGGAGCAAGGTTAATGCGCAAGGCGGAGCGGGCGCGTTATATCGCCAGGCGGTTACAGGAACTCTACCCAAACCCTCCGATTCCCCTCGATCACCGCGATCCCTTTACGCTGCTGATCGCCGTACTGCTTTCCGCACAATGCACCGATGCTCGGGTAAACCAAGTGACCCCGGCACTTTTCGCGCGTGCGCCGAATCCACAGGCGATGACCGAACTCGGCGAGACCGAAGTACTGGCGCTCATCCGCAGCTGCGGTCTGGCCCCGAGCAAGGCCAAGGCGATTGTCGCCCTGTCGCAGATTTTGCTGCGTGAACATGGTGGCGAGGTACCAGAAAGCCTCGCAGCCCTGGAGCGTCTGCCCGGCGTCGGGCATAAGACCGCCAGCGTCGTCATGTCCCAGGCTTTCGGCCACCCGGCATTTCCCGTCGACACCCACATTCACCGCCTGGCGCAACGCTGGGGCCTGAGTGACGGTCGCAATGTCGCGCGCACCGAGCGCGACCTCAAGGCCTTGTTTCCGCAGGAATCCTGGCGCGACCTCCACTTGCAAATGATCTACTACGGCCGCGAATACTGCAGCGCTCGGGGTTGCGACGGAACCCGCTGTGAAATCTGCCGGACTTGCTATCCCCGCCGTACAGTCGCCCCGCAAATCCGCAAGGCCTAACCCGGGCAGAAGCCTCCAACCATGCCCGGCGGGCGCGAATTTGCTATTCTGTTCGGCCTTCGCAGGATAGCGCACCACCGCCCCCGGCAAGTGACCGACATCTACGGCATTCCCAATTGTGACACCGTGAAACGGGCGAGGCGCTGGCTTGAGGAACAAGGCGTTTCCTATCGCTTTCACGACGTCCGCACCGAGGGCCTCGAACCCCACCGACTGAGCCAGTGGCTCGCCACCCTCGGCTGGGAAAAGCTGGTTAATCGACGCAGCACAACCTGGCGGCAACTGGATGCAGCCGACCGGGAAGCGCTTTCTGAAAAGACGGCCCCCGCGCTGTTGCAGGCTTACCCCACCCTGCTACGCCGGCCGGTACTCGAGCATCACCGCGGGATCGAAGTCGGCTTCCATCCTGAAACCTATCAGCACATCTTCGGCGGCGCCTGAACTGGCGCAATACAGGAGCACCACCATGGCAGAATTATTTGGCCTGGGCTTGGGCGTCAGCACCAGTAACGGCAGCGGCGACCTCCTCGAAGCGTTCTTTCCCACGCCCCTACTGCAACCCGATTCCACCATCACCGCGGCGGTTGCCACGGCACTGGGCTATGACGGCGGCAATCAGTCCCTGCGCCTGGAAGCGACACAGCTCACCACCTTGGCCGACAGCTTTGCCCGGGCGGGCGCTAGCGTGCTCGCCGACCAAGCATTGGCACTGCGCGACAGCACACGCATCCCGGTGCTCGCAATACTCGCTGAAGACACGGCACCGGCCTCAGTTCCGGAAGCCTATTTCAAACTCCATCTCCTGTCGCATCGGCTGGCTCGACCCCACGCACTGAATCTGACCGGACTTTTCGGCTGCCTGCCCAACGTTGCCTGGACCAGCGAAGGGGCCATAGACCTTAACGAACTCCCGCAACGCCAATGGTCCGCTCGCCTCGCCGGCCGACAGCTGTCGGTATACAGTGTCGACAAGTTTCCCCGCCTCACCGATTACGTCGCGCCCACCGGGGTGCGTATCGCCGATACCGCACGCGTCCGCCTCGGCGCTTACCTGGGCGAAGGGACCACGGTGATGCACGAGGGCTTTATCAACTTTAACGCCGGCACCGAAGGACCGAATATGGTGGAGGGGCGCATCTCCGCCGGTGTGTTCGTCGGCGCGGGTTCCGACCTCGGCGGCAGCAGCTCAACCATGGGCACCCTCTCCGGTGGCGGCAACCTGGTCATTTCGGTGGGGCGCGAATGCCTGATTGGCGCCAATGCCGGTATCGGCATTCCGTTGGGCGACCGCTGTACGGTAGAGGCCGGGCTTTACGTCACCGCCGGCACCAAGGTCACCCTGCTGGACGATCGCCGACAACCGGCCGGCTCCGCAAAAGCCCGCGAACTCGCTGGGCGCTCCGACCTGCTGTTTCGCCGCAACTCAGAGACCGGGGCAGTCGAATGCCTGACCAATCGCACTGCGGTTGCCCTGAATGACGAGCTGCACAGCCACAATTGACGGAGTGAACCCGCAACCATGGCGATGACCCCGACGCTGGCGTTAGCCTGCGAACTGATCCAGCGTCCGTCGGTGACACCCACTGACGCCGGCTGCCTGGATGTCCTCGGGGCGCGGCTCGCCGCCCAGGGGTTTACCCTCACCCCGCTCCCCTTCGGATCGGTCAGCAACCTCTGGGCACTGCGCGGCACCGAGGGGCCCATGCTGTGTTTCGCCGGCCATACCGACGTCGTACCGCCGGGCCCCGAAGCCGCGTGGCGCACTCCCCCCTTTGCGCCACATATCGAGGACGGCATGCTCTACGGCCGTGGCGCTGCGGACATGAAGGGCTCCCTGGCAGCGATGATTACCGCCGTGGAGACTTTCGTCGCCCGCTATCCCAATGCCCCTGGCCGGATTGCCTTCCTGTTAACAAGCGACGAGGAGGGGCCGGCCATCGACGGTACCGCCCGCGTCGTGGCCTGGCTGAACGAACAGGGCCTCATCCCCGATTGGTGCGTCGTGGGAGAGCCGTCAAGCCACCAGGCCCTGGGCGATACCCTGCGTAACGGCCGACGCGGGTCTCTGAACGCAACGCTGCACATTCAGGGAATTCAAGGACATGTCGCCTACCCGGAATTGGCCGATAACCCCATTCACCGGGTTGTCCCAGCGCTGGCAGCACTCATCGCCGAGACCTGGGATCGAGGCACCGATCAGTTTCCACCGACCAGTTTCCAGATTTCCAATATCCACGCCGGCACCGGAGTTACCAACGTCATCCCGGGCAAGCTGGAAGCGCAGTTCAATTTCCGCTTCTCCACCGCGGTCACCGCGGCCGAGCTACAACGCCGCACCGCTGCCATC
>JBFHML010000016.1:0-46199 GCA_041594335.1 Porticoccaceae bacterium
CATCGGCGGCTACTCCGAGTTTGCCGAGGTGTTTTTCGACGGCGTCCGGGTGCCCCGCGATGCCATGGTCGGTGAGGTCAACCAGGGCTGGTCGATGGCCAAGGCGCTGCTCGGTGCCGAGCGCATTCTGCTGGGCAGCCCGAAGTTGGCGAAGTTTCCCCTGCAGCGGCTGGAGGCCCTGGCGCGGACACTGGGTTTGTTCGAGGATCCGATATTTCGCAATCGGTACGTGACCCTGGCGATGGAAGTCGAGGACATGGTCGCCCTCTACGTGCGCATGCTCGAGGTTCTGCGTCGCGGTGAGCCGTTGGGGGAGGAGGTCTCGGTGCTCAAGCTGGCCGTGACCGAATTATTTCAGCGTGTGACCGATCTGTTGCTGGAGACGGCCGGCGAATATGGCGCCACCGACGCCGTGCTCGAGTTGGCCGATGGCTCCACGCTCAAGCCGGTCAATCCCTATTACCTGTCGCGTCCGGCGACCATTTATGGTGGCAGCAGCGAGGTGCAGCGCAATATCCTGGCCCGGGCGCTGCTCCGGCTTCCCCGTTGAGTTGCTGCCGCCCGCGCGGGGCGGCAGCGTGTCGGGCTCACCACAGCGCGGGCTGGCTCAAGCTGAGATTGCTGAGTAACACATAGGCGCACAGTAACGCTGTGGCGATCGCCATCCAGGTAGGCCCCTGCTGGATCAGGTGGTGGCGTTGCATTTTCATGGCTGCCTTCGCTCCGAAGTGGAAGCTCGCCGACGCGGCGAGCGATGAGCCCAATGTAGTTTTGCTCCCGCTTTGTGTAAATTCGCAAAGAATGCAATTTTTCTATGCGTGGATGCACAGATGAATCAGTGGGACGACGTTCGCTATTTCCTCGCCGTGGCGCGCAGCGGTAGTCTTTCCGGCGCCGCCAAAGAACTCGGCGTGAACCATTCCACGGTGCTGCGGCGCATTCATGCCTATGAAGAGCGGCAGGGGGTGCGTCTGTTCGAACGGCTGCCCACGGGCTATGCCTTGACCCAAGCAGCCGAGAACATTTACCCCCACGCGCTGGAGATCGAGACGCGGGTCCGGACGATTGATCGGGCATTGTTTGGGGGCGATGCGCGGCTTCAGGGCCGGCTCTGCCTCACCCTCTATCACGGCGTGGCGCCTTTGGTGCTGCCCTACCTTCCGGAATTCCGCGAACGCTATCCGGATATCGACCTCGAGCTGATGATTACCACGGAGGTTCGGGATTTGGCCGCTCGCCAGGCCGATATCGCGGTCCGCGGTACCGCCGCGCCTCCGGATCATTTGATCGGGCGCAAGGTCGCGGATTTTCAGCATGGGGTGTATACCTCGCCGACCTATGAGGCCCGCCGCGGCGCGCGCCCCGAGGTGGTGCTGTGGCGTGACGAACGGGAGGCTCCCGAGTGGGTGCGGCAGCACTGTCCGGATGCTCAGGTCGTGCTGCGGGTCGATGATGTCGAGACGATGGCGTTGGCTGTTCGCAAGGGGTTGGGGCGGGCGCGTCTGCCCTGCTGGGTGGCTGACCGGGAGCCTGGGTTGTTGCGCGTACACGCAGACCTCACCCCGAGCACCTTCGGGCTCTGGATTCTCCTCCATGCCGACCTGCGCGCCAGCGCCCGGGTTCGCGCCTGTCGGGACTTCTTAATCCGGGTGCTCGGCGATCAACGCGCTTTGTTGGCGGGACAGTGCTCGGTGTGGCTGGACTGAGACTGGGGCGGGGTCCAGGCGCGGCCGGGGTGCACGATGACAGCGTTAGACGCATATCGTATGCTCAAGAAACCATAGTCTCGATGAGCCATAGGACGTGAATAACAATCGCAGGAAAGGGTTTGCCCGTAGTGCGACGGGAACGCTGTTGGCGGTCGCCCTGGCGGCCGCGGCCAGTGCCGATGGGCCGCGAGCTAGCCTTGGTGTCTCAGCCTTTGGCGTGTTTGATGCCGACACGCGCGGCGCGATCACGCTGGGGCTGGAAGGGAGTGAGCTGGAGGCGCTCTGGTCGATTCGGCCGACGCTACAGTGGATTGCGCGGCCCGAGGGTAACTGGTACCTGGGCGCCGGCGGTGTTCGTGAGTTTGCGCTCAGCGAGACGTGGTCTTGGGGCCTGGGAGCGGGGTTGGGCGTCTATCATGAGGGAGGCGGTAAGGATCTCGGTCAGCCGCTGGAATTCCATACCCGGGGTTTTGTCGCTTGGCGCATGATGCCTGGTCAGCAGCTGCGGCTTGAGATTGAACACCTCTCCAATGCCGATCTGGACAAGATCAATCCCGGGGTGGACCTGCTTTCGTTGAGCTGGGTATTCGCGTTGTGAGCGCGCCGCGGCGAAGCGGCGCGCGTGCGGCACTACTCGGTGGTCGCCTGGGTCAATAGATCGCGAGCATGCGCGACGGTTTTTGCGGTGATGCGCGCACCGCCGAGCATGCGGGCGATCTCGTCGACGCGCTCGCCGGCGGCCAGTGCCTGTAACGCGGTTGTGGTGTCGCTGCCCGTCGTGGTCTTGGTCACCACCAGGTGTTGATGGGCGTGGCTGGCGACCTGGGGCAGGTGCGTGATGGCGATGACCTGACCCTTGCCGCCGAGCTGGCGTAGCAGTTGACCGATGATGGCGGCGGTGGCGCCGCCGACGCCCACGTCCACCTCGTCAAAAACCATGGCGGGTACCCGGTTCTTCTCTGCGGCCACGACCTGGATGGCCAGGCTGATGCGCGACAGCTCTCCGCCGGAAGCAACCTTGGCCAGGGGGCGCGGCGGCTGGCCGGGATTGCTGGCGACCCGCAGTTCGGGGGTCTCGCGGCCACCGGGATGGGGGCGCTCGTCGGCGCGTGGGGGCAATGCGAATTCGACGCGCGCGGCGCCGAGTCCGAGGTCGGCCAGTCGCGCATTGACTTGCAGGGTAAAGCGGCTTGCAGCGTCTCGCCGTGCTTCGCTGAGGGCAGTGGCGGCGGCGGCGTAGTCGGTGGCCCAGCGGTCTCGTTCGGCGCGTAGCGCCTGTAAACTTTGTTCGGGCGACTCCAGCGCGTCGAGTTCGGCGCGCAGCTGTTGGTGAAATTCGGCGAGCTCATCGACAGCCACTTGATGGCGTTTTGCCAGGCGATGGTAGGCGGCCAGTCGCGCTTCCACGGCTTCCAAGCGCGCCGGATCGGATTCGACGCTGGCTGCGAACGCTGCGACTTCTCGCAACGCCTCCTCGACCTGAATGCGGGCCGAATCGAACAGGTCGACACAGGATTGCAGTTGAGCGCTGCTGGCGTGGAGGTCTCGGGCCAATGCTTCGGCCCGGTGCAGGAGGGCCGCCAAGTCTGGCTCGCCCTGACCTTCGCCTTCGCCGCCCAAAGCCAATAACTGATGGCAATGATCCAGTAGGCGATCGGCGTTGGCCAGCAGCCGGTGTTCGCGGTCCAGGGCCGCGGCTTCGCCGGGGGTGGGCGCCAGGCGATCGAGTTCCCCAACTTGGAACGCCAGCAGCTCGCGGCGTGCGGTAGCGCTTTCCTGGTCGGTTTCGTAGGCCCGAAGCTGATCGTTACATCGCCACCATCCGGCATAGGTGTCGGCCGTGGCCTTCAGGTATTGCCCGTGTTGGCCGTAGTCATCCAACAGCTGCGCATGGGTTTCGCGGCGTAATAGCGACTGGTGCTCGTGTTGGCTGTGGATGTCGATGAGTAGCTCGCCGAGTTCTTGCAATTGTTGCATGGTGGCGGTACGGCCATTGATGTAGCCGCGAGAGCGCCCGTCGCGGGTGAACACACGGCGCAGTAGACATTCGGTATCCGCCGGATAGTCCTGGGCGGCGAGCCAAGCCAGCGCGCGGGCGTTGGCGGCGACGTCGAAGCCGGCGGCCACCTCGCTGCGCTCGGCACCGGCGCGAATGCGGCCGATGTCACCGCGATCGCCCAGCGCCATGCCCAGGGCGTCGATCACGAGCGATTTGCCGGCGCCGGTTTCTCCGGTGATGGCGGTCATGCCACGCCGGAATTCAATGTCCAGTTGGGCGACCAGACCGTAGTCCGTGATGTGGATGCTGGTGAGCACGAAGGCTCCGGGGTGACTGCGGTGGCGGTGTTATAACCAATCTCCCGGATGCGAGGCAATGGATTGCTTGAAAGCGACCCGATCGACCCAATATTGGGGCCTACCGCAAGACGATCCGGAGGGTAAGAGTGGCCACCGAGGAGCATAGGGGCGAGGGCCCAGACCAGGAGCAGGAAAAGAGCAGCGAGGCGACTGCAGATGGCGTCTCCAGCGGCGCGGAATCGCAGGACGCCGACATCGAGTCACTGCGTCGGCAGATTGAGACCTTGGAGGAAGCCCTGGAAGGCGCCCGCGAGCAGGAGCTGCGCGCCTTGGCCGAGGCGCAGAATCAGCGCCGTCGCGCTGAGCGTGATGTCGAGTCAGCGCATAAGTTCGCCTTAGAGAAATTCGTGGCGGCGCTGCTGCCAGTGGTCGACAACCTCGAGCGCGCGCTCGGTGCGATCGATCGGGAGGACGAGAAATCCCGTGCGCTGGGTGAAGGTGTGGAATTGACCCATAAGGGATTGCTCGATGTGCTGCGGCAACACCAGGTCGAGGTCGTCGATCCGGTCGGCGCCAATTTCGATCCGGACGTGCATCAAGCGGTGGCCATGGTGCCGCACCCGGAGTTGCCGGCCAATGCCGTCGTTGAGGTGCTGCAGCGCGGCTATACCCTCCATCAACGGTTGGTGCGTCCGGCCATGGTCGTGGTGTCCCAGGGCGCGCCGGCGCAAACCGAGGCTTGAAATCGGTCCGCGCAGCGCCATATAGAACCGCAAACCGTTCAACGACCTGCTATTCGGCAGTTGGAGAGATACGCAATGGGAAAAATTATCGGCATCGATCTGGGAACCACCAACTCCTGCGTTGCCATTCTGGAGGGCGGCAAGGCCAAGGTGATCGAGAACGCGGAGGGTGCGCGCACCACGCCATCGGTTGTCGCCTATACGGATGAAGGAGAGATCCTCGTCGGGCAATCCGCAAAGCGTCAGGCCGTGACCAATCCCACCAATACACTGTTTGCGATCAAGCGTCTGATCGGCCGGCGTTTCGAGGACGACGTGGTGCAGAAGGACATCAAAATGGTGCCCTACAAGATCGCCAAAGCCGACAACGGTGACGCCTGGGTAGAGGTCAAGGACAAAAAGATGGCGCCGCCTCAGGTGTCGGCCGAAGTCCTCAAGAAGATGAAGAAAACCGCCGAGGACTATCTCGGAGAAAAGGTCACCGAAGCGGTGATTACGGTACCCGCGTATTTCAATGATTCTCAGCGCCAAGCGACCAAGGATGCCGGACGCATCGCCGGGCTGGAGGTCCGTCGGATCATCAATGAGCCGACCGCCGCGGCACTGGCCTATGGCCTCGATCGCACCGGCAAGGGGGACCGCGTGGTGGCGGTCTACGATCTCGGTGGCGGCACTTTCGATATCTCCATCATCGAAATCGCCGATGTTGATGGCGAGACCCAATTCGAAGTGCTGTCGACCAATGGAGACACCTTCCTCGGCGGTGAGGATTTTGATCTGCGCCTGATCGACTATTTGGCTGAATCTTTCAAAAAGGACAACGGGCTGGATCTGAAAGGTGACCCCTTGGCGATGCAGCGTCTCAAGGAGGCGGCTGAAAAGGCCAAGATCGAGCTCTCCTCCAGCCAGCAGACCGAAGTCAATTTGCCCTATATCACCGCCGATGCCAGTGGTCCCAAGCACCTGGTCGTCAAGTTGACCCGGGCCAAGCTTGAGTCCCTGGTCGAATCTCTGGTCGAGCAATCCTTGGAACCGGTGCGTACCGCGTTGGCCGATGCTGGAAAGAGCGCCAAAGATATCGACGAGATCATTCTCGTCGGAGGCCAGACGCGGATGCCGATGGTGCAGCTGCGGGTCTCCGAGTTCTTTGGCAAGGAGCCGCGTAAGGATGTCAATCCGGATGAGGCGGTGGCCATTGGGGCAGCGTTGCAGGGCGCAGTGCTTTCCGGAGACGTCAAGGACGTGCTGTTGCTTGACGTGACTCCGCTGACCCTGGGGATCGAGACCATGGGGGGCGTAGCCACGCCGCTGATTGAGAAGAACACGACGATCCCGACTAAAAAGTCACAGGTTTTCTCTACGGCGGATGACAACCAGACCGCGGTGACTATTCACGTCGTACAGGGCGAGCGCAAGCAGGCGGCGCAGAACAAGTCGCTGGGTCGTTTCGACCTCACCGAAATCCCGCCGGCGCCGCGCGGGATGCCCCAGATCGAGGTTTCCTTTGACATCGATGCCAATGGCATTCTCAATGTCTCTGCCAAGGACAAAGCGACGGGGCGCGAGCAGTCCATTGTGATCAAGGCTTCCTCAGGGTTGAGCGAAGACGAGATCAACAAAATGGTGCAGGATGCCGAGGCCAATGCCGAGGCTGACCGCAAGTTCGAGGAGCTGGTGCAGGCGCGGAACCAGGCCGATGGTCTGGCGCACGCGGCCCGTAAGACGCTGGAAGAGGCCGGCGACAAAGCGAGCCCCGAGGAGAAGTCGGCGATCGAGGCAGCCATCGGCGAGGTCGAAACAGCGCTCAAGGGGGATGACAAAGAGGCCATCGAGGCGGCTGCCAACAAGCTGTCTCAAGCGTCGGCAGCGTTGGCACAGAAGCTCTATGCGGATGCGGCCGACCAGGGACAGGCCGCCGGTGGCGAGAGCGCCGGTAGCGGCGGCCAGTCCGGCGACGGCGATGTGGTGGACGCCGAGTTTGAGGAAGTCGACGACGCTGACAAGAATAAGTGACCGGGTGCCGGGGCGTTGGTGCCCCGGTTGGCGCTCGACGCAGGCTTGGCCTGCGTCTTTGCTATGGGGCGGGTGTCCCGGGGCGGAGTGCGTACTCTTTTTTTGCGCGATGAGTAACTGAGTTCTGCGCGATGAGTAACTGAGCGAGAGGCTATGGCGAAGCGGGATTATTACGAAGTACTCGGTTTGAGTCGCGGCGTCGGCGAGGCGGAGATCAAAAAGGCTTACCGCCGCGTGGCGATGAAATATCACCCCGATCGCAACCCCGATGACCCGGAAGCGGAAGCCCGTTTCAAAGAGGCCACCGAAGCCTACGAAGTCCTTTCCGACAGCAGCAAGCGCTCTGCCTATGATCAGTTTGGACACGCCGCGGTAGACGGTAGCGGCGGCTTTGCTGGGCAGGGCGGGGGCGCTAGTTTCAGTGATATCTTTGGCGATGTGTTCGGCGATATCTTCGGCGGCGGGCGGCGGGGCGGACCACCGCGAGGGGCCGATCTTCGGTACGATCTGGAGCTGTCGTTGGAAGAGGCAGCCCACGGTACCACCGCCAAAATCCGGGTGCCCACGCTGGCCACTTGTGCCACCTGTGACGGCAGCGGTGCGCGCAAGGGCACGGCGCCCATTCTTTGCGGTACCTGTCAGGGGAGTGGCCAGATTCGCCGCTCTCAGGGTTTTTTCGCGGTCCAGCAAACCTGCCCCAGTTGCCGAGGCCGAGGCCGGGTAATCTCCGATCCCTGTGCCACTTGTCATGGCGGGGGGCGGATCGAGGAGTCCCGCACGCTGTCGGTCAAGGTGCCCCCGGGGGTCGATACCGGCGATCGAATCCGCTTGACGGGCGAGGGCGAGGCCGGTCCCAACGGCGGCCTGAGCGGGGACCTCTATGTCCAGGTTGTGGTGAAGCCGCATCCCATTTTTCAGCGCGACGGTGCCGACCTCTATTGCGAAGTGCCGATTTCCTTCGTCGATGCAGCGCTCGGTGGCGACCTGGAGGTGCCCACGCTGACCGGTAGGGTCAACCTGAAGATTCCCGCCGAAACCCAGACCGGACGCCTTTTTCGGCTGCGGGGCAAGGGCATTGCGCCAGTGCGCGGCGGCGGCCCCGGAGATCTCCTGTGCCGAGTAGTGGTCGAGACGCCGGTCAATCTATCCGGGGAGCAGCGGCAGCTGCTCGAGTCCTTCCGGGAAAGTTTGCAAGGTGGAAGTCATTCGCCGCGGGAAAGCTCCTGGTTCGATACCGCGAAGAAGTTTTTCGAGGGGTTTACCCGCTGAGCGGGAGGCCGACAGGCCGCTGCGATAGGATATCGTCATGATTCGCATAGCAATTGCCGGTGCTGCCGGCCGCATGGGCAGGGTGTTGGCAGAGGCCGTTACGCAGCACCCAGATGCTCGGCTGGGGGCGGCGCTCGAGCGGCCGGGCTCGCCGGCGCTCGGTGCCGATATCGGTGTCCTCGCCGGGCTGGAGGCGACCGGTGTGGTATTGATAGAAGATCTGGGGGCGGTCGCCGGGGACTTCGATGTGCTGATTGATTTCAGTGCCCCGCAGGCAACTCTCGCCAACGCGCGGATCTGTGCGGCCCATGGCAAGGCCATGGTCATCGGCACCACCGGGTTCGACGCGGCGCAACGGGCCGAGCTCGATGCGCTGACGGCGGAGATCCCGCGGTGTATGGCATCCAATTTCAGCACCGGCGTAAATCTGTGTTTCCGCTTGTTGGAGCTCGCCGCCCAGGTGGTGGGTGCGGATTCCGATATCGAGATCTACGAAGCGCATCATCGGCACAAGGTCGACGCGCCCTCGGGGACTGCGTTGACCATGGGGGAAGTGGTGGCCGCGGCGTTGGGGCGGACGCTCGACCAAGTGGCCGTCCACGGCCGCCAAGGCCAGACCGGCGCGCGCAGTCGCATGGAAATCGGTTTCAGTTCGGTGCGAGCCGGCGACATTGTGGGGGATCATACGGTGCTGTTCGCTGCCGATGGAGAGCGGATCGAGATCACCCACAAGGCGTCCAGTCGGATGGCCTTCGCCCGGGGTGCGGTGCGTGCCGCGGTATGGTTGCATGATCGCGATGCCGGGGCTTATGACATGCGCGACGTGCTGGGGCTGAAGGCGTGACCGGACAGCAGATGGCGGACCGCGAATTGGTCGCTGGGGGCCGCCGATTGCGCGCGCGTGTGCTCGGAGAGATCGTCGCCGGCCGGCCCACGCTGGTCTTCCTCCATGGCGGACTCGATTGCATCGCCATGTGGCGTGGCCTGCCGGAGGCGGTGGCCGAGGCCACGGGGCTCGCGGCACTGGTCTATGAGCGCTGGGGGCATGGGGGGTCGGAGCGGCTCGCGCTGCCCAAGGCGCCCGAGCACCGGCTCAATGAAGCCGGTCCCACGCTCGGCGAGGTGTTTATTGCCGCCGGGATCGAGCGCGCCGTGCTCGTCGGACACAGCTATGGGGGGTGCCTCGCGTTGCTCGGCGCGGCGCTGCATCCGCGACGGGTGTGTGGCGCAGTGGCGATTGCCCCACAGCTCGTGATGCATGAGGCGGCCCGGCTGGGCCTGGAGCGCGCACGCCAAGCGTGGGAATCGGGCAAGTTGCGTGAAAGCCTGTCCAAGTACCATGGCGATAATACCGAAGCCCTTTTCGAGGGCTGGATTGCCGAAACCGATGCGGTCGCGATGGAAGCCCGTTACGAAGCGCTGCTTGGCGAGATCGCCTGCCCGGTTCGGGTGCTGGTCGGAAGCGAGGATGAATACGGCTATCGGCCCAATCTGGAGATGGTGGAGCGCGCGGTGGCGCCCGAATGGCGGGAGATCGAGGTGGTCGCAGGTTGGCGCCATCACCCACACTGGCACGATCTGGCAGGGGTCTCAGACCGGACTGCGGTGGCGATCGCTGCGATGGCTGATCGGTTCGGAGTGAATTGAGTGTCTTTCAGGCTGGACGTGAACCCGAGCCATGACCTAAAATTCGCGCCGAGTATCAGCTGATCGGAGAGCGGCAGCCGGCAGCCTCGAAGCTTTCGGAAAGCGAGATGAAGCTCGAACTTCATCTCGCTTTTTTGCAGCCTGAATTCGGCAGCTTCAGCGCCCAAGCCCCCCGATCCTCAACCAGCCGGAGGAGAATTTGAGCAGCCCGTCCCCACGTCCGCCCGCGCTTCTGGTTCTCGCAGATGGCACGGAATTTCGCGGCACTGGCATCGGGGCTCCAGGGCTGAGCGTGGGCGAGGTGGTGTTTAACACGGCCCAGACCGGCTACCAGGAGATTCTGACCGATCCGTCCTATGCCCGGCAGATCGTCACCCTGACCTATCCGCATATCGGTAATGTCGGCACCAACGCCGAGGACGAAGAATCGTCGACGATCTGGGCCACGGGTTTGGTGATTCGGGATTTGCCGCTACTGGCTTCCAATTATCGCAGCGAAGCGCCGCTCGATGCCTATCTGCGCGACCGGGGGGTGTTGGGTATCGCCGATATCGATACCCGTCGATTGACCCGACATTTGCGCGAAGTGGGTGCCCAGAATGGCTGCATCATGGTCGGCGACATCGATGCCGAGCGCGCGTTGGCCGAAGCCCGAGCCTTTGGCGGGCTCCAGGGCTTGGATCTGGCGCGCGAAGTCTCGGCGCGTGCCCCCTATCCATGGACTTTCGGCGGGTGGCGGCGCGGTGAGGGCTACCGGCAGGCGGAGAGGCCGGCCGAGTACCGGGTGGTGGCCTATGACTTCGGCGTCAAGCGCAACATTCTGCGTATGTTGGTGGATCGCGGCTGTGAATTGCAGGTCGTGCCAGCGACCACACCGGCGGCCGAAGTGCTGGCGCTCGAGCCCGATGGCGTCTTTCTGTCGAACGGCCCGGGGGATCCCGAACCCTGTGATTACGCCATTGCCGCAATTCGCGAAATCTTGGCGGCGCGTATTCCACTGTTTGGCATCTGCTTGGGCCACCAGCTGCTCGGCCTCGCCTCGGGTGCGCAGACGCGCAAGATGAAATTCGGTCACCATGGTGCCAACCACCCGGTTCAGGATCTGGATTCCGGTGTGGTCATGATCAGCAGTCAGAACCACGGTTTTGCCGTTGACGAGGCGAGCCTGCCGGCCTGTCTCCGTCCCACCCACCGCTCGCTGTTCGACGGATCACTGCAGGGGATCGAGCGTACCGATTGCCCCGCATTCGGTTTTCAGGGTCATCCAGAGGCCAGCCCGGGCCCTCATGACGTGGCGCCCCTGTTTGACCATTTCATCGACCTGATGGCCCGGCGCAGGGCCGGCTAGCCGCCGATATCGGAAGTTACATGCCCAGACGCGACGATCTCCGCAGCATTCTCATCCTCGGCGCCGGTCCCATTGTGATCGGTCAAGCCTGCGAATTTGACTATTCCGGCGCTCAGGCCTGCAAGGCACTGCGCGAAGAGGGGTACCGGGTCATCCTGGTCAACTCCAATCCGGCGACCATCATGACCGATCCGGTGATGGCCGATGCCACCTATATCGAGCCGGTCGAATGGCGCACAGTGGCCGCGATCATCGAGAAGGAGCGCCCCGATGCGCTTTTGCCCACCATGGGCGGTCAGACGGCACTGAATTGTGCGTTGGACTTGGCGCGTGAGGGCGTGCTCGAGCAGTTCGGCGTCGAAATGGTCGGCGCCACGCGAGATGCTATCGACAAGGCGGAGGATCGCGAGCGCTTTGACCAAGCCATGAAGGCCATTGGTCTGGACACTCCGCGCTCGATGATCGCGCATAGCCTAGAGGAGGCGCTCCAGGCACTCGACCGCTTCGGATTTCCCTGCATTATTCGGCCGTCTTTCACGATGGGGGGGTCCGGCGGTGGCATTGCGTACAACCGCGAGGAGTTCGAGGAGATCTGCAAGCGTGGGCTGGATCTGTCTCCGACCAACGAATTGCTGATCGATGAATCTTTGATCGGCTGGAAAGAGTACGAGATGGAGGTGGTCCGTGATCGCAAGGACAACTGCATCATCGTCTGCTCGATCGAGAACCTGGATCCCATGGGAATCCACACTGGCGACTCGATTACAGTCGCTCCAGCGCAGACGCTGACGGACAAGGAATACCAGATCATGCGCAATGCCGCGATTGCGGTGCTGCGCGAGATTGGCGTCGAAACCGGGGGGTCGAACGTACAGTTTGCCATTAACCCGGCGGATGGTCGGCTGGTGGTGATTGAGATGAATCCGCGGGTGTCGCGCTCTTCCGCGCTGGCTTCCAAAGCCACCGGTTTTCCGATTGCGAAGGTCGCGGCCAAACTCGCTGTCGGTTACACCCTGGACGAACTCAAAAATGAGATCACCGGGGGGGCGACACCGGCGTCGTTCGAGCCCAGTATCGATTACGTCGTGACCAAGGTGCCGCGGTTTGCTTTCGAGAAGTTCGCTCAGGCCGACGCCCGGCTGACGACCCAGATGAAATCGGTCGGCGAGGTGATGGCCATAGGCCGAACCTTCCAGGAGTCATTGCACAAGGCGTTGCGTGGGCTTGAGGTCGGTGTTTGCGGCCTCGATGAGAAGGCCGACGGGACCACAGAGGATGGTCTAGCGGCCATTCGTGAGCAGCTTTCGGGGTCCGGGTGCGATCGACTCTGGTATATCGCCGATGCCTTCCGCGCCGGTATCGACCTCGACGAAGTCCATCGTGCCACCGCCATTGACCCCTGGTTCCTCATTCAGATCGAGGATCTCCGTCGCGAGGAGCAGGCGTTGGTTGGTCAGCCGCTTTCGGTGCTGGACCGCGATCGCCTGTATCGGCTCAAGCGGAAGGGTTTTGCCGATGCGCGACTCGCGAAGCTGCTCGGCCGCACCGAGACCGAGGTTCGGGAGCATCGCGCCGGTCTTGGCTTGCACCCCGTCTACAAGCGCGTCGATACCTGCGCGGCGGAGTTTGCAACCGATACCGCCTACCTGTATTCCACCTACGAGGAGGAGTGCGAGGCGGCGCCTGTTGATCGTCGCAAGATTCTGGTGCTGGGTGGTGGGCCGAATCGGATTGGTCAGGGCATCGAGTTCGATTACTGCTGTGTCCATGCCGCCCTTGCCATGCGCGAGGACGGCTTCGAAACCATCATGGTCAACTGTAATCCGGAGACCGTCTCTACCGATTACGACATCTCCGATCGCCTCTATTTCGAGCCGGTCACCCTGGAGGATGTGCTCGAAATCGTGCGCATCGAGCGCCCGGAGGGTGTCATTGTCCAGTTTGGTGGTCAGACGCCGCTGAAGTTGGCGCGAGCGCTGGAGGCCGCCGGCGTGCCGATTATCGGGACCAGCCCCGATGCCATTGACCGTGCCGAGGACCGGGAGCGTTTCCAACAGATGATCACCAAGCTGGGGCTGCTGCAGCCGCCCAATGCGACGGTGCGCTCGGTGGATGCCGCGGTCGCGGCGGCGAGCTCGATCGGTTATCCGTTGGTGGTGCGACCGTCCTACGTGCTCGGTGGTCGGGCGATGGAGATCGTCTACTCCGAAGAAGAGCTGCTGCGTTATATGCAGTATGCAGTGGCGGTGTCGGAGGAGGCGCCGGTGCTCCTGGACCATTTCCTCGCCACTGCAGTCGAGGTCGATATCGACGTGGTCGCGGATGGGCGCGACGTCGTGGTGGGCGCCATCATGCAGCACATTGAGCAGGCAGGAATCCATTCCGGCGATTCCGCCTGCTCTTTGCCGCCGTATAGCTTGCCGCAGGAGGTGAGCGAGCGTATGCGCACGATCGTCGAGGCGATGGCGCGGGAGCTCGGGGTGCGCGGCCTGATGAACGTGCAGCTGGCTTGGCAGGATGGCGAGATTTATGTCATCGAGGTGAATCCGCGTGCATCGCGGACCGTCCCCTTTGTTTCTAAATGTATCGGGGTATCCCTGGCACAGGTCGCTGCGCGATGCATGGCCGGTAAAACCTTGGCGGAGCAGGGCTTTACCCGCGAGGTGATTCCCCAGCATTTCAGCGTCAAGGAAGCGGTATTTCCCTTCAATAAATTCCCGGGCCTGGATCCGATTTTGGGGCCGGAGATGAAATCCACGGGCGAGGTAATGGGGGTGGGAGCGACTTTCGCCGAAGCCTATGCCAAGGCCCAGCTGGGAGCCGGTGATGAACTGCCTGTACGGGGTACGGCTTTTGTCAGTGTTCGGGAGCGGGATCGTCCCGCTGTGGTAGCGGTTGCCCGCGAATTACATGAATTGGGCTTTCGGCTGGTGTGTACACGTGGCACCGCGGAGGTGGTGGCTGCTGCCGGCTTGCCGGTCGAAGTGGTCAACAAGGTCAAGGAGGGGCGCCCCCACATCGTCGACATGATCAAGAACGGGCAAATCGAATTGATCGTGAATACCACGGAAGGCCGTAAGGCCATCGCGGATTCGGCTACCATCCGGGCCAGTGCCGAGAGTAATGGTGTCTACTACACCACGACCCTAGCGGGGGGGCACGCAGTGTGCATGGCCTTGCGCCACGGGTCGATCACCGCAGTTCGCAGTCTGCAGGAGTTGCATGCTGGAGTGAGATCGTGAACAAGGTTCCCATGACGGCCGCTGGCGCCGAACGCCTGCGGGAAGAGCTGGATCAGCTCAAGCGGATCGAGCGACCACGGATTGTCAATGCCATTGCCGAAGCCCGCGCACATGGCGATCTCAAGGAAAACGCTGAATATCACGCGGCGCGTGAGCAGCAGGGTTTTGTCGAGGGTCGCATCAAGGACATCGAATCCAAGCTTGGCCATGCGCAGATTATCGATGTTGCCGCCATGCCCAAGGATGACAAGGTGATCTTTGGCGCAACGGTGACTCTGGTGAATCTCGACACCGAGGAGTCTCGGGTGTACCAAATCGTCGGTGATGATGAAGCCGACGTGAAGTCTGGCAAGATTTCTTACCAGTCGCCCATTGCCCGCGCGCTGATCGGCAAGCGCGAAGGGGATGAGGTGCGCGTCCATACTCCCTCGGGGGAAGTGGATTACGAGATTGAAGCAGTCGCCTATGTCTGATCGAGGCAGGGCTCACCGCGAACAGGTTTCATCGATTGAGAGGGTTACGGCGTGCGATTGAAAACCCCCAGGGTCCCTCCGGTTGAGCCGGAGCAATGGACCGACGAACAACGTGAGATCTTCGGTGGTTTGCGCGTCAACGGCCGCATCCTCAATATCTTCAAGACATTGGCCAACCACCCCAAGCTGGGCAAGCGCTGGCTGGCTTTTGCTAACCACATCATGGGGAAGTCCACGCTGACGCTCCGTGACCGAGAGATCCTGATCCTGCGTATTGGCTGGCTATGCAAGGCGGGCTACGAGTGGGGCCAGCACGTATTGATTGGGCTGGAGTGCGATTTAAGCGCCTCGGAGATCGAGCGAATTAAGGTGGGTGCCGACGCTGAGGGCTGGACCGAGGCCGAGCGATTGCTGCTGCAGGCTACCGACGAACTCCATGCCGATGCCTTTATCAGTGACGCGACTTGGCAGGGGTTGGCGCGCTGGTATTCGACGGAGCAGCTGCTCGATATCGTCTTTACTGTAGGGCAGTACAATCTGGTGTCCATGGCACTCAACACCTGTGGTGTGCAGCTCGACAGTGGTATGAAGCTAGATCCGGAGCTGTGCCGCTTCCAGAAATAATACTGGTTCGTCGGTCGCATACTGGCGACCCCCTACAACGCTACATCCCGTGACGGAGGATCCATGAACTACGCGGACTATCAGCACCTGCTGTTTGAGCACAAGCCGAACGGCGTGCTCGTCATCACCATCAATCGCCCAGAAGTGATGAACGCCACGAACGCGCGCCTGCATTGGGAGCTGACCCAGATTTGGGACACCGTGGCGAGCGACGATGACACCAATGTGGTGGTGGTCACCGGCGCCGGTAAGGCGTTCTCCGCCGGCGGCGACTTGAGCTGGATCGACGGTGTGGTGGGCAAGCCTGACAAGGTGCAGCAGATCCAAAAAGAGGCCGCGGATATCGTTTACCGCATGTTGGACCTGGAGAAGCCCGTGATCTCCGCGATCAACGGAGTTGCGGTGGGTGCGGGGCTTGCGGTCGCCATCATGGCGGATATCAGTATCATGTCGGAGACGGCCAAGATTACCGACGGGCACGTTAAGCTGGGTGTGGGCGCCGGGGACCATGCCGCTATCGTGTGGCCGCTGCTGTGCGGTATGGCGAAAGCCAAATACTATCTGATGACGGCTGAATTCATCGATGGCAAGGAGGCAGAGCGTATGGGGTTGGTCAGCCTGTGCTGCCCCCAAGATCAGGTGCTGCCCCGTGCGTTGGCGGTTGCCGATCAGCTGGCCGCTGGCGCCCAGCAGGCGATCCGTGGCACCAAGAGCACGCTCAACGGTTGGATCAAGCAGGCTGCGCCGATCTTCGAGAATTCACTCCGCATGGAAATGCAATGCTTCCTGAGCCCAGATGCCGCTGAGGGCGTCGCCGCAGTGAAAGAGAAGCGGCCCGCGAAGTTTCCCTCTGCCAAAGGCAACTGACCCTACCCGTCTGCTGAGCCGGGCGGGCTCAGCGGGGGAGGCCACCGTGGCGCAGCAGGTTGGACAGGCGCGGATCCGGCTTTTCGGCCCGCCGGTAGAGCAGCACCACGTGGCCGATGGCCTGCACCGACTCGGCGCCTGTGGCGCCGAGCACTTCATCCATCAACGCCCGTCGCCGCTCGCGATCGGAGCCGGTGATACGGATCTTGATGAGCTCATGGTCGTTCAGTGCGCGCTCCAGTTCGAGGGCGACGCCTTCGCTGAGTCCCTTGTCGCCCAGGGTGACCACGGGAGTTAATGCATGACCAATGCGGCGAAACAGCTTGCGGGTGTCGTTGTCGAGGCTCATAGAGACAGTTCGTTGACGGGCGCGGGATTGTAGCAGACCCGATCATGGCGAAATCCCGAAAAGGTAGCAGTAGACGGTGGTTGCAGCAGCATCGCAGCGATCCCTATGTACAGGCGGCGCGCCGAGAGGGGTACCGTTCACGCGCCAGTTTTAAACTGCTCGAAATGGACCGCCGGTATCAGATTTTCCGGCCCGGCCAAGCGGTTGTCGATCTCGGAGCGGCTCCTGGCGGTTGGTCTCAGGTGGCCGCCGAGCGGATTGGCAGCGGCGGTCGGATCTGGGCATGTGATGTACTTCCCATGGAACCTCTGCCGGGCGTGGAATTCTTGCAGGGCGACTTTACCGAAGCGCCTGTCCTGGCGGCCTTGCGGGAGGCTTTGGGCCCGCAGATTGCCGATGTTGTGATTTCCGACATGGCCCCCAATATCAGTGGTATGCGCAGTGTCGACCAGCCGCGCGCCATGTACTTGGTGGAATTGGCGCTGGAGTTTGCCGCTGAATTTCTGAAACCTGACGGCAGTTTTGTTGCCAAAGTCTTTCAGGGTGAGGGGTTCGACGCCTTGCTTCGCGACGCACGCCGCCAGTTTCGGCAGCTGCGAATCTATAAGCCGGACGCCTCGCGGTCCGCATCGCGAGAAGTGTATTGGATTGGGAGCGGGCACCGTGGAGCTCCGGTGAGCGCGCCGTAAAGGGGCTATAATCGGGCTTAGGTCGCGAAAAGGGGCCGGCAAGCCGGTGCTGATTGCGAGGACGACTCAGTGAGCGAAATGGCGAAAAATCTCATCCTGTGGCTAATCATTGCCGCGGTTTTGTTATCGATTTTCCAGAACTTCAAGGGCGGTCCGGTTCCCGAGACCATCACCTACACCAACTTTGTTGACGAGGTGCAGAGCGGCGCGGTGCGCAGCGTGGTCATCGACGGATTGGAGATTGAAGGGGAGCGGCACAACGGAGCCCGGTTTCGGACCGTACGTCCTGATATCTACGACAGTGGCCTGATGAGCGACCTGCTCAACAACAGCGTCAATGTCGAGGGCCGTGAGCCCGACAAGGCCAGTTTCTGGCAGCAGCTCTTTCTCGCCGCTTTTCCGATTCTGCTGATCGTGGCCATCTTCATGTTCTTCATGCGCCAGATGCAGGGCGGCATGGGGGGTGGTCGCTCGGGGCCCATGAGTTTCGGTAAGTCCAAAGCGCGGTTGCTGAGCGAGGATCAGATCAAGACGACATTTGCCGACGTGGCCGGCGTCGATGAGGCAAAGGAGGATGTCCATGAGTTGGTCGAATTCCTCCGCGACCCCAGCAAGTTTCAGAGTCTCGGCGGCCGCATTCCTCGGGGGGTGCTCATGTCCGGGCCTCCCGGTACGGGCAAAACGCTATTGGCGCGAGCCATCGCCGGTGAAGCGCGAGTGCCTTTCTTTTCGATTTCCGGGTCGGATTTCGTGGAGATGTTTGTCGGGGTGGGTGCGTCTCGAGTGCGAGACATGTTCGAGCAGGCCAAGAAGCAAGCGCCCTGCATTATCTTCATCGATGAAATCGATGCCGTGGGGCGCGCCCGCGGCGGCGGCTGGGGTGGCGGCAACGACGAACGCGAACAGACCCTCAACCAATTGTTGGTGGAAATGGACGGCTTTGAGGGCAATGAGGGGGTGATTGTCATCGCGGCCTCGAACCGGCCGGATGTGCTCGACAAGGCGCTGCTGCGGCCGGGGCGTTTCGACCGCCAGGTGTTCGTCGGTCTGCCTGACATTCGCGGTCGCGAACAGATCCTCAAGGTCCATGTGCGCAAGGTGCCGCTCGATGAGCGCGTCAACCTGGGGATCTTGGCAAGGGGAACCCCGGGGTTCTCCGGTGCGGATCTCTCCAATCTGGTCAATGAGGCGGCATTGTTTGCGGCCCGCGCCAATCGGCGATTAGTGACCATGGAGGAGTTTGAGAAAGCCCGTGACAAGATCATGATGGGGGCGGAACGTCGCTCCATGGTCATGTCCGAGGACGAAAAGGCCAACACCGCCTACCATGAGGCCGGGCACGCCATCGTCGGTCGCTTGATGCCGGAGCATGATCCGGTCCACAAAGTCACTATCATTCCGCGCGGTCGCGCCTTAGGTGTCACGCAGTTTTTGCCCGAAGAAGACCAGTACAGCATGAGCCGGCGCAAGCTGGTCAGTATGGTGTGTAGCCTGTTCGGAGGACGTATCGCCGAGGAATTGATTCACGGCCCAGACGGAGTGACCACGGGGGCGTCGAACGATATCGAGCGAGCGAGCCAAGTGGTGCGGGCGATGGTCACCAAATGGGGTTTGAGTGAACGGTTGGGACCCATTCTCTATGGTGAGGAGGAGGGTGCAACAGCCCCCTTTGGCGGCGGCCGCAATTTTTCCGGTGTGACCTCCCAACAGATCGATGAAGAAGTCCGGCGTATCATCGACGAGTGCTACGGTACGGCCAAACGGCTGCTGGAAGAGAATGTCGACATTCTGCATGCCATGAAGGCAGCGCTGATGGAGTACGAAACGCTGGATTCCGAGCAGGTCGACGATCTGATGGCGCGTCGCCCGGTGCGTCCGCCACGGGATTGGCACGATGGGGGAGATTATCAGCCCGGCGGTCGGCCTGCGGGCCGCGAAGAGGGTGGTGGGGCGCCAATCGGCGGCCCGGTGGAGGGTAAGTAGCCGAGCGGATGGGTGATCTTAATCTCGCACAACGCGGGCCTCCGGTGGGGGTCGCGGCGTTGGCGCGGATGTTTCCCGGCCGCCCGCAGGGGCGCGTCCGCCCCTGGGTGATGGCAATTCTCAATATCACGCCGGACTCGTTCTCCGACGGCGGTGAATTGTGCACGGCCTCCGGGCCTGTGCTCGATCGAATCATCGACCGAGCCGCAAGCTGTGTGGCGCAGGGCGCGGATCTGTTGGATATTGGTGGGGAATCGACGCGGCCCGGAGCTTCCGCGGTGTCGGTCGATGCCGAGCTGGAGCGCGTGATCCCGGTCGTCGAGGCCCTCGCGCGGCGTTTCGACGTGCCGTTGTCGGTCGACACCAGCAGCCCCGCGGTGATCCGAGGCGCGGCGGCGGCAGGGGCGGCCATGATCAATGATGTGCGCGCGCTGCGGCGCTCTGGTGCCCTGGATGCCGCTGCAGCGAGTGGCCTGCCCGTTTGCCTGATGCATATGCGGGGCGAGCCAGACACCATGCAGCGGGAGCCCCGCTACGACGATGTGGTGACCGAAGTGCGGGAGTTTCTTGCGGCGCGCGTGGCGGCCAGTGTCGCCGCGGGCATTCGCCGGGACCGTCTGTTGATTGATCCGGGCTTCGGCTTCGGCAAATTGCTCGCCCATAATCTACGGCTGCTCGAGCGGTTGGGGGAGATCGGGCCGCCGGGGATGCCGGTGCTTGTTGGCCTGTCGCGCAAGCGGATGATCGGCGAGTTGACCGGGCGTGGGCCCGGAGAGCGTGTGCATGGTAGCGTGGCTGCCGCGCTGTTGGCCGCCCGGCGCGGAGCGGCTGTGGTGCGTGTGCATGACGTGGCGGCTACCTGCGATGCGCTACAAGTATTGGCGGCCGCCGAAGGCTGGATGCGCGCTCATTGACCGCGGGGTGATCAGGCAAGCATGGAAAAAAAATATTTCGGCACGGATGGTATTCGTGGTCGGGTGGGAAGTTATCCCATTACGGCGGATTTCGTGCAGCGACTGGGCTGGGCTGCCGGCCGTGTTTTTGGCAGCGTCGGTGGCGGGCGTAAGCTCATTCTGGTTGGCAAGGACACACGGATATCGGGGTATTTGTTCGAGTCGGCGCTACAGGCCGGAGTGATTGCGGCTGGGGTGGATGTCAGCTTGCTGGGGCCTATGCCGACCCCGGCAATTGCTTATCTGGCGCGTACTTTTCGCGCCTCGGCGGGGATTGTCATCAGTGCGTCGCACAATCCGTTCGATGACAACGGCATCAAGTTTTTCGGCGCCGATGGCCGCAAATTGCCTGACGCGGTGGAACTTGAAATCGAGCGTTTCCTCGACAAAGCCGTCACTACGGAGATTTCCGAGCAACTGGGGCGCGCCAGTCGCATCGGCGACGCTGCCGGGCGCTATATCGAGTTTTGCAAAGGCACCTTGCCGTTTGGGTTCAATTTGGATGGCCTCGAGATCGTAGTCGATTGCGCGCACGGTGCGACCTATCACATCGCGCCGGATGTCCTCACTGAGCTGGGCGCGCGGGTGCACGCCGTCGGTGTTGACCCCGATGGTTTCAATATCAATCGGGATTGCGGCTCTACGCATCCGGCCAATCTCCAGCGTGAGGTGATCGCGCGGGGCGCTGACCTCGGTATCGCACTGGACGGCGATGGTGATCGCGTGATCTTTGTGGATGCCGATGGCGCTGTAGTGGATGGCGACGAGCTGCTCTATGTACTGGCGGCTTACCGCCACCGAGCGAGCGGTTGTTCCGGTGTGGTTGGCACGCAGATGACGAACTATGGGCTCGAATTAGCCCTGGCGAAGCTCCAAGTGCCCTTCGTGCGCACGGCGGTGGGCGATCGCTACGTCATCGAAGCCATGGCGCAGCGCGGTTGGTTGCTCGGCGGAGAAAATTCAGGGCATATTGTTTGCGGCGACCTGACGACAACTGGCGATGGTTTGGTGGCGGCGCTACAAGTGTTGCGCGCGCTGATCGAAGCCGGTTGTACCCTGGCTGATTTGCGCAGTGATATGGTGAAGTTGCCGCAGCGCATGGTCAATGTCGCCATCGCCCGCGGGCAGGCGCCCCAGGCGGATCCCCAGGTTGCCGCCGCCGTAGCCGCTGCAGAGCACCGCTTGGCGGGACGAGGACGCGTGTTGCTGCGGCCATCAGGGACCGAGCCGGTGGTGCGCGTCATGGTCGAAGGTGAGGACGAGCTGCTGGTGTGTGGCCTGGCCGAGGAGATTGCCGGCGTTGTGGCGGATCAGCTGAAATGAGCGCGTTGGTTGTTGTGCCGTCGGGCCAAACTGGCTACCATTGCCGACCTTTTCGGCCCCGGCGATGAACCGACCACTGGTAATTGGCAACTGGAAGATGAATGGCTCCCGACAGGCCATTGCTCAGTTGCTGGATGGCATCGTCGGTGCCGTAATCGCGCCGGATGTCGAAGTGGTGCTTTGTCCACCCTTCGTTTACCTGGATGCGGTGGGCGAGCGCATTCGGTCGACTGGATTGCGACTTGGCGCGCAACAGGTCAGCGAGTATCGGGATGGCGCCTATACCGGGGAGATCGGTGCGGCCATGCTGGCCGATCTGGGGTGTGACTACGTGCTCGTCGGGCACTCTGAGCGGCGCGCCCTGTTTGGGGCCGACGAAGACCGAGTTGCACTGCAGTGCGCGCAGGCGTTGGGCGAAGGGCTGATCCCGGTGCTGTGCGTTGGCGAGGATGCCGAGCAGCGTTCGACGGGCAAAACGTGGGAAGTGTTGTACCGCCAGTTGGCGACGGCGGGGGTGCTGGAGGCTGCAGGGCGTGGCTGGCGCTCGGATCAGTTGGTGATTGCCTACGAGCCGGTTTGGGCGATCGGCAGCGGTCGAGCGGCGGCTGCCGATGAGGTGCAGGAGGTACATGGCCGTATCCGGGAGGCGCTGGGAGCCCATGGCGTGGGTGCGCGACTCCTCTACGGTGGCAGTGTGGCAGTGGACAACGTCCAAAGGCTGTTGGCGCAGCCGGATATCGACGGCGTGTTGGTGGGGGGAGCTTCCCTGCGCGCCGAGCAATTCACGGCGATCTGTGAGCTGGCGGCGGGGAGTTGATGGAAACCCTGATCATTTTGTTGCATATCCTCATTGCAGTGGCGATTATTGCGTTCGTGCTGCTGCAGCAGGGGAAGGGTGCGGAGGCTGGAGCGTCCTTCGGGGCCGGGTCTTCCCAGACACTGTTTGGCAGTGTCGGGAGCTGGAATTTTTTCAGTCGGGTGACCGCCATCCTCGCAGTGCTGTTTTTTTCGACCAGCTTTGCGTTAGCGGTGATTGCCAAAAATCAAGCTGGCGGTGGCGTCGAGCTTACGCCGGAGTTGCGCTTGCTCGAGGAGCAGGCGCGCGACGATGAGGTTCCCGCGCTGGATGTCGGTGAAGAAGTGACGCTGCCCGAGGCGGGGAGTGAGACGTCTTCGGAAGGCGACATCCCGGCACTCGAGCCGGATATCGAGGAGTTGCCCTGAGCGTGCACGGTGACACCGTGGCCCGTGAGGAGCAGGAAGAATGCATGCCCAAGTGGTGGAATTGGTAGACACGCTATCTTGAGGGGGTAGTGGCGCAAGCCGTGCCGGTTCAAGTCCGGCCTTGGGCACCATCTATATAGCTATACCGTTCGTGTTTAGTCGTAAGGGGTGAGTTCGTCCCGATTGGCGACTTTGCGGCGAAAGTGAAAGCAAAGCAAAGCGCGAGGGTGTAAGGGCGCGGCGCTTCTGCGAGCCCGGGTGGGCACACCGCAGGCTGCGGTAGTCGATTCAGCGCGCTTTTGTTGTCGTCGCTGAGCAAGCGGCCTGGAAAAGAGCGGGAAATCAGCGCGGCCGGGCGCTTTTTGCTTGACCCGGATGGCCGGAGCCTCTTATACTTTGCGCCCCCTCAGGATGAAGTGGTTTCAGGGCCAGGTTGGGGGGAGAAGCCTGCGGGCTTCGGGAAATGAGTACAGTTGTGTTGATGCGGGGTGGAGCAGCCTGGTAGCTCGTCGGGCTCATAACCCGAAGGTCGTAGGTTCAAATCCTGCCCCCGCTACCAAATGCGCCTGTCAAGGCGGACTGAAGGCCCCTGGTTTCAGGGGCTTTTTGTTTTTGGGGCCGAATACGGCCAATAGCACTGTCGGTGGCGCGGCCGCCGCGGTTGTGAGATGTGGCCCATGTGGCACGACGACAGATTGAAGGCGCTGATTGAGCCGGTAGTAAACGCTTTCGGGTGTGAGCTCTGGGGGGTGGAGTTTTCCACTTCCGGTCGCAACGGGTTGCTACGGGTGTATATCGATAAAGCGGACGGCGTCGGTATCGTAGACTGTGAGCGGGTCAGCCGACAGCTCGACGGTTTGCTCGATGTCGAGAGCCCGATTTCTGGAGAATACACGCTGGAAGTGTCTTCCCCGGGATTGGATCGGCCGCTCTACACCCAGGAGCAGTATCAACGCTTCTTGGGTGCCGAAATCACTGTGCGCTTGAAGGTGGCGTTCGAAGGGCGCCGAAAGTTTCAGGGTGTGCTGGTGGGTGTCGAGGAGGGTGAGGTCATCCTGCGCAGCGGTGAGCATGAATACTTGTTTCCGCTGACCGATATCGAACGGGCCAGCCTGTTGCCGAAGTTTGACTGAAACGCGTGAGAGCTAAGGGATGAATAAAGAAATCCTGCTGGTAGCCGAGGCCGTATCCAACGAGAAGGGCGTGGCCGAGGGCGTGATCTTCGAGGCCATGGAGCAGGCGCTGGCGATGGCCACCAAAAAGCGTTTCGACGAAAGCTCCAATATTCGGGTGACCATCGACCGTCGAAGTGGTGACTACAAGACCTATCGCTGGTGGGAGGTTGTCAGCGACGACGTACTCGCAGAGCTGGGGACGCAGTTCACGCTTGAGGAGGCGCACGAGGTAGATCCGAATCTGAAGGCGGGCGATATTTACGAAGAGCAAATCGAAAACGCCGAATTCGGGCGTATCGCGGCGCAGACTGCAAAGCAGGTTATCGTCCAGCGGGTGCGGGATGCCGAGCGAGCGCTGGTGGCTCGTCAGTACGAACACCGTGTCGGTGAGTTGTTGGCCGGGATGGTCAAGAAGGTGACTCGAGAGCACATTATCGTTGATCTGGGCAACAACGCTGAAGGCCTATTGCCGCGAGAGGAGCTGGTTGGGCGCGAGGTCTTCCGGATCAATGACCGGGTTCGCGCCGTGCTCACCGCGATCAACCTCGAAGGCCGTGGGCCAGTATTGCAGTTGAGCCGTAAATGTAACGAGATGCTCATTCAGCTATTTCGTATTGAAGTCCCAGAAATTGCCGAGCAGGTCATCGAGATTCGTGCCGCCGCGCGTGATCCCGGGGCACGTGCAAAAATCGCCGTGAAGACCAATGATGGCCGAATGGACCCAATCGGTGCCTGTGTGGGTATGCGGGGGGCGCGGGTTCAGGCGGTATCCAATGAGCTCGACGGCGAGCGCATCGATATTGTGCTGTGGGACGACAATCCCGCGCAGCTGGTCATCAATGCTATGTCGCCGGCAGAAGTTGAATCGATCATCGTCGACGAAGACAGTCACACCATGGATGTCGCCGTAGGCGCGGATAACCTCGCGCAGGCCATTGGTCGTGGTGGGCAGAATGTGCGTTTGGCATCGGAGCTTACCGGGTGGAATATCAACGTCATGAGCGTTGATGAAATCCAGGCCAAGCAGGAGGAAGAGGCGGGCAGTACCATCGAGCAATTCATGGAGCGGCTGGATATCGACGAAGACGTTGCGACCGTCTTGGTGGAAGAGGGCTTCTCGACGCTTGAGGAGGTGGCCTATGTGCCCCTCGATGAAATGGCCGGAATCGAAGGCTTTGATCAGGAGATCGCCGAGGAACTGCGCGCCCGTGCCAAGGATGCGCTGCTGACCCGCGCGCTTGCGACCGAGGAGGAGTTGGCGGAGGCATCGCCGGCCGATGATTTGTTGAATATGGAAGGTATGGACAAGACGCTGGCCTATAAGTTGGCCGCGCGGGGGATCGTGTCCATGGAAGATCTTGCCGAGCAGGCGGTGGATGATCTGCTCGAAATCGAAGAGATGGCGCCGGAGCGCGCGGCCGAGCTGATCATGACCGCGCGCGCGCCCTGGTTTGAAAAGGACGAAGCCTGATCGACCAGGCTCCGAGCGAGGAATCAATCGCATGGCTGAATTGACTGTCAGTGAACTCGCCAAAGTCGTGGACGCGCCCGTAGACCGATTGCTGCGGCAGATGCGGGCGGCTGGCCTGCCCCACGAATCGGCCGAGCAGGTCGTCAACGATGAAGATAAGCAGAAGCTTCTGATTTACCTGAAGAGCCTCCATGGTGAAGAGGCTCGCGAGCCGCGCAAGATTACGCTTCGCCGTAAAACGGTGAGCACTTTGCGAGTCGGGGCTGGCAAGCGCACGGTGAACGTTGAGGTGCGTAAGAAGCGTACCTATGTCAAAAAGGCGGAAGTCGCCGAAACCAGTCCTCCTCCAGTAGTCGAGACGCCACCTCCTCCGGAGCCGCCGGTTGAGCGTCCAGAGCCGGACTTGGTCGATCCTGAGGCCAAGCGTATTGCTGCCATCGAGGCGCGGCGCAAAGCCGAAGAGGAGCGAGTTGCGGAAGAGGAACGCCTCAAGCTCGAGCGGGATGCCGCTGAGAAGACGCGCGCGGAAGCTGTGACGCCCGTGCCCGTGCCCGTCCCGGAACCCGATACTGCCGGTGATGGTAAGGCGGGCAAGAAGCGCGAGAAGCGCGAAGAGCCGGCCGATCTCGATGATGACAAACCGAAAAAGAAAAAGCCGCTAAAGGGGCAGCGCAAGCAGCGCACGGAGGAGCTTGAAGTCTTCTCCGACGACCGCGAGGAGGACAGCAAGCCACGCCTGCAGTCGTCACGGCCGGTGGTCCAGGCGCATAACGTTCACGTGTTTCAGAAACCTACCGGGAAGATTGTGCGAGAAGTAGAGATTCCAGAGCAGATCGTGATCGCGGATCTGGCGCAGAAACTGGCCGTCAAGGCGGGCGTGCTGATTCGTGAACTGATGAAGATGGGCACCATGGCGACCATCAATCAGGCGATCGATCGTGATACCGCTGCGCTTGTGGTGGAAGAGATGGGTCACAAGGCGGTTTTTGTAGCGCCGCCGGAGATCGAAGCTGAAGAATCCTTGCGTGAAGAGCTGGACATGAGCTCAGCGGAGGCGCTACCTCGCGCCCCTGTGGTGACGGTCATGGGTCACGTCGACCATGGTAAGACCTCGCTGCTCGATTACATTCGCAAGAGTCGCGTCGCCTCCGGAGAAGCGGGTGGCATCACGCAGCATATCGGGGCTTACCATGTCGATACCCCGAATGGCCGTATTACTTTCCTCGACACCCCGGGGCACGCGGCCTTCACGGCCATGCGGGCACGCGGTGCGCAGGCTACTGATGTGGTCATTTTGGTGGTCGCCGCCGATGATGGAGTCATGCCGCAGACCAAAGAGGCAGTGGAGCATGCTCGTGCGGCTGGGGTTCCTTTGGTGGTTGCGATTAATAAGATCGACAAAGCCAATGCGAACCCAGATCAAGTCTTGAACGAGCTGGGTGCCCTGGAAGTGGTGCCCGAAGAGTGGGGCGGGGATACCCAGTTTGTGCGGGTTTCTGCTCATACCGGCGAGGGTGTGGAAGCGCTGCTCGAAGCGGTATTGCTACAGGCCGAGGTCTTGGAGCTCAAGGCTCCCGCCGAAGTGCCGGCACGCGGTGTTGTTATCGAGGCGCGATTGGATCGCTCCCGGGGCGTTGTCGCCACTCTGTTGGTGCAGGCCGGGACCTTGCGACAAGGCGATTTTGTGCTCGCCGGTGAAAGTATTGGCAAGGTCCGTGCGATGGTCGGCGACGATGGGAAGCCGGTGCGTGAGATGGGTCCCTCGATGCCAGTGGAGATCCTGGGTCTCGATGCACCGCCCGATGCCGGTGACGAGTTCTACGTGACCACGGACGAACGCAAGGCGCGGGAAATCGCCGGGTTGCGACAAGATCGTGCGCGCGAAGAGCGGGTCGCCCGCCAGCAGGCGGCCAAGCTGGAGAATGTCTTTGCCGGTTTCGAGGGCAAGGAGCAAAAGATACTGCCGATCGTCATCAAGGCAGATGTGCGCGGTTCGCTTGAAGCGCTGATCGCGGCTCTTCAGGATTTCGCCACCGATGAGGTGGGGGTGAAGATTGTGAGTTCCGGTATAGGGGGGTTGACCGAATCTGACGTTAACCTCGCTGTCACCACGGGTGCGGTTGTCCTCGGGTTCAATGTGCGCGCCGATGCTGCTACCCGTCGCCTGGCCGAGCAGGAAGGAGTCGACATTCGCTACTACAGCGTGATCTACAATCTCCTGGATGACATCAAGCAGGCCCTTTCTGGCATGCTGGCTCCTGAAGTGCGTGAGGAAATCGTCGGTATCGCTGAGGTCAGAGAGGTTTTCCGCTCGCCCAAATTCGGCCAGGTTGCCGGTTGTAGGGTGGTGGAGGGCGCGTTGTATCGCCACAAGCCGATTCGCGTATTGCGCGACAACGTGGTGATTTTCTCCGGCGAGTTGGAGTCTCTACGTCGCTTCAAAGACGATGTCGCCGAGGTGCGGGCAGGTACCGAATGCGGCGTCGGGGTGAAGGGGTACAATGATGTCCGCGCTGGGGACCAGATCGAGGTTTACGAAGTCAAAGAGATAGCTCGGCAACTCTAGCGGAGCATAGAGATGCCCAGGGAATTCAAACGCAGCGATCGTGTCGCCGACGCCTTGCAACGGGAGCTGGCGGAACTGCTCCGCGCCGACCTTCAGGACCCACGTGTTGGCATGGTCAACATCACGGCAGTGGAGGTGAGCCGCGATCTCAGCGTCGCCAAGGTGTTTGTGACGTTCATCGGTGAGCGGGATCCAGAGCGCCGCGAGGCAGCGCTGGCGGCCTTGAATGGTGCGGTGGGTTTTCTCCGCGGCCGACTCGGGGATTTGATCCGGATGCGTAGTATCCCGCGACTGCGGTTTCTTTTCGATGTCTCGGGGGATCGAAGCCAACGCGTTTCTGAACTGATTGATCAAGCACTCGCCAGCGACAACGAAAAACGCGCAGGGCGTCATTGATATGGCCAGGAATCGGCGCGGGCGCCCCATCAACGGCATTCTCGTTCTCGACAAGCCTGAGGGTCCTACCTCGAATCAGGCACTGCAATCAGTCAAACGTTTGTTCGATGCCGCGAAGGCTGGGCATACTGGCAGCCTGGACCCGCTTGCTACCGGGGTGTTGCCGATTTGCTTCGGCGAGGCCACCAAGTTCACGCAGTTTTTGCTCGAAGCCGACAAGGTCTATACCGCGACCTTCCGATTGGGGATTACCACCACTACGGGTGACGCACAGGGCGACGTGCTTGCGCAGCGTCCGGCCGAGGCTGTGACGCGTGAAGCGGTGGAGCAGGTGATCGATCAGTTCCGTGGAACGATCGCCCAGGTTCCTTCAATGTACTCGGCCCTGAAGCAGGGCGGACGGCCGCTGTACGAGTTGGCGCGGCAAGGCATAGAAGTGGAGCGTGCCCCGCGCGAGGTGAAGATTCACGAATTTCGGATCCATGAGTTCCGCAGTGGAATCCACCCGGAGGTGGAGGTATTGATTCACTGTAGCAAGGGGACTTATATCCGGACACTCGCCGAGGATGTCGGGCGACAGCTGGATTGTGGAGCACACGTCAGCCGGTTGCGACGGGTGGCTTCCGGCCCCTTTGGTGAGGCCGAGGCAGTAACATTGGAGCACATTCATGCGCTGCGTGACACCGGAGCGGCCGAGGTGCTGGATGCCCTGTTGCAACCGACGGATGCCGCATTGGCGGATCGTCACCCGCTGGAATTGACCGAGAACCTCTGCTGGTATTTCCTACGCGGTCAGCCCGTGACGGTTCCGGAGATTCTCTCGGTTGCGGTTGCGGAAGGCGACATGGTGAGAGTCTTCCGTGGCGCAGGAGAGTTCCTGGGCCTCGGTGAGGTGCTCGAGGACGGACGTATCAAACCGCACCGGCTGGTTCGCAGCGCCGGGCGTTGAGCGACACCCACGGCTGCATGGCGCGGTCGTGGCAACTGTGGACGGCCTGTAAATATGCGCGGGTCGATCCGTATTCATCGGCATATTGGAGCGTAAAGATGGCACTGAATGCAGAAGAAAAGGCGGCAGTGATTCAAGACAATGCCCTCGCCGCGGGCGATACCGGGTCCCCCGAAGTACAGGTCGCGCTGTTGAGCGCCAACATTGACAAGCTCCAGCAACACTTCAAGGAGCACGGCAAGGACCATCATTCCCGGCGCGGCCTCATCCGTATGGTCAACCAGCGTCGCAAGCTGCTGGACTACCTGAAACGCAAGGATGTTGAGCGCTACCGCAAGCTGATCGTTAAACTCGGCCTGCGCCGCTGACGCAATGGACCGGCGGCTTCGCCGCACAACCGAAAAGGTGAACGTGTGAATTTGGTAAAAAAGACATTCAAGTACGGACAACATGAGGTCTCGCTGGAGACCGGGCGTATCGCCCGGCAAGCGACCGGGGCCGTGCTGTGCAGCATGGACAACACCGTGGTGCTTTGCACCGTGGTGGGAGCCCGGGAGGCGCGAGAGGGGCAAAATTTCCTGCCCCTGACCGTGCATTACCAGGAAAAGACCTATGCGTCCGGGCGCATCCCCGGCGGTTTCTTTCGCCGAGAAGGGCGCCCCAGTGAAAAGGAGACGCTGACCAGCCGCTTGATCGATCGTCCGTTACGGCCATTGTTTCCGGACGGTTATCGCAAAGAGGTGCAGGTCATCGCGACGGTGATGTCCGCTGATCGGGATGTCGATCCGGACATCCCGGCACTGATTGGCTGTTCGGCGGCGCTGGCGATTTCCGGTATTCCGTTCAACGGGCCCATCGGCGCGGCGCGGGTCGGTTACCACCCGGAGCAGGGGTATCTGCTGAATCCTCGCTATAGCGAACTGCAAGAATCGATGCTCGATATGGTCGTGGCCGGCACCCGCGACGCCGTGCTCATGGTCGAGTCGGAGGCGCGCGAGTTACCCGAGGACCTGATGTTGGGCGCGGTGCTTTATGCGCACCAGGAGATGCAAGCGGTAATCCAAGTCATTGATGAGTTGGTGCGTGATGCCGGCAAGCCGCGCTGGGAGCAGCCGGCAGCTGACGATCCGGGTGTGTTGCTGCAGGCGATCCAGGAGCAAATTGGTGAATCCCTGAACGCAGCCTACCAAATTACCGAAAAACAGGAGCGGCAGGCTAGGATCGCGGAGCTCCGTGATGCCTGTATCGAACGCCACGTCGATGACGCCGCCGGTGTTACCGCCGATCGTGTTTCGGAGTTGTTCAAGAAGTTGGAAAAAAAGGTGGTGCGGGGTCGTATCATCGCCGGGCAGTCGCGTATCGATGGCCGCGACAACCGCACGGTGCGACCGCTGACGATCGAGGTGGGAGCCCTCGCCAATGTCCATGGCTCGGCGCTGTTCACCCGTGGCGAGACCCAGGCCATCGTGGTGGCGACCTTAGGCTCGTTGCGCGATGCGCAAACTATCGATGCGTTGGAGGGAACTCGGCGCGATCGCTTCATGCTGCATTACAACTTCCCGCCGTTTTCGGTGGGGGAATGCGGCAGAGTGGGAGCCACCAGCCGTCGGGAAATCGGCCACGGCCGCCTCGCGCGGCGTGGTATCGCCGCCGTGTTGCCGAGTGAGGAAGAATTCCCTTACACCATTCGCGTGGTGTCGGAAATTACGGAGTCTAACGGTTCGAGCTCCATGGCCTCGGTCTGTGGCTCCAGCCTTGCGCTGATGGATGCCGGCGTGCCGTTGAAGGCGCCTGTAGCGGGCATTGCGATGGGGCTCGTCAAGGATGAAGGCGGCTTCGCGGTGTTGACCGATATCCTTGGTGACGAGGACCATCTGGGCGATATGGACTTTAAGGTGGCCGGTACCACAGCAGGTGTCACAGCCCTGCAGATGGATATCAAGATCGATGGCATCACCGAAGAAATCATGGAGGTGGCGCTGGAGCAGGCGTTGGCCGCGCGGCTGCATATCCTCAGTGAGATGAACAAAGTCATCGCGAATAGCCGCGAGGAGGTGGCTGATAACGCGCCGCGCTTCCGAACGCTGAAGATCGAGCCGGACAAGATCCGCGATGTGATCGGTAAGGGTGGCTCCACGATCCGTGGGTTGACCGAGGAGACCGGGGCGACGATCGATATCGAGGACGACGGCACCGTGCGAATTTACTGCGACAATCGAGAAGGATTGGAGCAGGCGGTGTTTCGCATCCAGGAGATTACAGCGGAAGCCGAGGTCGGCAAGGTGTATGAAGGCACGGTTGCCCGTATCGTCGATTTTGGCGCCTTTGTGACCATCATGCCGGGCACCGATGGTCTGGTGCATATTTCGCAGATCGCGGAAGAGCGTGTCGAAAAGGTGACGGACTACCTCTCGGAAGGTCAAAAAATCAAGGTGCGCGTGCTGGATGTCGACGCCAGGGGGCGGATCAAACTCTCCATCAAGGATGCTTTGGAGGAGGGTGAGAGCCTCGAACGCAAATCCCAGGGGCCCAAGGCCGAGCCGGTTCCGGTAGCTGATGCGCCGATGACAGCCGACTGAGCTGTAGTTCGCGGCCAAGCCGTAAAAAAAGCCCGCATCAATGAGATGCGGGCTTTTTTTTGGGTGGCGAATTCCGCTGGCTACGCGAGCGGGAACCGCTTCAGATAGCGAGGCTCAGACCACCGTCGGCGACAATGATCGCACCGGTGATGAAGTCCGACGCCGGGCTCGCAAGCAGTACCGAGATGCCCCAGAAGTCTTCGGGTATACCAAAGCGTTTGACCGCCGATTTCTCCGAGCAATATTGGACAGCCCGGAGATTGGCGTTCGGTCCAGTGCAGGGCATCATCTCGGTATCCACCAACCCTGGCAACACCACGTTGACTTGGATGTTGTCCGGGCCCCAGGCGCGGGCGAGACTCTGGGTCATGTGATCCATGCCGCCTTTGGCCGCCGAATAATGCACCAGCTTGGGGTGACCGATTTGAGTGATGATGGAGCTGATATTGATGATCTTGCCGCCTCCGGCTTTTTTCATTTCCGGGTAGACCGCTTTACAGCACAGGAAGCAGGAAGTCAGATTGATGGCGATGAAATTGTTCCAAGTCTCCAGCGTCATTTCCTGGGGCAGTACGCCATAGCTGATCGCTGCGTTGTTGACCAGGATATCGACACGACCGAAACGATCTACTGTGGCTTGCACCATGGCGTTTACGTCATCTTCTTGGGAGACGTCAGCCCGTACCGCCAGCGCTTCGATGTCCATGGCTGCCAGCTCTGCAGCCGCTCGATCCAGCTTTTCCTGTTTGCGGCCAACCACGACGACCTTGGCCCCAGCTTTACCCAAGCCCTTGGCGATACCCAGCCCCAGGCCACCGTTGCCGCCCGTGACGATGGCCACTTTGTTGCTGAGGTCAAACATGTCGAGTTTCATGATGCGCTCCTGATTTAGATGGCCAGGCTGAGGCCGCCGTCGGCGACGATGATGGCGCCGGTGATGAAGTCCGACGCCGGGCTCGACAATAGGACGGAGATGCCCTCGAAATCTGCGGGCATGCCATAACGGCCGACGGATGATTTATTGACAATGTAATCGATGATCGGGCCGCGGCTGTTGGGGCCTTCGCAAGGCATCATTTCGGTATGTACCAGCCCAGGGAGCAGGGCGTTGACTTGAATGTTGTCCGGCCCCCAGGCGCGCGCCAGGCTTTGGGTCATGTGGTCCATGCCACCTTTGGCAGCAGCATAGTGGACCAGCTTGCCAAAGCCTTTTTTGGTGATTGCCGAGCCGACGTTGATGATCTTGCCGCCGCCGGCTTTTTTCATCTCTGGGTAGCAGGCTTTTGCGCAGAGGAACACCGAGGTCAAATCTACGGCCATGAACTGGTTCCACAACTCGAGAGACATCTCCTCGGGTCGCACCCCCCAGCTGATCGCGGCGTTGTTGAACAGGATATCGATGCGGCCAAGACCCTCGACGGTCTCTTGCACCATGCGATTGACGTCCGCTTCGACGGAGACATCGGCCTGTACCGCCAACACCTTGGCGCCCATGGCCTGTAGCTCCTCCGTGGCTGCCTGAAGTTTGTCGGCTTTCCGTCCGACGATGGCGACCGCCGCTCCCGCCTTGGCGAGTCCCTTGGCGATGCCTAGGCCCAAGCCGCCGTTGCCGCCTGTGATGACCGCGACTTTTCCTGTTAGATTAAATAGATCCAGCACGATAGTAATCCTCTTTATTGTGGTGCTTTCGCTCACATCGCCAGGCTGAGTCCACCGTCGGCGACGATGACTGCACCGGTAATGAAGTCGGATGCAGGGCTGGCGAGCAGTACGGAGAGTCCCTCGAAGTCTGCCGGCACACCATGGCGCTTACACGCGGACTTTTCGATCGCGTAATCGATGATCCGACCGCGGTGATTGGGGCCGGAGCAGGGCATCATCTCCGAATCGACGAGACCGGGCAGCACGACGTTGACCTGGATGTTGTCCGGCCCCCAGGCGCGCGCCAGGCTTTGGGTCATGTGGTCCATGCCACCTTTGGCTGCTGCATAGTGAACTAGGCGCCCGAAACCGAGCTTGGTGATGATGGAGCTGATGTTGATGATCTTGCCGCCGCCGACCTTCTTCATTTCCGGATAGACCGCCTTACAGCACAGGAAGCAGGAGGTGAGGTCTACGGCGATGAACTGGTTCCACAGCTCCAGGGACATCTCTTCGACCTTTACGCCCCAGCTGATCGCGGCGTTGTTGACCAGGATGTCGACCCGTCCGAAGTGGTCCACGGTTTCTTGCACCATGCGATTGACGTCGTCTTCCAGCGAGACATCGGCGCGTACCGGTAGTACCTCAAAGCCTTCCTCGCGGAGTTGGGCGGAGGCGTTGTCCAGCTTTTCCTGACTGCGCCCGGAAATGGCCACTTTGGCGCCGGCCTTAGCCAGACCGCGGGCGATGCCCAGGCCCAGGCCGCCATTACCGCCTGTGATGATGGCCACTTTGCCAGTCAGATCGAAGATATCCACGCTGTTACCTCCTCGCAGGTGCGTCAGAAATGTGCAAATTCGGATGGATCTCAGGGGTCTTTGGAACCGGTCGGCCGTGATGGAGCAGGCCCGGTCGGACGCCAAGGCGGCAATTCTGGTGAAATTGTCGAGAAAAATCTACCCTGTGGTAACTTGATGCGTGGTGAAGCTGGGGCGACGGCCGCCGTTGGGGCACAGCGGCCGGTGATCCGGGCAGTGGTTCAGCGCGCAGCGGGAATGTCTGGCCCTACGGGTCTGCCGTCTTCGAGCTGATCGAGGTATTCCGATAGACCGTAGCCAACCATGCCATTGCAGCGATACTCGGTCATCGCCTCGGTGATGCGGGTGGCCAACTCCGTGCCATCCTCTGTCACTCGGCGATTGCGTAGGGGGATCAGCGACAGCACTTGACCGGTGATTTCGAATTCCTGGGCGCGCGCTGTACGACACCAGGCTTTCATGCCGGTCTGGTGAAAATGTCGGTCCCAGGACGACTCCACCTGCGCCTCGACGATCAGGTCATAGCGGCCTTCGGTGAAGATCATGCCGCCGCAATCGAAGCTGCCGTCGCGCAGGCCCATGGTCATGATCATGGCGCCGAAGTCTGGAGTCAGCGAAATGGGTAGCCAGCGATACCAATAGATATTCTGCCAATAACGGGGGCCCCAAGAGTGATCGCGCAAGCCAAGTCCATCGATCTCCCAGGACTGGTCGCCCACACGAATCCGTCCGGTCGCCGCGACATGTTGCTCGAAGTGGGCACGGGCCATTGCAGTGTTGGCGTCGAGCGCGATTGGCGTGCCGTCGGGGTTGAGGTGTTCGCCGCCGTACATGGGGGATAGCCCCCGGTAATCGAGATCGATCTCGCAATTCAGTAGGGGGTTGGTTTTGAAAGCCAAGCTAGGGTCGAGCATCTGGTTGGGGTCGGCCAAAACCAGGATCTGGCCCTCATAGCCCACCCGTTGGCGCACAAAGGGTTCGAGGATCTCGAAGTGGGCGCCCCCGACGCGGTGTTCCGCGTTCGAAGTGATGGGGGCTCGGCGGAACATGAACCCGACCTTGCCATTAGGCAGGTACAAGCAGACGCTGACCTCGGCGTGACCCTCGTTAACCCGGTTGCCGATCCGGATCCATCCGCCGACTTGGTGCCTGCGGTCATAGAAGTTGTAATAGGCGCTTTCGTTGAAATTGCTTGCCGCCTCCGGTGGATGATTGTATTCGTCCTGTGGATTCAGGCGGATCCGGTCGCCCGGCTTGGTAATAAAAACGGTCCTGGCCATGGGGTTGCCCTGGTTGTGAAAACTCTTGCGCGGTTAGAGCGAGCGTAGGGCGCTGGGGCAGCGTGTCGCAGTTGGCGGCGTTTTCCCCACTCGGAATCCGCTATATGCTGATTGGCAAACGTAGCATTCAACTCTGCCATAACAATAAGGAAAAGACATGCACGGCTTCAGACTGGACCCGGCGGACGAGTACAGCCATCGACCGACCGCGGAGCCGAATTTCAACGAAAGTGTCTACGTCAATGGTTGGGATCCGCTCCTGCGCATGGGCGCTTGGATGCGTCTGGGGAACCGCGTTAACGAGGGGCACGCCGAGTTGTCGGTATGCATCTATCTCCCCGACGGCCGGATCGCCTGCCAGTTTCGGCGCCCACAGATTGACAGCAACGAGCGTCACGCCGCCGGCGGCATGGCCTACGCGGTCCTGGAGCCTTTTCATGTCGTTGAAATGTCCTACCGGGGTGAGCTGATGGTGCTCGACGATCCGCAGTTGTTGCGCAACCCGGCAGCGCTGTTTCAGGACGCGCCCCGGGTGCAAGGCGCAGTCGAGTTCCGGCTCGATGGCGTATCACCGCTGCATGGCGGCGAACCGACGGCGGCCGGTCAGGAGACGATGTATGGGCGCGACTTCTCGCTCGGGCATTTCAACCAGCACACCCGCACGCGGGGTAGGATCCAGGTCGGCGAGCAGTCCTGGGAGATCGATGGTTTGGGGTGGCGCGATCACTCCTGGGGTCCGCGGTACTGGCAAAATATCTATTTCTATCGGCTGTTCACCGCCAACTTTGGTGCCGACCGCGGGTTTATGCTGCTCAAGCGCACGGACCGCGCGCGCCGCGTCCATCGCATCGGCGTACTACAGTACGACGGCGATTATGAGGACATCATCGATCTCGACTTGCTTACCGAATGGGATACCTATCAGGATCCGCGGCGGGTCCAGTTGGGCGTGCGCACCGCGCGGCGCGCGGTGCGTATCAGCGGGGAGGTATTGACCATGGCGCCCTTGCGCAACCGGCGCCAAGTGGGCGATCAGGAGCTCGCTTGCCGCATCGCCGAGGGCTTCACTCTATGGCGTTGGGAAGATGAGCGTGAGGGGCTGGGAATGACGGAATACATCGAATTTCTGGAGGCAGGAAAGCCTGTCGGCTATCCGCTTTGACGGGGATCGAGGTGGGCTCTCCGGCAGACCTCGCGGCGTTGGCAGCGCGTCTGGAAGCGGCGTTGCGCAGACATTTCGGTAGTGCGGTGCGGCTCGCCAACCTCGAAACCGCTACGTTGGGCGCATCGAACCGGACCTTCTTGTTTGACCTCATCGAGTCGACGGGCAGCCGGGGTATGGTATTGCGTCAGGAGACCTACCGTGCGCCCGTTTCGCCCTTTTTGGCCCCGGCCGATCAATTTCAGGTACTTCGAGTGCTTTATGGTCATGGCTTGCCGGTGCCCGAGCCGCTCTTCGAACTGAGACCGGAGGACGGCCTGGAGCGGGGCTTCGCCATGGCCCGTATTGCGGGTGAAACCCTGCCCAAGACACTGCTCACCGACCCGCGCTACGCCCATGCTCGCGCTCGATTCTCGGCTCAGACCGGCGAGATCCTCGCGCGCCTGCACAAGATCCCTTTGGGTGAGGTGCCGTTTCTTGTCGACAGCGCCGACTCGCGGGATCCGCTCGCCGCTCAGATCGCGCGTTACGATCGCTATGGAGAGTACCATCCTGCGATCGATGTGGGTGTGCGCTGGCTGGAGCGACACCAACCTCCGCCGCGTGCGGCGCGATTGGTTCACGGCGATTATCGAATCGGCAATCTGATTTTCGACGCTTCCGGTATCGCCGGCGTGCTCGATTGGGAGTGTGCTCACCACGGTAGCCCAGCTGAGGATTTCGGGTGGGTTTGCCTGCGCGCTTGGCGATTTGGGCGGGTGGGGTATCCGGTTGGTGGGATCGGCGAGCGCGATGCGCTGCACGCCGCCTACGAGGCCTGTGGCGGTGAGGTGCTGGGCGAGGATGAAGTGCGTTGGTGGGAGATCTTTGGGTCCCTCAAATGGGCGATCCTCAATATGATGCAGGCCGAGGCCCATGTCCGCGGTGTGCGCCGTTCGTTGCCATTCGCCTGTTGTGGCCGCAATGCGGCGCTGATCGAGTACGATTTGCTGATGACCATTGCGGGGCGGTACCGATGAGCGAGAGGTAGGTCCGATGACCCAGGATCGACCCGATCTCCCGGAGATTTTCCGCACGCTCGGCGAATTCGCGCGGGGTGTTGCGGCGCGCACCTCCGGTGCGGAGCGTTATGAGGCGTTGTGTGCCCTCTTCTTGCTCGAAGTGGCAGCACGTGAACTGGCTGCGGGCGATGCGCCGGTCCGGCGTCAGGCGGTGCGGCTGCGCGAGCTGCTCGACGGCGAACCGGATGAGCGACAACCCTACCGGGATTTTTGCCGGCGGGTGCGCAACGGCGATTTTGATCAGGATTGGGAGCGCGCCTTTACCTTTGCGCTGGAGCAAGTCATCGACAAGGTTCGGGTCACCAACCCCGATTGCTTGGCGTCGGAACACCGCGATAGCGGCAGGGCCGGCAGATCGAAGGATACTTTTCATTACCCGACCAGAGGAGAAAATCAATGAGTGGAATCGTCGAAGGCAAGGTGGCTGTGGTCACCGGAGGAGGCAGTGGTATCGGGCGCGCGGCTTGCGAGATCTTTGCCCGCGAAGGCGCCAGCGTGGTGGTGGCCGATATCGATGCCGTCGGCGGTGAGGAGACTGCCGCGTTGGTCACCCAAGCGGGGGGTAAGGCAATCTTCGTGCGTTGCGACGTTTCCCAGGCGGAACAAGTTGAAGCCATGGTGAAGGCCGCGGTGGTCAATTTCGGAGGGTTGCACTGCGCCTTCAATAACGCTGGCGTGGAGGGCGAATACGCCAAGGTGGCTGATGCCACCGAAGAGAACTTCCTGCTCAATTACAAGGTCAATATGCTTGGCGTCTGGCTGTGCATGAAGTATCAGATTCGTCAGATGTTGGCGCAGGATGCTGGGGGCGCGATTGTCAACACGGCCTCCGATGCGGGGTTGATCGGGGTTAAGAATCTCGGCCAGTACTCAGCCGCGAAGCACGCCGTGGTAGGCCTGACCAAATCGGCTGCGCTCGACTATGCGACCAAACGAATTCGCGTGAACGCGGTCTGCCCTGGGCCGATCCGCACCCCGATGCTGATGCGGATATTCGAGGAGAGCCCCAAGGTGGGTGAAGCGATGATTGCAGCCCAGCCGGTGAAACGGCTGGGTGAGCCTAGTGAGATCGCCGATGCTGCGGTTTATCTGTGCTCGGATCATGCCTCTTACATCACCGGTCACGCGCTGCCCGTTGACGGGGGGTACATGGCGACCTGAAGATTCGGGAGTTGTCTGCAAGACCGAAGCGTTTTTCTCGTAGCTGCGGCGGCATGGTTTGCCGTCGCGGCCAAGGCAGGGCAGGGTTGGCGTGCTCACCGTGCCGTTTGAACGTATCGGGGTGATATCGGCACAGAGCCACACCAGAATCTGTCACGTAATCCGGCGAAGGCGCCCCTGTCACAAGAGCGCCGATTCGCAGATTCTAGGAGGTAGCGATCATGAGCGATATAGACTACGAGGTCATTATCATCGGTGCCGGTGTTTCCGGCCTCTATCAGCTACATAAGCTACGTCAGCTGGGCTTCACGGTGCGAGTGCTTGAGGAGGGCGGTGGCGTCGGCGGCACTTGGTACTGGAACCGCTATCCCGGTGCCCGCTTCGATTCCGAGAGTTATACCTATGGCTATTCATTCTCGGAGGACATCCTCCGAGAATGGAGCTGGAGCGAACATTTCGCCGGGCAACCGGAGAATGAACGTTACTTCAATTTTGTCGCCGACAAGCTAGACCTGCGTAAGGATATTCAGTTCGACACCCGGGTTACCGCGGCTCATTTCCGCGATGACGAGAATCTGTGGGTCATCGAGACGGCGACCGGCGAAAGGCTGCGGGGCCGCTTCCTTATCACTGCCATTGGCATCCTGTCTGCCTACCAGATGCCTCGTATCGAGGGGATCGCTGACTTCCAGGGACAATCCTGGCATACCGCGCGCTGGCCCAAGGAACCGGTCGATTTTCGCGGCAAGCGAGTTGGGGTGATTGGCACCGGCGCGACCGGGGTTCAGGTGATTCAAGAGGTGGCCAAGACCGCGGGACAGCTGACCGTATTCCAACTCGACGCCAATTGGTGTGCGCCTCTCAACAACTCCCGGATTACCGAGGCCGAGCAGGCCGAGCTCAAGGCGCGTTATCCGGAGTTGTTCCAGCGGTGTCGGGACTCTTCCGCCGGTTTTATCCACCAATTTGACCGGAGATCGATTTTCGAGGTTTCGGAAGAAGAGCGTGAAGCGTTGTTCGAGAAATTATATGGAGAGCCGGGTTTTGGCATCTGGCTCGCTAACTTTCATGACACCATGACGGATGAGCGCGCCAATGCGTTGATCACCGACTTCATCGCGCGCAAGATTCGTGAACGGGTCAAGGATCCGAAGATCGCCGAAGCGCTCATTCCGAAGGATCACGGCTTTGGTATGAAGCGTGTGCCCCTGGAGACCCATTACTACGAGGCGTACAACCAGGATAACGTGGCATTGGTGGATCTGCGTGAAACCCCCATCGAGCGCATCACGCCGAAAGGTATCCAGACGACGGATCGGGAATATGAGCTCGACGTCATAATCTATGCCACGGGATTTGATGCCGTCACCGGCGCTTTCAAGCGGATCGACATCCGCGGTGTCGATGGCCAGCGTTTGGTCGATCGCTGGGAAGGCGGGCCGGAGACCTATCTCGGCATACAGGTGTCTAACTTCCCCAACCTGTTCATGCTGGTCGGTCCGCACAACGGCGCCACTTTCTGCAATATTCCCAGGTGTAGTGAACAAAACGTCGAGTGGGTGAGCGCCTGTCTGCAATATCTTCGCGACCACGGCCACGAGCGCATCGAGGCGACGCCTGAGGCTGAGGCAGCCTGGACCGAACATGTCTACGACACAGTCAAACACTCATTGCTGGCGAAGGCGGACTCCTGGTTCATGGGCGCCAATGTGCCGGGCAAGAAGCGGACGTTTCTGCTCTATGCCGGGGGTACCGACAAATACCGGCAACGCTGTGATGAGGTCGCGGCCGCAGGTTATGCGGGCTTTCGGTTGCACTGAGGGACTGCCGGTGACCGATAACCGCAGACCCTGTGGCGGCGCTGTGGCCTGAGTGGCGGGGCGGCGTGGAAGTTGCAGGCGCAGGCCAACTGTGGTCAACTCCCGCGGCCCTGCAATGGTCTACACGGCCCGCGGCGAGCCCAGCGTGTGCGTTGGTGCACGCAACGGGCAACGCGAGCCAGCGCGACAATCGCTCCGAATCCTGAGATTCGGACGGCAATGCGGCCACCCCTCAAGGGTTGATGAACCCAGAAGCCCTCGCGGCGCGGGGGCCATGAAATTTGGTTTTAGGAGGCAATCTGAAAATGTCCAACCAGCAGTTCGACGCGATCGTCATCGGTGCCGGGATTTCCGGCATGTATCAGCTGCACCGCCTGCGTGAGCTTGGCCTCAAGGTGCGTGTCTATGAAACCGGCGATGGCGTCGGTGGCACTTGGTACTGGAACCGTTATCCGGGTGCCCGCTTCGACTCCGAGAGCTACAGCTACGCCTATTCTTTCTCCGAGGAGATCCTCAAGGAGTGGAATTGGAGTGAACATTTCTCCGGGCAGCCGGAAAATGAGCGTTACCTGAACTTTGTGGCCGACAAGCTGGATCTGCGCAAGGACATCCAGTTCAATGCCAAGGTGGTCTCCGCGCATTATCAGCAAGACGAGAACCTGTGGAATATCGAGCTGGAAAGCGGCGAAAAGGCGAGCGCACGGTTCCTCGTCACCGCAATGGGGCCGCTATCTGCGTATCAGATGCCCCGTATCGAAGGCATCGATAGCTTCCAGGGGCAATCCTGGCATACCGCGCGGTGGCCGAAGGAAGGGGTGGACCTGAAGGGCAAGCGCGTCGGCGTTATCGGTACTGGCGCCACCGGGGTCCAGGTGATCCAGGAGGTCGCCAAGGTTGCAGGTGAGCTGACAGTATTTCAGCTGGATGCCAACTGGTGCGCGCCGCTCAAGAACTCCAAGATCTCGGATGATGAGCAGGAAGCGCTCAAGGCCAAGTATCCCGAGATTTTCCAGAAGTGTAAGGAGTCCTTTGGCGGATTCGTACACCAGTTCGACATGCGCTCCCTGTTCGACGTGTCTCCCGAAGAGCGGGAGCGAATTTTTGAGGAGCTGTACGATTCGCCTGGATTCGGCATCTGGCTCGGCAACTTCCACGACATCATGTCCGATGAGAAGGCTAACGAGATTATCTCCGACTTCATCGCGCGCAAGATTCGCGAGCGGGTCAAGGATCCCAAGGTCGCGGACATCCTGATTCCCAAGGACCACGGCTTTGGTATGAAGCGCGTGCCCATGGAGACCAATTACTACGAGGTCTACAACCAGGAGAACGTGAATCTGGTCGATCTGCGTTCAACCCCTATCGAGCGCATCACGCCGAAGGGTGTTCAGACGACGGACCGAGAGTACGAGGTCGACATCATCATCTATGCCACCGGGTTTGATGCCGTCACCGGTGCCTTCAAGCGGGTGGATATTCGCGGTAAAGACGGGCAGAACCTGGCCGAACAGTGGACTGATGGGCCTCATACCTATCTCGGCATCCAAGTTGCCGGATTTCCGAACATGTTTATGCTCGTGGGTCCGCACAACGGCGCCACCTTCTGCAACATTCCGCGCTGCATCGAGCAGAACGTGGAATGGGTCAGCGACTGCATCAAGTACATGCAGGAGAAGGGCTATACCCGTATCGAAACGACGCCCGAGGCGGAGCAGGTCTGGACCGACCATGTTTATGAAACCGTCGAGGGCTCGCTATTCACCAAGGCCGATTCCTGGTTCATGGGTGCCAATACCCCGGGCAAGAAGCGGACGTTCCTGCTCTATGCAGGTGGCGGCCCGGCCTACCGCGAGAAGTGTGATGAGGTAGCGGCCAAGGATTACGAAGGCTTCGTTCTTCAGTAATTTCGCTCCGGGAACCGCGAGGGGTCGGGCCATAGGTCCGACCCCTTCTCGGTTACGGCGCCAGGTCGTGGTGGTGAGCGTCCGGTCAGCGCAAGACGTTGACGTATCTCGGGGCATGTGGTCATATGGCCCGCCGCCAAACTAGCGATTCCACAGCGGGTGACCGGGGGTGTCGGGATTACTGCCGGCCGGCCCTGGACCGCTCATTCAGGAGTGCCTATGACTACCTCACAGCACATCGATATCCGCGATAAAGCGGCCATCGTAGGCATCGGCGAAACCGAGTATGTGCGCGGTGCTGATCGGCCGTCGGCCGAAGCGATGCTCGAAGCGACTCGGGCCGCGATCGCCGATTCCGGACTCAAACCACAGGACATCGATGGCATCGTGTTGCCGCCGGTGTTGATTACTGCGGAAGAAGTGGCGGCCAATCTCGGTATTCGCGACATCCGCTATGCCGTTGGCATCAATATGGGGGGCGCGAGCCCGGTCACTGCCCTGCAGAGCGCAGCCCTGGCGATCGCCGCCGGGATTGCCAAGAACGTAGTGGTGATGGTCGGTTGGAATGGTTATTCCGCGTTGCGCCCGAAACCGGGCATCAAGCATCGGGAGGCGATTTCGCTGCCCGCGCTGGAGCGCACCCTCACCAATTACTATGCGCCCTATGGTGCCGCTTCTCCGGTACAGATGTACGCTTGGATCGCGATGCGGCATCGGCAGACCTACGGCATCAGCGAAGAGGCAACTGCGGCGGTGGCCATGGCGTGCCGCAAGCATGCGCAGTTCAACGACCGCGCCTTGACGCGCGGGCAGCCGATGGACCTGGAGGCCTACCGGAATTCGCGCATGATTTCCGAACCATTTCGACTCTTTGACTGTTGTCTGGAGACCGATGGTGCCTGCGCCGTGGTGGTCACGGCAGCTGATCGTGCGCCCGACCTCAAACACAAGCCGGTCTATATCATGGCGGCCGCGGAAGGGCATCCCTATCCGGCTGACGACATTGCCAACCGCCCCGACATGTTTCATATCGGGCTCAACAACTCGGCCCCCAAGGCTTTCGCCATGGCCGGCATCAAGCCCACCGATCTCGATTTCCTGCAGGTTTATGACTGCTTCACCTATGTGGTGTTGTTGCAGCTCGAGGCGCTGGGGATGTGCGAGCGCGGTGCCGTCGAGGAGTTCGTCAAGAACGGCAATATCGAGGTCGGTGGTCGCTACCCACTGAATACCCATGGTGGCTTGCTTTCTCAGGCGCATGTGTGGGGCCTCAATCACGTGGTAGAGGCTACCCGGCAATTGCGGGGCCAGGCCGGAGAGGTTCAGGTTCCCGACGCGGAGCTTGGCGTGGTCACTGGTTGGGGTGATTTCGGCGATGGCAGTCTGGCGATTCTGAGGAGGTGAAGATGAGCGAATTCATTCCCAATCCGGCGCCCCAGCCCAGCCACTATCTCGACGAACAGTTCTGGGAGCATTGCGCCAAGGGCGTGCTGGCCTTCCAATGCTGTTTAGACTGCGAGACGTGGCGCCACATTCCGCGCTTCATGTGCGCCAACTGTGGCTCTGATCGATGGGGCTGGCGCGAGTCCCATGGCCGCGGCACTGTCTATTCTTGGACGGTCTGTCACATGCCTATGTCGCCCGAGTTTGAGAGCGTCTTCCCCTACGCAGTTTTGGTGGTGGAGATGGAAGAGGGCGTCCGAATGACCGCCGGGCTTCGCGATCTCGATTACCAAGATCTGCGCATCGGGATGCCGATGGAGGTGGTTTTCGAGCCCCTGAAGGGGGGTGGGCAGCTGCCCTTCTTCCGTCCGCGCAGCGAGTAGCCGGCCGCGCGGGCAGGTTGTGGCACAACCCCCAGGCCCCGCTTTGCGGGGCCTTTTTCGTGGTGTCGCGGACCCAGTTGCCGGCAGCCACGGAGAGGGTCCGACCACTGGGTAGAATGGTGGTTCCGCGAATCCGGTACAATGCGCCGTTAGCTGTACTCTAAAAGCCGGCGCGACCCGGCGGTCAGCATTCGCCCTTGGGGTTTGGATGCCGCGACCGGCTCTCGCCCCGGGCCCGATAAAAAGCCCGCATTCAGCGGCTAACATGAGCTAGGGTTCGAACCGCACAAGAGCGGCTCAGGACGCTGCGAGCCGGTGTTGATGGCAGCATGCCGGGCCGGTGGGCAGTCCTCGCCGGGAGATCGGTGCGCGGGCTTATCATTCCAACCGAGTAATGAGGTCAACGATGGAAATAGGTGCTTTTTATCTGCCGGTAATCGGGAGCATCGAGGAAATCGAAAAAGGTATGGCGGGCAAGCGTACCGACCTGTACCAGCAGATGCTCAAGGAGTTGTCCGAGCAGGCCAGATACATGGATGAACACGGCTACTACGGGATGGGTACCACCGAGCACCACTTCCATATCGAGGGCGAGGAGGTCTCCACCAACCCCATCCTGCTCGATCTCTACATCGGCATGCAGACCAAGAACCTCAGGGTTGGGCAGCTGGGTAACGTCTTGCCTGCCCACAATCCGGTGCGCCTCGCCGAAGACATTGCCATGGTCGACCAGATGACTCGGGGACGAGCCTTTGCAGGTTTCGCACGCGGCTATCAGCCACGTTGGGTCGCTACCTTGGGTCAACAGATCGACGGCATGGGGCGTGAGCCGGAACTGGGCGCGGAAGCCTATGATCAGCTGAAGCGCGAGCTGTACGAAGATCACTTCGATATTATTCTCAAGGCCTGGGGTAACGACACTTTCTCCCACAAAAGCAAGTACTGGGAGATCCCGCCGGCGAACACTTTTTGGGCCACACACGATGTTACCCGGAAGTACGGTCAGGGCGTCGATGACAAGGGGTATCTGACCGAAGTCGGTATCGTGCCCGCGACCTACAACAAGCGGATCCCCGATCTGTTTCAGCCGTTCAGCGTTTCTGAGCGTTCGATCGTCTGGGCGGTGGAGAATGAGGTGACGCCGATTACCATCATTACCGACGTGCCCACGGCGCAACAGCACATTCGTGCGGCGAAGGACGCGGCGGAAAAGGCCAGTAAGCCGTATCGCATGGGGATGACGCGCGAGATCGTCGTCGCCGACACCGACGAGGAAGCGCGTGCAATCGCCAGCCGCGCCGGAGCTTATGTCTGGTGTAACTTCTTCCAGCCCTTCGGTTTCAATGCCGCGGTTGCGCGCCAAGGTGAGAACCCGTTCTCCGTGCCCAATAACTTCGAGACCATCGAGGAACGCGGTCTGGTGATTTGTGGTAGCCCGGATACGGTCAATCGCAAGTTGGAAAAGCTGTTTGAGGATCTGCCTTGCGATTACTTCTGGTTGTTTACCTATAACGGTCTGATTCCCCAAAACAAGATGATGCGCCACTTCGAGCTGCTCACCGAGAAGGTGCTGCCCAACTTCACTGACCGCGTGCGTTGACCCTCGCGGGGCAGGTCGTTGCGATCCGGCCTACGG
>JBFHML010000017.1:0-45494 GCA_041594335.1 Porticoccaceae bacterium
CAACTGGACTACCGCGATGGGCGCTTGGTTCCCGGGAGAGCGAGTGGTGCTCCGGGGCAAGGATTTGCTCAATGATCTAGGTCATCGGCCTTGGATGGAGCTGCTTGTCTATGGCGTTACGGGAAAAGAGTCGCCTTCTCTCGCGCGGCTTATCGAGGGTATTTGGGCGATCAGTTGCAGCTATCCTGAACCCCGTCTATGGAATAACCGGGTGGCAGCCTTAGCCGGAACAGCTCGATCCACAGGGGTCTTGGCTGTTGCGTCAGCAATAGCAGTGACAGAGGCGACGGTTTACGGACTTCGTCCTATCAAAGGAGCCATGGATTTTTTTTACCGATCAGATCGAAAGATCAATGAAGGAATTCCTCTTTGGGAAATTCTAAAACAAGAATTGCGAGATTATCGCGTGGTTGCCGGATTTGGTCGGCCGCTCGTCAGCGATGACGAGCGCATTCAACCTCTTTTAAAGTTCGCGAAGAGCTTGGGCGCTGCTGACGGGGTTTACGTTCAGCTGGCGTTTAAAATTCATGATTTGCTAAAGAACTCTAGATATAAGTACCAAATTAATGTTGCTGCTCTCGCAGCGGCAATTCTTGCAGACCAAGGGCTTTCCACCGAAGAGCTATATGATTTGGCTACCTTGGCATTTGTTGCGGGTATGTTTCCTTGCCACATCGATACAAGAGATAAACCTGAGGGATGCTTTTTTCCCCTTCGAACGGACAGGGTGGACTACCGAGGAGCTTCCACACGTGCGTGGGGTGCGGCATGAAAGACAACTATAACAGCTTGATATTGTTGATGCTGCTGGCATTGTTTCCGGCAGTTGCGCTAGCGCAACCATCCCCTGAAGAAGAATTGGCCGAACTCTATGGTGGCGAAGATTTTGTGCGTATTGCTACCGGTGTAGCCCAGCCCGTATCCAAGGCCCCCGCCGTCGCGTCCATAATTACCGCGGAAGAAATCCGTGCCATGGGAGCTACCGATATTGACGAGGTTCTGGAAACCGTTCCAGGCCTGCACGTGGCAAGAAGCGCTCTCGGATATAACCCAATCTACACGTTTAGAGGAATGTATTCGGATGTAAATCCCCAGGTGCTGATGCTGGTGAATGGTGTCCCACTGACCAATTTATATTTCGGCGACCGAAACTTGGCCTGGGGTGGTATGCCCGTAGAAGCCATATCCAGGGTCGAGGTGGTGCGCGGACCGGGTTCGGCGGTCTATGGCGCCGATGCCTTCGCAGGGGTGATCAATATCATTACCAAGTCTCCGGAGGAGATTGGTGAATTGGCTGTCGGAGTGAGAGCCGGCAGCTTTGATACTCAAGCAGGTTGGTTGCAGTACGGCGGTAGTCTAGGTGAGCTCAACTACGGCGCGGTGATTGAGGTTTACGGAACAGATGGGCAGCGTGAGCGGATAGCCAGAGACGGGCAAAGTTTTTTCGACTTCGTTTCTGGGACTAGTGCTTCGCTTGCTCCGGGACCTGTTAGTCTGCATCGGGAGAATGTGGACGCAAGAATGGAGGTGGGCTACCGTCATTTGACCTTCCGTGGTGGCGCACAGATCAGAAATGATGCCGGTGTTGGTGTTGGTGTGACTCAGGCTTTGGATCCCGAAGGCGCGGTTGGAAGTGATCGTTTCAATGCCGATCTGACCTACGATAATCCGGCGCTGATTGACCGGCTTGGCTTGAAATTGCAGGCTAGTACACTCTATACAAGCCAGGAGGTCGACAGTGATCTCCACCTGTTTCCTCGGGGCTCTCGTGGGCCATTCGTTACGCCAATGGGCGAGCCGATTTTTCCTCCCTTTCCTGATGGCATTATTGGTAATCCAGAAGTCTACGAACGTCATTACCGTTTCAACGCCACTACGCTTTATCAAGGATTTCGTGATCACCAGGTGTCACTGGGTGCCGGTTACCATTACGGCGAGGTCTACAGGACAGAGGAAGAAAAGAACTTTGGGATTCATCCCGACACTGGGTTGCCGATCCTTCCGGGGAGTCCGCTGGTGGATGTCGCGGATACGCCCTTGGTGTTTTTGCCTGAGGGGCGTCGGGAAAATACTCATTTTTTTCTGCAGGACATTTGGCACTTTGCGCGCGACTGGGAGTTGACCGCCGGTGTGCGTTACGACCACTTTTCGGACTTTGGGGATACCACCAATCCGCGACTAGCGCTGGTGTGGTCGGCCCGTCGCAACCTGACCTTCAAGGCGCTCTACGGGGAGGCATTCCGGGCTCCGTCGTTTTCGGAGACGCGGGTACAGTCGAACCCCGCGTTCTTGGGCAACCCGTCGCTACGGCCCGAACAATTGAAGAGCTACGAGCTTGCAGTCAACTACCAGCCGTCGTTTGATTTGACGTTGGATTTTAATTTGTTCCACTATCGATGGGACGATGTCATCCAGTTTGTGCCGGATCCGGGAGCCGGCACCCGCACCGCTCAGAATGCGGGTGAGCAGACCGGCCATGGCGCGGAGTTCGCAGTTTCCTGGGACGCGACGGAGTCTCTACAGCTCTCCGGCAACCTCGCCATCCAGAAATCTGAGGATAAGCTTACGGGAGAAGATGCCGGCAACGCGCCCGAGCACCAAAGTTATTTACGTGTCGATTGGGACGTCTCGCCTGGCTGGACGCTCGATGTGCAGACCAATTGGGTCACGGATCGGAATCGCGTGTTTGGCGATCCGCGCAGCGAAATAGATGATTATTTCATTACAGATCTAACGGTGCGCAACCGCCATTGGGCGCCCAGGTTCGAAATCGCATTGTTGGTGAAGAATCTGTTTGACGAAAATGCGCGCGAGCCGAGCCTGGATGGGGATCCGATCCCGTTGATTCCTCGGGATCTGCCGTTGGCAGGCAGGGCCGCTTTTCTGGAAGTACGTTTTACGCCCTCCGCTCATTGATGCGCCATAAACCAGTAGGGAAGCCGGTACCGTCGACGTGAAATGTTCCTCTCGCCTTGCTCTCATTGGGATTGTGCTGCTGGTCGCTGCTGAAGTGGTCGCCCAGCCGGTGTTGATCCTCTATCCGTCGGTGCGTGAACCCTACGGCCGGATTTACCGGGATACGCTTGCCGGTATCGAACAGGTGTATCGAGGCGAGAGCCGAATTGTGTTGGTGCAGCCAGGACAGCGGCTTGCCCTAGAGCTACTCGTTGGCAGTGCTCCGCAGATCGCGGTGGCGTTAGGCAACAGTGCGGCAAGGACGCTAAGTGAGTTGCAGCTGTCGGTGCCGGTAATTAGCACGGCAACCGCCGAAATGCCTTTTGCGGTGCATCGCCGATTGGCCTATTACCCAGATCCTCCGCTATTGCTGAAGCAGCTGCAACGTTTTAAGCCGGGCGTCGAGCGGATCAAATTGGTCGCTGCGCCAGACATTGATGACTATATCGATGAAGTACGAGAAGTCGTGACCAACGCGGGAGTTCAGCTCGACGTTTGCGATGCCGAGACGTTGAAGTCCGCAGCGGACTGCTATCGAAGGCTATTGGGTGAAGCGTCACCGGCAGATGCAATATGGCTTCTCCAGGGGGGCAAGCTTTTGGAGCCGGCCTTGCTGTCCTATATCCTGGACGTCGCGTGGCGTCGTCAGCTGCCTGTTTTTTCTTCCAATCCCTCCCATGCGGGTCGCGGTGCTTTATTCGCACTCTATCCAGATAATGAAGCAGCGGGCCGCCAGATCGGCGGGTTGATCAAGGAGTGCCTGCAGCAATGCAATGCCGAGGCGCCCCGCATCAGCTATCTCCGGGAGATGAAAATTGTGCTAAACGAACGCACCAGCAGGCATCTCGGCCTGGATATCGCGCCTGAGGCACGGCAGGGCGTGGATCTCACGCTCTAGGCCGCGATCGATGCTGCGCCTGCGCCATCTCCGATTCCGGCAACAGCTGGTGCTATTGTTCGTGGTCGGCGCCTTGCTGGTCACGGTCATTGGATCAATCGCGGCCAGTCGATTTGCGAGTAATCTCGTCGAGCAGGAGATGCGTCGCCAGGGATTGAGTATTACCCAGACCTTGGGGCAGAACGCGAAGCTCGCCATGCTCTACGAAAGTACCGAAGCCGCTGCGGACGCGGCGCAATCGGTGTCTGGTTTCCCCGATATACAGGTGCTCGAGATCGCGGCCGATTCTGGGGCTTTGCTGTACCGTGAGGAGTCCGGGCCGACATTTCCGGATTCCGCAATCCTGACGCCGGCTGGATACTTCGAGGCCGAGACGCCCGACAGCTGGCTCTTTCGATTGGATGTGGTCGCAGAGCAGGCGGAGGAATGGGGCCTGGGCAGCGAGCGCGGTCAAACCCAGGAACGCGAACGGATTGGGCAGGTTACGGTGGCGCTGCACAAGCGCACCCAACATGAACTCGCCCAACGCATTCTGTTAGGGATTTTGGGTACTTCCAGTTTGGCCGCGGTCTTGTTGCTGTGGTTTCTGATTCAAATGTCGAGACGTATTACCCAGCCATTGGAGAACCTGGCTCAGGTGATGGGGCAAGCTGAGCATGGTGACTTGGCGGCGCGCGCGGACTTGCTGGGAGGTCAGGCCGATATCCTCGAGATGCAGCAAGCGTTCAATGCCATGATGAACAAGCTGGAGAGTCGGGAGCGGGAGCTGCAACGCGCACGGGACGCCGCTGTGGAGTCGGCGCGCTTGAAGGGGGAATTTGCCGCCAATGTGACCCATGAACTGCGCACGCCGATGAATGGCGTGTTGGGGTTGCTCGATCTCCTGCGCGATACCAAGCTCGGTGCGCGCCAGGTTGAGTACGTCGATCTGGCACGCAAATCCGCAGAGGGCTTGCTGATCCTGATCGACAACATTCTGGATTTCTCCAAGAACGACAGCGGTGTGATCACGACTAGCGCGGAAGAGGTCATCTTTCGCGATCTGCTCGAGGAAGTGGTCAATCTGATCGGTACGCAGGCTTTGTCGAAAGGCGTCGACATTGGTTATTCGATGGCGCCAGAGGTCCCGGCGGTACTCAGCCTAGACGCCGCCAAGCTCAAGCAAGTGCTGATCAACCTGCTGGGCAACGCGGTGAAATTCACTGAAGTGGGTGAAGTCTTTTTGGAGGTGAGCCTGTGCAGTGACGATGATGCACGGCTGAGGTTTGAAGTGTCCGACACGGGGATTGGGATCGATGCTGAGCAGCGTGGACGCATCTTTGAGCCCTTTACCCAGGCCGATGCGTCATCGAGCAAACGGTATCAAGGCACGGGTCTGGGCCTGACTATCTGCCGGCAGCTGGTGGAGATCATGGACGGATCCTTGGGGCTCGATACCGCGGTTGGAAAGGGAAGTGTCTTTTGGTTCGAGGTGACCTTCGCGGCGCCGAGTCAAGGACGAGCCTTGCCAGCTCCGCGCCAGCGAGAAAAGGCCCTGCGGACTCAGGCGGTGTGTGTCTTGAACAGCACGCGGCTGTACAGCTTCGTTGCCGATACCCTCAGAAGGCAGCAAATCGGATGCGTACACACCCAAGATTCGCGGTCAGCGCAGCGTCTGATAAACGAAGTTCGGAGCAGTGGTCTGATGCCGATCGCCATTGTCGATGATGCGATTTATTTCAGCCACCGTGACGAATTTGATGATCTTGCTGCGATGGGGCGCGCGCAAATTTGTGTCTTGCTCAACCCTTTTAGCAAATTGAAAGTAGCGGCGGGGAAGGTGCGCGTCTTAGAAAAACCGCCGTTGTTTGCCCCCTTGGCCAGCCTTGCGACAAATCTGGCCGCCAATGAGGTGAACCCAACAACATTGGCACCGTCGGTGCGGAGACTCGAGGCCCATGCCACGCTCAAGGTTTTACTGGTGGAGGATAATGCGGTTAACCAACAGGTGGCGTCGGAAATGCTTTCTCGATTGGGCATTCATGCCGATCTCGCCGAGCACGGAGAGCAGGCGCTCGCCATGGCGACCAGAGAGTCCTATGACCTGATTTTAATGGACTGCAACATGCCGGTCATGGATGGCTATGAGGCGACCCGGCGTATCCGCGCACTCGAAACCGACCACCGCATTCCGATTATTGCCATGACCGCAGCGACCGGGGAAAAGGAGCAACGGCGCGCCCGGGAAGCCGGGTTTACGGACTTTCTACATAAACCAGTGCGCCTCGACGCCTTGAGCACTCTCGTGTCTCATTGGGCTCCGACGGACTCCCCAAGCGTTCCGGAAATCCCTGCCGCCGACGGTGCAGGCGAAGGCACCTATAGTGCAGCGGCCATGCAAGAGCTCCACGATAGTGTGGGCGATGTGACCTACCGGATGGTGGAATCCTTTCTAGAGGACACCCCGGTCTATTTGGATTCGCTCAAATCGGCGCTATTGGAGAACGATGCGCGACGAATGTACGAAATCGCCCATGCGCTGAAGGGTAGTGCGAGCAACTTCGGGGCGGCGCCTTTCCTAGCGGTCGTATCGGCTTTGGAGAAATGCGGAAAAACCGCCGATCTCAGCGATGGGGAAGCACTGGTGACCGCGTGCATCGATCGCTTTGGGGAATTGCGAAAGGAGCTCGAACGCTATCAACTTTCCGAGGGCGGCTGCCAGGCTGGCGGGCAACAAAAACATCAACTGTTGATAGCCGATGATGATCGGACCCTACGCTTGGCGCTCCGTGGCACCTTTGAGGGGGACGAGTTCGAGATTCTAGAGGCTGCCGACGGCTCCCAGGCCATTGCGCTGTGTGAGCGCGCTATGCCAGACATCATCCTCATCGACGCCATGATGCCGGAGGTCAATGGTTTCGATGCTTGCCAGCGCATCCGTCAACTCCCGGGTGGCGGCGATCTACCCATTCTGGTGATCACCTCCTTGGATGATGAGGACGCGATTGTTCGCGCGTTTCGTTGTGGTGCTACGGATTATCTGACGAAGCCAATTCACTTCACAGTCCTCAAAGAACGGGTCGGGCGTTTAATCAGAGCCAATCGCGCCGAAGTGCGAGCGCGCACGCTAGCGTTTGCCGACTCTCTCACCGGATTGCCGAATCGCGCTAGGCTCAGTCAGGAGCTGGGATTTGCGATCAACCAGGCGAGCCTCAACGACGAGCGCATCGCGGTACTATTCTTGGATCTCGACAATTTCAAGAATGTGAACGATAGCCTCGGTCACCAGGTAGGGGACCTGTTGCTCAAGGCGGTAGCTGATCGGCTTCGCCGTTGCGTACGGCGGAGCGACTTTATTGCGCGCTTGGGTGGTGATGAATTTACTGTGATTTTGCGTCGCGTCGAGACCGAGGAAATCGTCGCCAACATTGCCCGCAATATTCTGGAGGCGCTCAACGAACCTTTCGTGTTTATTCAGAAGCGCATGTTGGTGTCCACCAGCATTGGCATCTCCATTTATCCCAGCCATGGCACGGATGTCAGTGCTTTGCTGAAACACGCCGATTTAGCCATGTTTAAGGCGAAGGAGACGAAGAATCGGTTCTGTTTCTATACACACGGGATGGAAGATGCGGTGTCACGCAAGCTTCAACTACAGCAGGAGTTGCGGCATGCGTTGGACAACGACCACTTCGTGCTGTATCTCCAGCCGCAATATGATTTACGTGAAGGGCGCGCCGTGGCGGCGGAAGCCCTGGTCCGATGGCCTCGCGAAGACGGGCACATACTGACGCCGGGCAATTTTGTCCCTCTGGCGGAAGAAACTGGGCTGATCACCGAGTTGACGGACGTTGTTTTGGAGAAAGCGTGCCTTCTGATCCGCGGTTGGCTGGATCGAGGATATCCTGTGAAGATCGCGGTCAATCTCTCCGGGCGAGACTTTGCTACGCCGGGGCGGCTGTTCGGTCGGGTGACCGATCTCACACGCAAATATGGCGTGCCGCCTCGGCTGTTGGAGCTGGAGATTACCGAGAGCTTGTTGATGGAAGATCCGGAACGGAGCCGTGACGAGCTGCTAGAGTTGAAAAATGCAGGCTTTAGCTTGTCGATTGATGATTTCGGTAGTGGGTATTCCTCATTGTTCTACCTCAAGAACCTGCCGGTCGACGTGTTGAAGATCGATCGCGCTTTTATCAAGGATCTGGAGGAAACCGGAAATCGGCGAGACATTCCAGTCATTACTGGAATCATTGCACTGGCGCGCAGCTTGGGTCTCCACACCGTTGCCGAAGGTGTGGAGACCGAATCCCAGAAGACGGTGATCGATTCCTTGGGCTGTGAAATGATCCAGGGGTTTCTGATCAGTGAGCCCTTGCCGGCCGAGCTCTTCGAACGCCGCTTTTTGGCAGATTTTGCGGTCGACTCCGAGCGGTTGAGACGCTAATCCAGAAAGAAAATCAGGGCGGATCAAAACCAGGCATCTTGCATTTCGAAAGGTGTCGGATTGGCGGTACGCAGCAGCTCTGCCTGCCAGTGAATCTGAGGCAGTTCCCATTCAACGTAATAGCGCGCAGTTTGCAGCTTGCCCAGATAGAACGCTTCATCGTCCGGATGTGGGTCTCGGGCGAGGCCTGCTTCGGCGGCCATCGCCTGCTTGAGCCATAGCCACGCCGCCAGCACCCTACCGTAAAAATCGAGGTATAGGGTGGCGTTGGCCAGACCCAGGTCGATATCCTCGGCGAGTCGCGCCCGCAGGGCTGTGGTCGTAGCGTCGAGTAACAGCAGCGCCTCCGACAGCCGTTGTGCAAACGGCGCGCAACGCGGCCCGGCGGCAGCGGCGTCCTGGCGCGCGGCTTCGAGCAAGGCTCGATGGCCCGCCCCGCCCCGCATTTGTACCTTGCGACCCAACAGGTCGAGGCCATGAATGGCCTCCGCACCTTCATGGATGGGGTTCAATCGTTGATCGCGATACAGTTGTTCGGCGCCATATTCACGCATATACCCGGCACCGCCCAGAATTTGAATGGCGTGATCGTTGCCGATACAGCCGTACTTCGATGGCCAGGATTTGACGATAGGAGTGATCAAATCGAGTAACAGCGCTGCCTGTTCCCGCTGCTCGGGATCTGGAGCGGTGTGTTGATCTTCAAACAGGCTGCTGGCGAAGAGGCCCATGAACAGGCCTCCTTCTGCATAGGCTTTTTGCGCCAGTAGCATGCGGCGTACGTCTGCGTGCTCTACCAACAGGACTTGGGCTGATGTTGGATCGCTTGAGGAAGGCAGTCGGCCTTGGGGCCGGTTGCGGGCGTAATCGAGCGACAAATTGTAGCCCTGATAGGCGATCGCCGCTGCTCCCAGACCGATACCGATACGCGCTTCGTTCATCATCTGAAACATGTATCCGAGTCCCTGATGCGGCTCGCCCACCAAGTACCCTATCGCGCCCTCGCGCTCCCCGAAATTGAGAGCGGTATTGGTGGCGTTGCGATAGCCCATCTTATGATTCAGCCCGGCCACCACCACGTCGTTGCGGGCGCCGGGGGTCCCGTCCTGGTTGACGAGATATTTGGGCACGATGAATAGGGAGATCCCTTTCACCCCCGCCGGCGCGCCACGAATCTTGGCGAGTACCATGTGAATCACGTTGTCGGTGATGTTGTGGTCTGCGCAGCTGATGAACATCTTTTGTCCGAACAGCCGATAGCTGCCGTCTTCGGCCGGTTCGGCAGTAACCTTGATGTCGCCCAATGCAGAGCCCTGGCCGGGCTCGGTCAAGGCCATGGTGCCATTGGCGCGCCCGGACATCAGTAATGGTAGATAGCGGGCTTTTTGGTCGGCAGAACCGAATGCGCGGAGTAGATTGATGACACCAATCGTAATGAATGGATAAGCGGATGTGCTGACGTTCGCGGCATTGATATAGGCCATCACCACACGAAAGATGACCTCTGGCAGCTGCGCGCCGCCCTCTTCTACCGACTCATGGGCGGCCAGGAAGCCTGCCTCTGCGAAGGCGTTCCAGGCGGCCCGGGTTTCGGGGATGAGTTGCACGGCGTCACCGTCGAGGGTGGGCTCGTTGGCATCGCCTTTGGCGTTGTGATCGGCAAAGTATTTTTCCGCCACCGCCTTGGCAGTGGCCAAGGTGGCGTCAAAAATTTCGCGTGAGTGATCTGCGTAGGGGGGGCGCGACAGCAAGGCCGCAGTGTCTAGGGCCTCATAGAGTTGAAAGGCGATATCGCGATCATTGAGTAGTGGAATCATCGGTGGTGCGTTCTTTATCGGTTCACTGCCCAGGCGCCGGGGGGCACCTGGGCTCGGATCGGTTAGGATTCAATAGCTGTAGGAGCTGAACTGGTCGCGCAGGTCCTTTTTGCTGACCTTGCCTGTAGCCGTATGCGGGATGAACTCTACGAAGACGCAATCTTCCGGGATCCACCAGTTCGCAACCTTGCCTTTGAGGAAGCCCAGAATGTCCTCTTTCTCAGGATTTGCGCCGGGTCGTTTCACCACGACCAGCAGCGGGCGTTCGGTCCACTTGGGATGAGGTACACCGATAACCGCTGCCTCCAGCACATCGGGATGGCCCATCGCGGCGTTCTCGACATCGATGGAGCTGATCCACTCGCCGCCCGATTTGATGACATCTTTGGTGCGATCGGTAATTTGCATATAGCCGTGGGCATCGATGGTGGCGACATCCCCAGTATCGAACCAGCCGTCAGGCAGGTGGGCGTCGGATCGCTCTACGCGGTAATAGCCGCTACATACCCAGGGGCCACGCACTTGCAGCTTTCCGGAGGTCTTTCCGTCCCAGGGCAACTCCGCACCCTGGTCGTTCACAATGCGCATCTGTACGCCGTAGATGAGGCGGCCGGCCTTGAGGCGATAGGCCATTTTTTCCTCGTCTGGGAGTTCTTCCATCCAGGGAAGCAGCGTGTTCAGTGTGCCCAGTGGGCTCATTTCGGTCATGCCCCAACCGACGTGCATGTACACCCCGAATTTTTCCATGGCACGCATCAGGGCTTCGGGGCAGGCGGCTCCGCCGACCACTACGCGCTTCAACGAAGGCACACTGCCCTGAGACTCCTGAAGATAGTTAACTAACGCCAGCCAAACCGTCGGTACGCCGAGTGCCAAGTCTACGCCTTCCTCGTTGATCAAGGCGGCCAGGGTTTCTCCGTCCCCCATTTTCGGTCCGGGAAAGACGAGCCGGGCGCCTGCGGCGGCCGCGGAATAGACGACGCCCCACGCGTTCACATGGAACATAGGCACCACTGGCATGACGGTTTCTCCCGCTGCCAGGCCGATGACATCGCGCTGGCCGGTGGCCAGACAGTGCAACAGCGTGCTGCGATGTGAGTAGAGGACCCCTTTGGGGTTGCCGGTAGTCCCTGAGGTATAGCACAACGAACACGCGGTGTTCTCGTCCAGCTCCGGCCATTCGAAGTCCGCAGGCTGTTCGGCCAGCAATGCTTCGTAGCAATGCACGTTTTTGAGGGTGGTCGCGGGCATGGCTGCTTGGCTGGTAAGGACCACGAAGCCTTTGACGGTCTTCAGCTGGTCTTCCAGCTTTTCGAGCAGGGGTACGAAGGCCGCATCCGTGAAGATCCATTGGTCCTCGGCATGGTTGACGATGTAGGCGATCTGCTCCGGGAATAAACGCGGATTGATCGTGTGGCACACAAAGCCCGCGCAACTGATGCCGTAGTAAAGCTCGAAGTGTCGGTAGTCGTTCCAGGCCAGCGTGGCGATTCGGTCGCCTTGCTGCAGGGCCAGGCCGTTAAGCAGGTTGCCGACCTTGCGCGCGCGTTGAAAGGCTTCTCCAAAGGTATACCGATGGCGGGGGTTGTCGGCGGTCACCGACACGATCTCGGTATCGGCGAATACCCGCTCCGCATACTGCATGATCGAGGTTATGGTCAGCGGGTCGCTCATCATCTGACCGAGCATGGAGTCCTCCGTAGCAGAATGAACATGATTCTGGTGAGTAATAGCGAAGTCTAGCACAGGGGTGACGGGCGGCAGCCGGCGAAACTGTGCCGCCAGGGACTTCGACCGTCCGCTATGGTTTAGCCGGGCTGCGGTCGGCGGCTTCCCGGGCCAGTTCCTCGAGGAGCGCAAAGTCTGGTATGACGGCCGGCTCGTCTCCGATTTCCACGAGCATCGCCGCACCCTTGGGCGGGGCAATGTCTCGGGTGCGTAGCTCGCTGTCGGGCCCCAGACGCAATGGCTTGGGGAGCCCATGAGTGGCGAGTCCATAAAAGGAGCTGTCCGTGCTCGCGCTGCGCAATGCTTTGACCACCACCATCCGCCGTGGAGGGTCTCCAGGTCCATCGCTCCCAATTGCGCCATAGTTGAGGACGGGGATGTCTCTCCGCCGCCATGGCAGCCAGCCATATAGCCAGTTTGGCTGCGTCGCCCCGGTCACGAGCGGTGGCAGCGTTTCGACAACCTCGGCGATGGCATTGAGCGGCACCAATAGCTGCAGCCTGCGGTCGGATAGTGGAAGCAATGCACATTCGACCGTCGCGAGGGGGCCTAGATCTTGTTCCGCATCAGTCACTGGGCGCTCCGTCAACGAGAGAATGATAGTCCGGCCGCCGCGATCACCTGGGCCGCAGCGTCTCGGTGGCGGTGCTGAAACCGGCGCGCCAGGGAATCCAGATCGCCGACGTAGCTGATGCTGCCCTGGCCGATTACCGCTTCCGGCATCGCGCTGGCGATGCAATTCGATGGCGCCTGTACCCAAACCTCGCCACCTTGTTCATGGACATGCTGGCTTCCCAGGGCGCCGTCGTCTCCCAGCCCGCTGAAGACGATCATGCCAGCTTTTTCCCGATAGGTTGCCGCCAGATTCTCGGCGATCAGGTCGATGTTGGGCCGATAGGGTTTCGGCCAGGTTCCGGAGAGCACCCGCATTTCGCCATCCGGGCGTAGGCGGAAGCGTCGTTGGGGATGAATCAAGGTCAATGAACCTTCCAGCAGAAAATCGGTTGTCGCGGCGATATGGACTCGCCAGTCGCTTTCCCGGCTGATCCACCGACTCAACTGGTCGAGGTGGGCAGCCTCGATATGCTGTGCGTAGAGCAGCGCCACTCCCGCTGCCCGCGGGACAGCAGACAGGAAGCGCGTGACCGTGGCGGGGCCGCCGGCTGAAGCGGCCAGCAGCCAAACATACTCGGCGCGTGATGCGCTGCCTGAAGCCCCGAGCGGTCTGCGTACGCGTGCGATGCGGTGTCTCAGGTGTTGCTTCCATGCCTCGAAGGCAATTCGCGGCGGATTCAAGTCGTCAGCCGAGATCATCAGCTGAAAGCAGTCACCAGCAAACTGCTTGGGTATTCCACAAGGCTCGAGTGCGATCAGCAGATCGATATCGTCGCAGTGTTGTCCGGATAGTTCGTGCGGATCGGCGTCGAAAATGATCAGGTGTCCGAGTTCCTCCAACGCCCGACGCAGGGAGGCTCGGTCCCCGCCGCCATCAGAAACCACGCCCACTTTCATGCTGTTCCACTTCCGTCGAAGGTAGGCAGGTTGCAATCACCGTCAGCAGCTGCTCTTCCTGATAGGGCTTGCCGAGGTAATGGTTGACGCCCAGCTCTAGCGCCTTGTTGCGGTGTTTTTCGCCGCTTCGCGACGTAATCATGATGATGGGCAGAGCTTGCAACCGGGCTGACGCCCTTATCTGACGGGTCACCTCGAAGCCATCCATGCGCGGCATTTCGACGTCGAGCAGTATCAGGTCCGGAAGAATTTCCTGGAGCAGCTGCATCGCTTCGACGCCATCGCGTGCGCTCAGTACCTTGTAGCCTTGGCGTTCCAGTAACCTGCCGGTTGCCTTGCGCATCGTGACCGAATCGTCGACCACCAAGAGGGTGGGGCCGCTGGCCTCATGCGGCGTCGCCGGTAGCGGGACCGGCGCGCTCTGGCGCAGCGCCGACCAGGGCGCAACGCGATCGGCGATCAAGGCGTTGAGGTCCAAGATTGGCACTACTTGGCCGTCGCCGAGCACAGTGGCTCCGGACAGCCCGCGTACCTTGGCGAACTGGGGCCCCAGCGATTTGACGACGATCTCCTGACTGGGCTCAAGGGCGTCGACCAGTACCGCAGTGGCCTCGGTGGTTCCCTTGGTCAGGACCAATGCAGATTTGCCCGGGGTCAGTTCCACTCGCGGCTCGAGGCTACCGATCAGGTCGCCGAGCCGACAGATTCGGTAGCGCTCCCCCCGATAGGCATAACCCTCGTCGGTTGTCGTCAGTTTCGCGACGTCTTCGGCATCGAGGCGGACCACACCCGAGACATTATTTACCAGGGTTCCATATCGCTCCCGCCCTGCTTTCAATAGTAGAGCGCGATTGACCGATACCGTAAACGGCAGCCGAAGGGTGAATTCAGTCCCTTGCCCGGTTCGGGAGAGCGGTGTGACGCTGCCGCCCAATTGGCGAAGCTCGCTGTCGACTACATCCATGCCGATACCGCGTCCTGAGATTTGGCTTACCGAGCGTGAAGTGGAAAAGCCGGGATGAAAGATCAGCTGGGTGAGATCCTGCTCGCCGATGGGAGCGCCAGGGGGGAGCAGACCCAGGGTTTCCGCTTTGGTGCGGATTGCGCCGAGGTCTAGGCCACAGCCATCGTCGGCCAGCTGGATGACAACGTCACCGGCTTCTCGCGAAAACGTGATGGCTACCCGCCCGGTGGCGGGCTTTCCAACGGCGCTGCGTCGTTCGGGAGGCTCAATGCCGTGGTCTATGGCATTGCGGATCAGGTGTTCGAGGGAGGGCACGATGCGCTCGAGTACTGAACGGTCCATCTCGCCCTCGATATTGTGTAGGGCGAGTTCCACCGGTTTGCCGAGCTCGCTGGCGGTTTGGCGGACGATGCGCCGCAGTCGAGGGACCACGCGGGAAAAAGGCACCATGCGGGTCAGTGACAGGTTTTCCTGTAGCTCGCGGTTAACTCTGGCTTGCTGGATCAACAGCGCTTCGGTTTCCCGGGCCTTGGTCAGTAGCGTGTCTTTGAGATCGTGGAGATCCGATGCGGATTCTTCCAGCGCCCGCGAAAGCTGTTGCAAGGTGGAATATCGATCCATCTCCAGTGGGTCGAACTGATCTGTCACCCCTTCGGAAATCAATTGTTCGCGTCGAAACAGGATTTGGGCCTCGGTTTCCATGCCCAGCCTGCGTACTTGATCGTGGAAACGATCGACGGTGGTCTCCATTTCTTCAAGCTGGAAGTGAAATTGTTGCAGCTGTTGTTCGATCCGGCTGCGACTGATGCCGGTCTCGTCGGCCAGATTGACTAGCTTGTCCAACACGGCGGCGGGTATTTTCACCACTTCCCGTAGCTGATTGACACCGCCCGACAGCCTGGCCCCCGATGCCGGCTCGTGGCGTCGCCAGGGAGGTGTAATCCCGGAGCGTTGCAAAAGCACTGGAGTGGGCAACTGTGGTGCCGAGTCGGATTCGGTGGCAGCCGTGGCTGGCTGCTGGGCTTCTTCTATTACAGGTGGCGGCCCGCTGGGTTGCGGTTGGCGGACTTCGGGTGCGCCCTCTGACAACTTTTGCCCTTCGCTGCCGACCTGTTCCCGGAGTTGTTCGATTTGGTCGTAATAGGCGAGGTAGGTGTCGAGGAACTGCGGCTCGGTAGTTTGTGATGTCTGCTCGAGCAGCAGCGTTTCAAAGTCGTGGCATAGGCTGCCCAGCGCAGTGCAACCTGCCATGCGCGCGCTGCCCTTGAGCGTATGCAACGCGCGTTTGAGGTTTTCTATTTGCTGTGTCGGCGACTGTTCGGCTCGCCAACGATACAGCGCCTGCTCGATCTGTTCGCTCAGCTCCGCCGCCTCTTCCAGAAAGATAGTGACCAGTTCCGGATCCGGAGCTTCTCCGGCGGCGGGAGGGTACGGCACTTCCGGCGTGTCCGGCTGCGGTGCGGCAGGAGGCGTTGCGTCGGCGGCAGCGCCGACCGGTTGTTGCGTATGCCGTAGCTGGGCCTCGAGGCGCGAATCCAGCGGTGGGGGTGGGAGTGCGGCCGCCACCGCATCCAGCATGGCAAGTAGTTGCTCGATGCCGCGGGTGATGGTGTCTCGATCCGGCGGTGGGGCTGCGGTGTCGACGGCCAGCGCGTAATTGATGTTTTCAGCCAACAGATGCGCGGTGCTACCGAGTGCTGCCTGTCCGGCCGCCAGGGCAACCTCGGCGAGCTTGGCTAGCTCCTCCTGCAGCGCGGGCAGTTGGTCGATCCACTGATCTTGCGGTGCTTCGGACTGCCACGCAGACACAGCGAGTAACGTGTTCAGATCCCTGGTCATGAATGTCGCCAGGCGTTCCGCCGCAGGTGTCATCGCCGCGTCGGCAGTGTCGCGCCCCAGGTCAAGCTGGTTACTGATTGCGTCCAGATCCACCGCGGTCGCTTTACCGGAAATCAGTTCGCGACAGCACTGGATGATTGTTGTCGCCGCCAGCAGTGCATCCGGGTGCGGCGATTCTCCTCGCGTCGCGTAGCGGTTGGTCACCAGCTCCAATCGCCGCAGTGCACGTGACAGCGGAGGGTAACCAAGGCGTTCGCAGCACCCGATCAAAGTATGGATGGCGCGCGCCACCTGCTCTGCCTGCGAACTGGATGTCGCTTCCAGCGGCGCGGCGAGAAACTCTTCCAAAATACCGATCTGCGCCTTTGCCTCGTCATGGAATTCCGCGGTCAGGGGCTCCAGGGACTCGGTCAATTCCTGGGTCGACGGTGCCGAGCGCACTGGTTCCCCGGTGTTCAAGTTTGTCGCTCGGTCTATCAGCATGCGGTCTTCGGGACCGAGGTCCATGCGGACTCCGGAAGCAAAAGCCTCGACCAGCGCCGAGAGTCTCGAGCCTGCATCGGCGACTAGCGCCGTCACCTGGAGCGTCCATTCTCGGTCGCCATCTATTATCCGATTGAGCAGTTGCTCTATTGCCCAACTGACCTCGCCGATGGCCGCGGCGCCAACCATCCGGCCGCTGCCTTTGAGGGTATGGAAGCCCCTTCGAATCTCTCCTAGCGCCGCTGGCGGGCCAGCGGCAGCTGTGCCGAGCTGCTGACTGTCGAGAAATGCCAGGACTTCTCGCGCTTCCTCGACGAAAATCTCGCGGATTTCGCGGTCCACCTCATCGTAGGGCCCCAAGACGGCATCTCCTTCGCCCATTCCTCGGGGGTGCTCAGGGTGGGGCGGCGATAGGACAGGGGCCGCGGCTAGCGCTTCCGCTTCGGTGCGCAGCCGTGCAGCCCGCTGCTCTGCCTGTAAAAGTACCCGCTCCCCGGTCTGTAAGTCGCCTTGAACGCGTAAATCCAGGTAGCTATCCGCTGCGATCAGACAGTCCGCTAGGGTATCGAGGCGGGCTGAGGCCGATTTGTCCGACGACAGTCGTAGCCTGTCCAGGTGATCGCCACAGTTGACAAGGGCGGCACTCAGGCGATCCTCGCCAATCATGCGTAGGGCGGGGCTAATTTCCCGGGCACGATGGACAGCCGTCGCCAGCAGGGTGCGGTCCTCGGGCTCGGCTGCATAACCGATGACGGCCTCCTTGATGTCATCGATCAGGCTGCGCACCGTATCGATCACTGCGGTCGTTGCCGATTCGACTGCGGCGGCTCGTGCTTCCGGCACAGTCGAATCAGCGCCGGCGGTGGCCCAGTTATCCACCAGGCATTCGAGCGCTTCGATGGCGTCGGCCCATTGCGCCCAGCCACTGGCGGCAACTGCATCGGCTGCTAACAACGCCGCTGCGCGCTCGGCGGCCACCGCGGCACCGGGCACTTCGGCGACGGTCAAGGTGTCGCGCAATCGGCGTAAGGGCGGACGCAATGCCGCCGCTGCGGCCTCCAGGCGTTCCCCGGTAGCCGCGCGATCCTCGCTCAGTTGGCGCAGTGCATGGAGGTCTTCGGTCAGTTCTCGGCGCAGTGTGGCGCGTACCGCGCTGCCCTGCGCAGGCCACAATCGATCCAACTGGTCAGAGAACAATTCTCTCGCGAGGGCAAACGTGTGTCGCAGCGCTCGGCCATTCTCGCTTTCGCCCGCGGCCGCGTAATACAGTAAATTTTTGAATAGTGCGCGGGATACTTGGGGTTGGACTTGCGCTTGCTGCCCGATCTGTTCGCATGCGCGGAGATCACGATCCAACTCCCAGAATAGCTGCCGCAGGGCCGGGCCGACGCTGGTTGGGTGCCCCAGTTGGGCTAGGGTGTGGTGGCACAGGTTCCATAGTTGTCCGCGCTGGCTATCGGCAAAGAGTTCGCCCATGCGCTGGGCGACCTTGAGCATTAATTCACGCTGCCGATGCGTTTGTTCTCCTTTGAGTAATGCGAGCAGCGCGTGTTGATAGATTTGCCGCAGCTTGCGGCACAAAGCGCCGAGTGCGTCGCGATCCTGGGTGCTAGGTAAGGCGAGAGGCGCGGTGTCGAAAGCCGAAAGGTCGGCGGCAAACAGACCGCCCTCGGTCGCCAGGGGTTGCCGACCAAGGGCGCGCAGGTCGTTGAGATAGGTCAGTAATAGCTCGGGTTGTTCGCTGCGGGCGGTGAGGCAGTGATCTAGATAGCCGGGCAATGCGGCTGCTGCTGCGGCGAGCACCTCGTCGACCTGTTCTGCGTTGGGCAGCGCATCGGCGGATAAAGCATCGACGACGTTTTGCATCGCTTCGATGAGCAGAATGCCACCGGCGCTGTTGGCCACCTGTAGCGAGCCCGCGACCTGATGCAGGTGAGCGCGGCAGAACTGCAATTGCTGGCGATCGGTAGGCGTGGCGAGGTAGGCCGCGAGCGCGCCGGTGGCCTCCTCCAGCGTTGCTGCGACTTCATCGATTATCCACTGCAGCCCCCAGGGTCCGGATTCCGCGGCCATGTCATTGGCCCTCAGCGCCGGGTCTGCGATAGGCGCAGACGTCTCGATGCCGTACGCGTGAGAGTGTCGCCGACTGCCAGTCGCTGCCTTCTCCGGGTCCGACGATCAGTACGCCACCGGGCCTGAGGCGCCTGGCGAGGAAGTTGAGCGCCCGACGTCGGCGCCAACGACGAAAGTAGACCAGCAAATGTTGGCAAAAAATAATGTCCACTCCGTCCGGGAAAAAACCGACTTGCATGTCGAGCAAGTTGTCTGCGACAAAGGCGACGCGCCGTCGGATTTCCTGATTCCACTGGAAACGACCGGTGCCTGAAGACGCTAGGAACGGTGCCAAACGGCTCCGATCGGCCGGATTCAGCGCATGTGCGGGGTAGATTCCGGCGCGGGCTTCGCGCAGTGCCGTGCGGCTGATGTCAGTGCCGATGACCGCAAAATTTGGGGGGCGACCACCTGTTGCGAATCCCGCCATGGCGTCGGTGGCCAGGGAATAGGCCTCCTCGCCCGTGGAGCAGCCAAGGCTCCAGATGGCGATGCGATCCCGGTGGGCTTCCCCGGCAAGTCTCGCGACCTCTTGCTGGACAAAGGTGTGAGAGGCTCGATGACGGAAGAACCGTGTTTCCTTGATCAGCAGGTGATCGAGTAAATGCCGCCACTCTCCTTGACCCAAGGCAGGATCGAGCAGGTACGACAGGTAGGTTTCGAAGTCGAGCTGGAGTTCGTTGAGTCGCCGCGCTAGCTCGCGGCGTACGAACGGCTCGCGATGACCGTGAATGATGACGCCGGTGCGCCGTTCAAAGTGCTCCGTCCAGATCTGAAACTGACCGCTTTCGATGGTCGTTTCGGGTGGTCGGTCAGCACTGATGATCCATGGCGCACGGCCGTCGATAGTGCGCTCCGTGGTATCCGGCGCCTGGAGCGATAGGGGCAGGGAACCGGTGTTCATCGGCGGGGATAATCCTGATCGAGATCGAATTCATCGAGGTCAATTTCCGCCAGCTCGGTGCTGAGCCGTGGTGGGGGAGAGCCAGTACCAGTACCTGCGTTTAGGGGTTCCGTATCCCGGTTGCGTCGTGGATTCTCCTCGGTTTTGGCGAACCAATCCTCGTCGCCTGCGGTGTGGGGTTGACCGTGATCGAGCTCCTTCATCAGCGCGCTACTTTCGGCAAGTACCGCGGCGATGTGAGGTTGAGGCGTCGTTCGTTCGTGCGCTGCGCTGCTGACCGATGTCGGCGGGCTAGGAGCCGACGGCGCGGAAGATTCGGGCAGGCTATCGGTGCGCTCGACCCGATGCGTCTCTGGCAGCTTGAATCCGGAGACAGACTGCCGCAGTTCGATGGCCATGTCGGTCAATTCGCCGATCGAGGCCGCAGTCTCGTTGGCTTGATCCAGCGTGTGCGAGGTGATTTCCTGGATCACGTTCATGGTGTTGGAAATATGCCCGGCCGTGCTGGATTGATGGCGAGCTGCCGTGGAAATGTCCTGAATGAGTTCGGCGAGATCGGTGGAGACGGTCTCGATCTGCCCCAGCGCGACGCCGGCATCCTGACTGAGAGCCGCGCCGGCAACCACTTCCGCTGTAGTCTGTTCCATGGAGGCTACGGCCGCGCTCGTGTCGGCTTGAATGGCCGCTACCAAAGTGGCGACTTGCTTGGCGGCATTGGCTGAGCGCTCTGCGAGTCGCTGCACTTCGTCGGCTACGACCGCAAAGCCGCGCCCCGCGTCCCCCGCCATCGAGGCCTGGATCGCGGCATTGAGGGCTAGGACATTGGTCTGATCGGCGATATCGCCGATCAGCGAAACGATGTCGCCGATTTCCTGTGAGCTTTCACCGAGGCGTTTGATGCGTTTGGCGGTTTCCTGAATCTGTTCCCGAATCCGATCCATGCCGGCGATGGTGTTTTGGACCACACTGGCGCCTTTGGCGGCGATGGATACCGAGCGCTCCGCCACAGCGGCAGATTCGGTGGCGTTGGCGGATACCTGGTCGATGGTGATGGCCATCTCGCTGATGGCCGCTGAGGCGTTGGCGATTTCGCGCGCCTGGTTTTCTGCGGCATCGGACAGCTCGAGGGCTGTGGTGCGGGACCGATGCGAGGCGGTGGAGACTTCGGCTGAGGTTTCCTCGATGCGCGCCACCAGCTCCCGGAGTTGTTGGATCGCATAATTGATGGCATCGGCGATCGCCCCCGTGAAGTCCTGAGTGACCGTGGCTTCGGCGGTAAGATCGCCTTCGGCGAGCCCTTCGATTTCGTCGAGCAGACGTAAGATGGCGTCCTGATTGGCTTGGTTGGCTGCCGCGGTTCTGCGCAGCCGGCGGCGGCTATCGGCGATGAGGATCAGCGCCAGTGCGGCCAGCCCGGCGACCAGCAGGCCGACACCGAGAATTGCCAGTGCCGTGATGCTAAGTCCGGGAAGGACTTCGGTTCCTGCGCTGGTTCCCAGGGCTCGGATGTCGTCGGACAGCGCCTTGGCTTGGGTGCTCAAGGCGCTGTTGCCCAAGGCGATGGCAGCGGCCGCGTCCTGGGCTGTGGCGACGGGGTCAGTGAGCTTCTGGACACGATCGAGGGCCTCGGCGAAGGCTCGGTAACGGTCGGCGGTAGCGGCGAGTTGATAGCGGACTTCTTGGTTGCGCGCCGCACTGAGGTCGAGGCTCGGATCCCCATCTCGTAACCCGTTCAGGGTTTGCGCGAATTTCTGATCCAGTTCGCTGAGCATCGCGGTCGTTTGCGCCGCACCATTTTCTGTATCGAGTTGTGCGGCGGCCGATTCGAGCTGCTCGGACCAGGCGGCAAGGGAGTAGGCGGCATCGACCTCGGCGGCGGAAGCTCTGGCGTTGACCATGGTTTTGCCGAGGTTTGCCGTGGCGGCTTGCAGGGGGGGTAGGGTTTCCGCCACCCGTGCGACCGCGCGCTGAAAACCCTCGGCCTCTTGACCGCGGGACGCCACCACTTCCACGTGTTGTTGTATTGCTGTCCAGTGCCGCTCGAACGCCGCCACTTGATCAGGTGGCAGCTGGCTATCGAGATCTCGGTCGATGTTGGCCCAGATGGCTCCCATACGATCGCGCTGTTCCAGCATGGCGGCCCGGGCCGCCGGGTCGCCAAGTGCTGCCAGTGGCGCGGCGCGGGACAACTCATTTGCCAGCGTTTGGACGTCGGCGGCCATCTGCGCGCTGGCCCGATCGTACTCTGCGTCTCTATAGAGGTTGTAGAAAACGTATCCCAGCCCGATGGTGAGGGCGATCAGTGCAACCACCAACAGCAGCATCGGTAGCCCGGTAGACGCGCGCCCTTTGGTCGATTGGATTTCCATGGCTTGGTGAGGGCTCCGTGGCTCAGGGGTTTGGGGGCGCGCGCAAAGTTACATCGCGAAATAACGGATCCTGAAACAACAGGGCGGGATAAAACAGGGGTGTCACACCCCGGCCTGGCTCTTCGAGCCCGCCGGCCGCATAGCGGCGCAATGGATGGTCGGCGAGATCCGAAGGCGCGACAAAAGCGTCGTGCGGGAAGCGCCGCAGGCCTTCCACCCGATCTACGATCAATCCCGCAGAGAACTCCTCGGAGAAAATTACCAGAATGCGTTGTTGCTTTGAGGGCAATTGCGGTCGACCGAGGAATTGACCACCGTCCGCTACAGGTAACAGTTTGCCACGGACATTGGCGATGCCGCGCATCCAAGGCTGGATTTGGGGGATCCGGGTCAGCGGCACCAATGGCAGGATTTCGGCGAGCCACGCCAGATCGATTGCAGCTCTGGCGCCCGCGAGTTGGAATACGATCAGAGTTTCTACCGGGGCGATTTCAACCTGCGCTGGCGGCTCGGCCGGGCTTTGGGCAAAGGCGACGGACAGGTCGCGTAGCAGCCGTAGGGGGTCCGAGGGCGAAGTCGCGCCGTTCACGGGGCCGTCAGGGGGTAACGTGCTGGATGATGGTAAGCAGCTCCGCCGCGCGGACCGGCTTGGTCACATAGCCTTTGGCCCCTTGGCGCGCACCCCAAACCCGGTCGATTTCCTGGTCTTTGTTGGATACGAGGATCACCGGAATATGACGGGTCCCGGCTCCGCGGCTGAGCTGTCGGGTGGCCTGAAAGCCATTGAGCCCCGGCATCACAATATCCATCAAGACCAGATGGGGTTGTTCGTCACGGGCCGCCTGCAGCCCACTTTCGCCATCACCGGCGTGGATTACCTCGTAGCCATGCTGGACCAGGATCTCGGTCAGCTCCCGGGTGTCAGCGGGGGAATCGTCGACAATCAATATCTTGCGCATGTGTCGTTTACCTTGGACCGGCCTTGAGCGGGTCAGGCCTCGGGCATCCCCTGCTCGGCTGCAGATTCGGCATGTGGTACCGCGGTGACTTGGGTCACTACGTCCATCAGTTCTTGTCGACTGAAAGGCTTGGTCAAATAGGCGTCGGCGCCGACGATTCGGCCGCGCGCCTTATCGAATAGACCATCCTTGCTCGACAGCATCACCACGGGAATATGGCAAAATCGGTGATTGTTTTTGACCAGGGCACAGGTCTGATAGCCATCGAGCCGCGGCATCATGATGTCGACGAAGATCAGGTCCGGCGGGTCATCGGCGATCTTGGCAAGAGACTCGAAGCCGTCGACGGCGGTCGTCACTTGATAGCCCGCCCTGGAGAGCAGGGTCTCTGCGGTCTTGCGGATCGTGTTGCTGTCATCGATCACCAGGATCTTCACCTTGGAAACCCCATGCCTGAACCGTGGATTTGGGCGAGCTGCGCCTGCGAAGACCGTGGTTATCGCGCCTGCCAGGCGACGAGTGCAAGTGGTTCTTATGTAACACAAGCTCAGGGTATTATCCAGAAGAGGGCGGCGATTCCGTAAACTCGCGCCACTTTTCGTGTGAGGAGGCGCGTCCGGCGCCAAGGTGCTTGCAACTATGACGATCAATCTGGGCGTAATCATGGACCCGATCGCCGCGATCAATCCCAAAAAAGACACCACGTTGGTCCTGCTGTTGGCTGCGCAGGCGCGAGGGTGGCGGCTCTGGTACATGGAACAGGGTGACTTGGCGCTGGAAGGGTCGGTGCCTGTGGCGCGACAGAGACCGCTGCAGGTGCGGGATTCCTTGGTGGACTGGTTCGAATTGGGTGAGCCAGAGGACAGGTCGCTGGCGGCGCTGGATTGTGTGTTGATGCGGAAGGATCCGCCTTTCGACAGCGAATACGTCTATAGCACCTATCTCTTGGAGGAAGCCGAACGATTGGGGGTCGTGGTGGTGAATCGTTCGGCCAGCTTGCGCGACTGCAACGAAAAGCTGTTTGCGACGCTATTTCCGCAGTGCACTCCACCGCTGCTTGTGAGTCGGGATCCACAGCGACTGCGCGCATTTTACCGGCAGCACCGTGATGTGATCTTCAAGCCACTCGACGGCATGGGGGGAACGGGGATCTTCCGGGCACGGGATCCGGAGCCCAATCTGAGCGTGATCATCGAGACGCTGACGGCCCACGGCGCTACGACGATTATGGCGCAGCGCTATATTCCTGAGATCGTGGATGGCGACAAGCGCATTCTCGTCGTCGATGGTGAAGCCGTGCCCTACTGTCTGGCTCGCGTTCCCGAAGTGGGAGAGGTGCGCGGTAACCTCGCGGCGGGGGGTAGTGGCATTGTGCGGCCGCTGTCGGAGCGTGATCGTTGGATCGTGGAGCAGGTGGCGCCATCATTGCGCGCGCGCGGGTTGTTATTCGTCGGCTTAGATGTGATCGGAGATTATCTGACGGAAATCAATGTCACCAGCCCTACCTGCGCGCGTGAGATCGATCGTGAAAAGCACACCGACATTGGCGGCCGTCTGATGGACGCTATCGAACGGCGCCTGTCTTGACCGCTCCCGAGCCAGTGTTTCCGAAGACCTTTGCGAATCGAGATCCAGATCGGCTGGGTTTTGCCGCGTTGTTGGCGATTGCGATCCATTTGATGGTGCTCTTCGGCATCGGTTTCACGGCGCTGCCCTCCCCCGAGGCGCCTGTCGCACTCGCGGTGACTATCGCCGTCAATGTCGCTGAACAGGCGCCAGAGGAAGCCGACTTCCTGGCTCAAGCCCACCAACGGGGCGGCGGCAGCCACGCCGATCCGGTCGAGCTGAGTAATGACCGGGATGTGGATTTCACGGATCTCAGCCTCACGGAGGCGAATCCGGTGGTCGAGCAGCCGTTGCTGCCCGCCGGAGCGCCCGAGGCGGTACCGCCGTCGGTAGTGCTGGCCGAAGCTGGCCCGCGCCCGCTCGCCCAGAGTCCGCCAGCGTTAGCCGCTGCGGAAGCGACGCGGGAGCGCGCGGAGCAGCGTCCGCTCAGCGCAGAAATCGCCAGCTTGCGGGCTAAACTCGATTATCTGCGTCGCGATTACAGCCGAGCCCCGAAGACCTTGCGCGTTACCTCGGTAAATGCCAAGGCGGCAGAGACGGCCGTCTATCTGGACTACTGGGAGAGTTTGGTCGAACAGGTGGGGAATCGCTACTATCCAGAAGAGGCGCGCCGCCAGCGTATTTTTGGTAGCTTGCGGCTGGCGGTGCGGCTGCTCCCCGATGGTAGCGTCGAGGGGGTGGAGGTGCTGGAAAGCTCGGGTTATGGCGTGCTGGATCAGGCGGCGATACGCACCATTCGCTTGGCCTCGCCCTTTGCGCCCTTCCCCGCGGAACTCGCCGAATGGGATCGGCTGGAGATCATCCGCACCTGGCACTTCACGCCCGGCAACCGGTTGCAGACGCGCGGTAACTAGGCTGGTGGCCTCCTGTGGTGCGATAGGTCTCGCGCCCTGCGGTTTGCGCTGCGAACCGCCGTAGCCTTGGCTGGGTCGCTCTTGTTTTGTGCGTCGTGCGCCTCAATACTGGGGGCATGGATACATCTGATCGCAACGACTCTTTTCTTTCTCTCGAGCATCATTTCTTGATCGCGATGCCCAGCTTGCGCGGTTCGGAATTCGCCGACGCCTTGATCTACCTCTGTAAGCATACGCCGGACGGCGCCATGGGGCTGCGCGTCAACCATTGTCTGGACGTTACCCTGCGCGAGCTCTTCCTTCATCTGCAGCTGCCCAGTGATGGTGAGGTCGCTGATCGGTTGCTGCTGTCAGGCGGGCCGGTACGCAGTGAATGGGGCTTTGTCCTGCACCCAAGCTCTGGACGCCGATGGCAATCTACCCTCGAGGTCGCTTCAGGGGTGGCGTTGACCGCGTCCCGGGACATCATCGAGGCGTTGGCTACCGGTGCGGATGCTCCCGAGCGTAGTCTCGTCGCGCTGGGCTACGCGGGCTGGGGTGCCGGGCAGCTGGAAGAGGAGCTGCGCGACAACGCTTGGTTGACGGTTGCCGCGGAAGCGGATCTGTTGTTCGACGTGCCGCTCGAGGCGCGCGCCCGGTTGGCGGCGGCGCGGATCGGGGTCGATCTCGCCAAGCTGAGCGACAGTGTCGGACACGCTTGAGCGACCGATCGGAATCTTGGGTTTCGATTTCGGTACACGCCAGGTTGGTGTCGCCTATGGGCAGACGCTCTCGCTGAGCGCGCGCCCTGTTGCAGTATTGCAGGCGCGGGAGGGTCAGCCCCAGTGGCCTCAGGTGCTGCATTTGATCGAGGAGTGGCAGCCGGCGCGCTTGGTGGTCGGTCTGCCGCTCAATATGGATGGCACCGAGAGCGAATTTTGCTTGCGCGCCCGTAAATTTGCGCGCCGGCTACGGGCACGCGCTGCCCTGCCGGTAGCGATGGTCGATGAGCGGTTGTCGACGCGGACGGCGAAATCTATGGCGGGGCCGTCTGCCGATTACCGCCGTCGGCCCGTGGATAGTTTGGCGGCGGTGCTCATCTTGGAAACCTGGCTGGCTGATCCCGACGTCGCGGTGGAACCCTGAACGGTCGTTGTTTAGCGCTGAAATAGCCGGGTGCGCTCGGCGTCTTCGTCCTCCTTTAAAAACAGGTCGTCCGCGGCATTTGAGAGATAGCCCGCGTCGGTTTCCGATTGCAACTTGATCATCAGCCGCAGGTCGTTTTTCGAATCAGCGGCGGCCAAGGCGTCTTCGTAGTTGATGACCCCATCGTTGTAGAGTCGGAAAAGTGATTGGTCGAAGGTCTGCATGCCCAATTCGGTGGATCGCGTCATGAGCTCCTTGAGCTTGTGTACCTCGCCCTTGCGGATCAGGTCGGACGCCAACGGCGTGTTGATCAGGATTTCGATCGCTGCGCGTCGACCTTTGCCGTCGGCGGTCGGAATGAGCTGTTGGGCAATCATCGCGCGCAAATTCAGGGACAGATCCATCCATAGCTGCGGATGGCGCTCCGCGGGGAAAAAATGTTGAATGCGATCCAGGGCTTGGTTGGCATTGTTGGCGTGCAAGGTGGTCAGAACTAGGTGCCCGGTCTCGGCAAAGGTGATGGCGTGCTCCATGGTTTCCCGAGTGCGGATCTCCCCGATCAAGATCACGTCCGGCGCCTGTCGCAGCGTATTTTTTAGCGCCACCTCGTAAGAATCGGTATCGATGCCTACCTCGCGCTGGGTGACGATGCAGCCCTCGTGTTGGTGGACAAATTCGATTGGATCCTCGATCGAGATGATATGGCCATGGCTGTTGCGATTGCGATGTCCGACCAGGGCGGCTAGCGATGTGGACTTGCCGGTCCCGGTGGCACCGACGAAAAATATGATGCCGCGTTTGGCCATCACCAGCTCATTGAGAGTGGAGGGCAACAAGAGCTCCTCTACCGTTGGGATTTGGGTTTCAATTCTCCGTAGTACCATGCCCACGTCGTTGCGCTGATAGAAGGCACTGACCCGGAAACGGGCGCTGCCCACCCGCTCGGAGCTAATGGCAAAGTTGAGTTCGTGGTTGCGATGGAATTCCTGTCGCTGTTGTTCGTCCATGATGCCTTCCACCAAGGCCAGCGCCTGATTCGGCGCCAGAGGGACTTTGCCGACCGGCAGAATCTGGCCGTTGATCTTCAGGCTGGGCGGCACGCCCCGAGTAATGAAGAGATCGGACGCTTTCTTGTCCACCATCAGGTTGAGCAGGGTATCGAAGTCCATCTTGTCTTCCTCCCTCGCCGAGGATCTGGTGCGCGCGATACCCTTTCAGGGGCTCCCGCCGCCGAATTTTAGGTAAAATCTTCCGGGATTTTGGCTTTCTCGCGCGCTGCCTCCCGGGTGACGACTTTCTGCTGCACGAGCCGGCGCAGACACTGGTCCATGGTCTGCATACCATGATTGGCGCCAGTTTGAATGGCGGAATACATTTGCGCGACCTTGTCTTCGCGAATGAGGTTGCGAATGGCCGGGGTTCCGATCATGACTTCGTTTGCTGCGATTCGGCCGCCGCCGACGCGCTTGAGTAGCGTCTGGGAAATGACCGCCTGTAGGGATTCGGAGAGCATGGATCGGACCATAGCCTTTTCGGCTGCGGGAAATACGTCCACCACCCGGTCGATGGTTTTGGCAGCGGAGGTGGTGTGCAAGGTGCCGAAGACCAGGTGTCCGGTTTCCGCGGCGGTAAGCGCCAGGCGGATGGTTTCCAGATCGCGCATCTCGCCGACGAGGATAATGTCTGGGTCCTCCCGCAACGCCGAGCGTAGTGCCTCGTTGAAGCCGTGGGTGTCCTTGTGCACCTCGCGTTGGTTGACCAGGCATTTCTTGCTTTCGTGGACGAATTCGATGGGGTCCTCAATGGTGAGAATGTGCTGGTAGCGATTCTCGTTGATGTAATCGATCATGGCTGCCAGCGTGGTGCTCTTTCCCGATCCGGTCGGCCCGGTTACCAGCACCAACCCGCGTGGGTACATGGCGACATCGCGAAAAATCTGCCCGAAGCCGAGATCGTCGAGCGTGAGCACACGGGAAGGAATCGTACGGAACACGCCGCCGGCGCCTCGATTTTGGTTGAAGGCATTGACCCGAAAGCGCGCCACACCGGGCACCTCAAACGAAAAATCCGTTTCCAGAAACTCTTCGTAGTCGCGGCGCTGCTTGTCATTCATAATTTCGTAGATGAGCGCGTGGACCTGTTTGTGCTCCATCGGGGGCAGGTTGATGCGACGGACGTCTCCGTCGATGCGGATCATGGGCGGTAGCCCTGCCGACAGGTGCAGGTCCGAGGCTCCCTGCTTGACGCTGAACGCCAGTAGTTCCGTGATATCCATGTTCAATCTCGTCGTTTCCCGGCCCGGCGGATCGCGTGTGGGCTGGATGGATTCAGTATATGAGTAAAATCGCCGCAAACATAAGTCGGGTCCGCAATGAAATCCAGCGCGCGGCGGAGGCCGCGGGCCGAAACGCGAACGGCATCATGTTACTAGCGGTCAGCAAGGGGCAGCCAGAGACGGCTATTGCCGCCGCCCATGCTGCCGGGCAGCTGGATTTTGGAGAGAGCTATCTGCAGGAAGCGCTCATCAAGATGGACGCGCTCCGTCGGCTGCCGCTGCGTTGGCATTTTTTGGGGCCGGTCCAGTCCAACAAAACGCGGCGGATCGCCGAGCACTTCAGTTGGCTGCACAGTCTGGATCGCTGGGCCATCGCCGAGCGCTTGGCACGCCAGCGCCCTGCGGGAATGACGCCGTTACAGGTGTGTCTCCAGGTCAATATTGATCGTGAACCGACCAAATCTGGCGTGGTTCCGGAAGCTGCCGAGGCGTTGGCGCTGGCAGTGTCTGCGTTGCCGGGCCTGCGCCTGCGGGGTTTGATGGCTATTCCCCGCCCGTGTCGCGGACGGGAAGCCCAGCGCGGCCCGTTTCGTGAATTGGCGCGCCTGCTGGAGACACTGCGTCGCGCGTCGCCCCGTCTAGCGGGATTGGATACACTATCGATGGGCATGTCGGCGGACTTCGAGGCTGCGGTACTGGAAGGCGCCACCTTGATCCGAGTCGGGCAGGCGGTCTTTGGCCCGCGTCCGTCGAACCCGCGCTAGGAGCTGGAGTGCAAGAACAACAACTGACCTTTATTGGTGGCGGCAATATGGCTGCCAGCTTGGTGGGCGGGTTAATCGCTCAGGGCTACCCAGCATCCCGCATAGTCGTCTGTGACCCTTCCGCGGCGGCTCGGCATCGACTGCAGACCGCTTATGGCGTGGCGACCAGCGATGACAACGCCGCGGCCGCCAGTGTGGCGGACGTCGTGGTACTCGCGGTCAAGCCGCAAGTGATGGAGACCGTCGCTCGCGGTTTGACACCAGGGCTCGTGCGTCAACCCTTGGTAATCTCCATTGCTGCTGGCGTCACCTTGTCGGCGTTGCGCAAGTGGTTGAACTGCGAAGCGCCGTTAGTCCGGTGTATGCCCAATACGCCAGCGTTGGTCGGCGCGGGCATCACTGGGCTTTATGCAGGCACCGACGTGAGCGCGGCACAGCGCCAAGCGGCGAACGAGATTCTGGCGGCGGCCGGGGCGACCTTGTGGGTAGCGCAGGAGTCCGATATCGATGCGGTCACTGCGGTCTCCGGGAGTGGGCCCGCCTATTTCTTTTTGGTAATGGAGGCAATGATGGCGGCGGCTGAAGACCTCGGGCTCACGCCTGCAGTGGCGCGACAGTTGACGTTGCAGACAGCACTCGGCGCGGCGCGGATGGCCTTGGGCGATGAGATCGATCCAGCCGAGTTGCGCCGCCAGGTCACGTCGCCAGGAGGCACCACGGAGGCGGCAATTCACGTCCTCGAGGCAGGTGGCTTGGCCCCGCTGTTGCGGAAGGCCGTGGCCGCGGCGCACAAGCGGGCAGAGGAGATGGCAGCGGGCCTGGACGGCGCTTCGTTGTGATGACGCTCATGCAACTGTCGGTTTACGCGATTCAATTCGGCTTTGGCGCCTTGGTGGTGGTCTTCTTATTGCGATTTTTGCTGCAGCTGGTGGGCGCCCACTTTTACAACCCGATTTCCCAGGCGCTGTATCGAGCCACACGGCTTCCGGTCGATGGGCTCGCCAAACTGGTGCCCACCGTGGGGCGGTTCAATACGGCCAGCCTATTGTTGGCGCTGTGCTGTGAATGGATTGCCATAGCGGCCACCCTGACGCTGGCGGGTTTTGAGCTACCCGGTGGGCGCCTCTTCGTCTGGGGGGTGTTGGGCGCCGCAACATTATTGGTCAATTTCTATTTTTACGGGATTTTCATACTGGTGATCCTGAGCTGGATCGCACCCCATACCCATCACCCGGCCGCGGCATTGTTGGCTCAGCTGACGGAGCCGGTGATGGCTCCGGCGCGACGCCTGGTGCCAGCGCTCGGCGGGTTAGACTTGTCGCCCATGGTGGTGCTCTTCGCACTGGGCGGGTTGCGCATTCTCTTGCGCAATCTGGCGATTGGTACAGGCCTCATCGCAGGCGCGGTCCCCGGTATTTAATGAAGGTGCATCTGGATCCGCGCGACAGTCGCCACCGCGCCATTACGCCGGCTGGTCCGTTGTCTATCGCCGAAGTGGCCGTATTGAGCGGCCCCCGGCTTGCTTGCCAGGGATAGGCTCTTTAGACTCCCGCGGGTCAAAGAGTCCATGCCCATGCCAGACAGCTTTCCACCGGGCTCCGTCGGTCTGGTCGTTCCAGAAGTTCATCGCTTTGATGCGCCGCTCGAGCTGAGTTGCGGGCGTTCGCTGCCGGCTTTCGAACTGGTTGTCGAGACCTATGGGGAGCTTAATTCGGCGCGCAGCAATGCCGTGTTGATCTGCCATGCGCTCAGTGGGCATCACCATGCCGCCGGGTTTCATCATCCTGAAGACAGTCGACCGGGGTGGTGGGATCACTATATCGGCCCAGGTAAACCCATCGATACCGATGTGTTCTATGTGGTGTGCCTTAACAACATCGGTGGCTGCCATGGCAGTACAGGGCCGCGAACGCTGGACCCAGAAACCGGTCAGCCCTGGGGTAAGCTCTTCCCCCCGTTGCGCGTGCGCGACTGGGTCAAATCCCAGGCCCTGCTAGCCGATCGCTTGGGAATCGAGCAATGGGCTGCGGTAATCGGTGGCAGTCTCGGGGGCATGAACGCGATGCGCTGGGCCTTGGAATATCCCGATCGCGTGCGGCACTGCGTGGTGATTGCTTCGGCGATGAAGTTGACCGCGCAAAATATCGCTTTTAATGAGATTGCTCGGCGCGCCATCCGGTCCGACCCGGATTTCCGCGGGGGTGATTTTGCCCAATATGGGGTAATACCCCGTAACGGCCTGGCGTTGGCGCGCATGGTGGGCCATGTCACCTATTTGTCCGATGCATTGATGGGTTTGCGTTTTGGGCGCGAGTTACGCTCTGGTTCCCTGCAGCGCGGGCTCGAAGCGCCGGTGCAGTTTGCCGTGGAAAGTTATCTGCATCATCAGGGCGATAAGTTTGCTGAAAGCTTTGACGCCAACACCTATATTTTGATCACCAAGATGTTGGACTACTTCGATCTTGCGCGGGAGTACGACGACGATCCCGTGCGAGCCTTTTCCCGTGCTCGTGCGGGTTTCTTAGTGATTGCCTTTTCGAGCGACTGGCGCTTTTCGCCAGAGCGATCTCGAGAAATTTTCCGCGCTCTCGTGGCAGCAAACCGGGATGTCAGCTTTGCGTGCGTGGAGTCCGATATGGGCCACGACGCGTTTCTGTTGCCCAATGCGCGTTACGAGGGGCTGTTTCGGGCGTATATGGACCGGGTGGCGGAGACCTGCTGATGTTGCGCGTCGATTTAGACATCGTTCGGCGCTGGATCACCTCTGGAAGTCGTGTGCTCGATCTGGGTTGTGGTGACGGGGCTTTGCTTGAGGTGTTGCGCGATAGTTGTGCCATTGAGGGTTACGGCATTGAAATCGATGCCGAGAAGATTACCCAATGCGTACAACGCGGTATCAATGTGATTGAGGCCGACGTCGATCGAGGTTTGGCAGATTTCCCGGATAAGAGCTTCGATACGGTGTTGATGACCAATTCGCTGCAAGTTCTGCGTCGTCCCGACCGCGCCATTGCGGAAATGCTGCGGATCGGTGAGGAGTGTGTGGTCACCTTCCCAAACTTTGGCAACATTCGTACTCGCCTCTCGCTCGCCGTCTGGGGTCGAATGCCGGTTACGCGGCAGCTCCCCTACCAGTGGTACGATACCCCGAACATTCATTTCTGCACGGTGCGGGATTTCGAAGACCTGTGTCGGCAGCAGCGGATACGTGTGCTGCATCGGGAGTTTGTCGCTGAACAATTTCCCGATCGGTTGATCAAAGGGATATGGCCGAATCTATTCTGCGCTACGGCCGTGTACCACCTTGCCAAATAGGTGGGTTGAGAGAGGAGGCGTGCAATGCATCGCGAAGCGAGTTGGTCTTGCCTGGCAGTTTTGATGGCCGCGTTATGGATGGCGGCGGGGGTTTGGGCAGAGGATCGGCCTTTCCGAGAGTTTGGTGATTACCGCGTTCATTTCAGTGCGTTCAACAGCTCCTTCGTGGATCCGGAGATTGCGGCCGCTTACGACATTGTACGAGGGCGGGATCGCGGCCTGATCAACATCGCCGTGGTGCCCACCGACACCATGGGTGGCCGCCCGGCACAGGTGTCAGGTCACGTGTCGAATATTTTTGCGCAGCGCCAACAGCTGGACTTCTTCGAGGTCCGGGAAGGTGACGCCGTTTATTATCTGGCGCCGTTTCGGTTTGAACACGAGGACTCTCTGACATTTCATATCACGGTCAAGCCGGTGCCGGACCTGCCTTCTTATACGTTCTCTTTCCAAAAGACGTTCTATCGCGATCGCTGAGTGGTGAAAGACGTTGTGCTCGCCAGCAGTAATCCCGGCAAGCTGGCGGAATTCGATCGGTTGCTCGCTGGGCGCGGGATACGGGTCGTGCCGATAGGACAATTCACTACGGTGGTGCCCGAGGAGACAGGGTGCAGCTTTCGGGAAAATGCGCTGATCAAGGCTCGGCACGCTGCTAGGATCAGTGGCCTGCCGGCCCTCGCCGACGACTCCGGCCTGGAGGTCGATTTTTTGGATGGTGAGCCCGGGGTTCGATCAGCGCGCTTTGCCGGGCCGAATGCCGATGATGTCGCTAACAATGCGTTGTTGCTGGAACGGTTGAGAGGTGTTCCGCAGTCCCAGCGTCAGGCGAGCTTTCGCTGTCTGTTGGTCTATCTGCGCGCCGAGGACGATCCCGACCCGCTGGTCTGCGAGGGGGTATGGCGCGGTCGTATTCTCGATGATCCACGGGGGGGCGGTGGTTTCGGCTATGACCCCTTGTTTCTGATTCCGGAACTGGGTTGTAGTGCCGCTGAGCTTTCGTCTGAGGAGAAAAATCTCCGGAGCCACCGAGGCCAAGCGCTGCGCGCTTTGCTCGTCGGGTTAGGGGGGTGAGCCGTCCCCTGCTGCAGTTGCCGCCACTCTCCCTCTATGTCCATATCCCGTGGTGTGTGCGCAAGTGCCCCTATTGCGATTTCAATTCACACGCAGCGACGGGAGCATTGCCTGAAGCCGATTACACGGCGGCACTGCTCGCTGACCTGAAGCGCGAATTGCCTTGGGTGCGCGGGCGCCGCCTGCAAAGCATATTTTTCGGCGGCGGGACACCCAGCCTGTTTTCGGCGCAGGCCATCGGCGCCGTGCTAGACGTAGTGGCCCAAGAAATCGGATTTGCGCCGGGCGTCGAGATTACGCTGGAAGCCAACCCGGGCACCGCGGAGACCGAACGCTTTCGGAGCTATCGTGCGGCCGGTGTCAATCGCCTGTCGATCGGTGTGCAGTCCTTCCGCGATTCGGCACTTGCTGCGTTGGGCCGGATCCATTCCGGAGCCGAGGCCATCCAAGCGGTGGCCAAGGCACGATGCGCCGGATTCGAGCGGATCAATCTGGACTTGATGTACGGTTTGCCCGGCCAGGATACGGCGGCCGCAGCGGTGGACCTCCAGCAGGCGATCGCGCTCGAGCCGGAACATATCTCCTGGTACCAGCTGACCCTAGAGCCGAACACCGCGTTTTATCGCCGCCCCCCCGTACTGCCAGAAGATCCGGTAATGGACGCCATAGTCGATACCGGCGCGGGCCTGCTAACCGATGGTGGTTATGTCCAGTACGAGGTCTCTGCATATTGCCGTGCCGGGGCGGCCAGCCGCCATAATTGCAATTACTGGGAGTTTGGCGATTATCTAGGCATTGGTGCGGGCGCACACGGAAAACTGACCGATCGGGACTCAGGTCAGGTGTTCCGCACGAGCCGGGTGCGTCAGCCGCGTACCTATCTCGGCGAGCCCATGCCGCGAGTGGCACGGACAACGATCGCCGCCTCGGACCTGCCGCTGGAGTTTTTGATGAATGCCCTGCGCCTGCGCGCGGGAGTTCCCGCGCATTATTTTTCGGAGCGCACTGGGCTGGCGGTGGAGGCCATAGCGGCGTCCTGCGCGGGTCTGGTACATCGGGGGTGGCTTGAACCGGTCGAAAGTCGGTTGGTCACCACGCCGCTCGGTTACAGGTTTTTGGATACCGTGCTGTCGGCTTGGCCCGCACCCCTCTGAGTGGGCGCTATGGGTAAGATGCCCAGGGGGCCGACGGGGCGGATCGCGAGATGACGTTTCTCGAGCAACTACTGCTGGTTCTGGTGGCCTCGCTGTTCAGCACCCTGGCGTTTCGGCGCTTGCGCCTACCGCCAGTAGTGGCCTATCTGATCGCTGGCGCGTTGATCGGACCACACTTCCTCGATTGGGTGAGATCGCCGGAAGACTTTTCGCTGATTGCCGAATTTGGTGTCGCCTTTCTGCTCTTCTCGATTGGCTTGGAGTTTTCTCTCGAGAAATTGTGGCGGCTACGTTTCGCGGTTTTTGGTGTCGGCGCACTGCAAGTGCTGTCCTGTGGGCTGGTATTCGGTGGAGTGATCTATCTTTGGGGGGCAGGCCCCATCGCTGCGGGGTTATTCGCCGTGGCGCTGACATTTTCGTCTACAGCCCTGGTCTCACGGGAACTTCATGAATCGCGTCAGCTGCAGGCTGGCCATGGCAAAACAGCGCTCGGTGTGCTGCTCTTTCAGGATCTGGTGGCGGTGGTATTCCTCGCCCTCATCCCGGTATTGGGGGAGATCGGTGCGGATGCCTTTGCATTGCTATTGGCGACTGCGTTGCTCAAGGGAGTAATGCTATTCGCGGTACTGATGGCGATAGGGAAATGGGTGCTGCCGCGCGTTTATCGGGATGTCGCGCGTGTTGGGGCGGATGAAGTTTTCGTGCTGGCGACGCTGGTCATCGCCCTGGCTGCGGCCACCCTGACCCATGCGCTCGGCTTATCGATGGCGTTAGGGGGCTTCGTGATCGGCATGATGCTTGCCGACACGCCGTTCAAGCACCAGGTGATCAGTGATATCCGACCGTTTCGAGACATTCTCCTGGGACTGTTTTTTGTCACCGTGGGCATGAATGTCGAATTGGAATTGTTCTCGGAGTACTGGCTGCGCCTGGTGCTATTTACGGCGGCCCTGATTGTGGTGAAGGGAATGATCGTCGCGGCGCTAGTGCGCGTCCTCGGCGCTGGTGCAGCCATTGAAGCCGGGCGCGTCGGCTTGGTCTTGGCGCAGGCCGGGGAATTTGGTCTGGCATTGATTACGCTCGCATTGCTCAACGATTTGGTGCCTTCTGACCAGGGGTCCTTTGTCATCATGATCCTGGTCTTCAGCATGATGGTGAGCCCATTATTGATCCGTAACAATGGCGTTTGGGCGCATCGGCTACTGGGTGGCTTCGGCGATGACGGCGGCAGCTCCGTGTCCCCAGCAGTACCGCCGGCACTACCGCGCAGAGACCACGTCGTCATCGGGGGTTTTGGTCGGGTAGGGGAAACCCTGGCGCAATTGCTGGACCTCAACGATATCGATTATGTCGGCATAGACGATGATATCGAACAGGTCCAGTTCAAGCGTGGCGCAGGATATAACGTGGTGTTCGGGGATTGCACCCGGTGGGAGATCCTGGAAAGCTGCCATATTGACCGGGCCCGTTTGGCGGTGCTGACGTTTTCCTCACGTCAGGTCGCCAATGCGACGATTGCCGGGATTCGAGGTCGTGGCATCAACACGCTAATCATTGCGCGTTGCAAGGAAACCGAGGGTGTTGAAGAGTTGATTACCTCTGGAGCTGACCACGTGGTGCCAGAAATGCTGGAAGCGAGTCTGCTCATTTCGGCACAGGCGTTGGAACTTTTGGGGATTGCCCCTGCTGTGGCACGCGAACAAATCAATGCAGCGCGTCGCGGACGTGGGATCGGTGCTCCGGCAGGCCACTGGGAGAATGACAGGGGCTGACATAGAATTGACATGGATCCAGGGAAACAATGGGCGGTCCAGTTAGGGTCTGTCCAGAGCGGCGATGAAACGGTCGAGTCCCAGCGCGTGCGAACCGACTGCCGGCGTGTCCGGCGCTACGGGTGGAGGCGTTGAAACGCATCGGGCTGAGCTGTACATCAATCGTCATCTCAGTCTCATGCAGTTCAATTTGCGCGTGCTCGAACAGGCGCTCAACGAAAGCTATCCGCTGCTCGAACGGCTCCAGTTCTTACTGATTTTCAGCTCGAATCTGGATGAATTTTATGAAATTCGTGTTGCCTGGCTGAAGCGGCAGATCAGCTTTGCGCGCGAAGTGCTGGCCGACGGGCTGCAACCCCAGGAAGTATTGCGCGAGCTCTGTAAGCTCTGCCACGCCGCGATTGAGCGCCAGTACCGGATTCTCAATGAAACTCTACTGCCTGCGCTGGAGCGCGAGCGGATCCGGTTTCTCGCCCGGGATACCTGGACGACAGAAATCGATGGCTGGGCCCAAGACTATCTGCGCGAGCAGGTGTTGCCGGTCATCAGTCCGATCGGACTGGATCCCGCCCACCCTTTCCCTAGGCTGGTGAATAAAAGTCTGAACTTCATTGTCAGCTTGGAGGGCCGGGATGCGTTTGGGCGAGAAAGTGGTCTGGCTATCGTTCCGGCGCCGCGCTCTCTGCCCCGAATCATTCGCGTGCCGGACGAGCTCTGCCCGCCGGGCGATCATTTCGTTTTTCTGTCCTCGGTGATTCATGCGCATGTGGATCTGTTGTTTCCCGGGATGCGGGCCACTGGGTGTTACCAGTTTCGCCTGACGCGGGATGCAGACCTCGACCTGAATGCCGCCGAAGTGGAGGACTTGGCGCGGGCGTTGCGCGGCGAACTGCATACGCGCAGGTTTGGTAGCGCTGTGCGACTGGAGGTCGCCGCCGCCTGCCCCGATGAACTGGTCGATTTTCTGCTCGACCAGTTCAATCTCGAAGAAACCGATCTCTATCGCGTCCAGGGGCCGGTGAATCTCGGGCGTATGATGCAGCTTCGGGGGATGTTGAATCGCCCCGACCTCGTGTTTCCCCCATTTACGCCCAGCCTGCCGGAGGCGTTGCGAGAGGCGCCAAACTACTTTCAGATCCTGTCGGAACGGGACATTCTGCTGCACCACCCCTATGAGTCTTTTACTCCGGTCGTCGATCTGCTACGCCAGGCCGGCCGGGATCCTCAGGTGTTGGCAATTAAGATGACCCTCTATCGGACCGGCGTGCGGTCCGAGCTGGTTGATTTGCTCGCCGATGCGGCGCGTGCGGGGAAAGAGGTCACCGTCGTGATCGAGCTGCGTGCTCGGTTTGACGAGGCCGAGAACCTGCAGCTTGCCAGCCAACTGCAGGAGGCCGGCGCGGTGGTGACCTACGGTGTGGTCGGCCATAAGACGCATGCCAAGGCGTTGTTGGTGGTGCGGCGTGAAGGGCGAGAGCTAAAACGCTATTTGCATTTAGGGACCGGGAATTATCACGCCGGCAACGCACGGCTTTACACGGACTACAGTTTGTTGAGCGCCAATCCAGAGCTCGGTAGCGACGTGCATCGCTTTTTTCAGCAGCTCACAGGCATGGGGCGCGCTGAACAGATCGGCCGCCTGTTTTGTGCTCCCTTCACACTCCAAGCGGGACTGCTGGGCTTGATTGAACGGGAAATCGCTGCAGCGGGGCGGGGTGAGCCGGCTCGCTTGGTCTTCAAGGCCAATGGCCTCACTGACGCCAGCATCATTGAGGCGCTTTATCGAGCGAGCAGTGCCGGCGTCCAAGTCGATTTGATCATTCGAGGCATGTGCTGTCTGCGGCCGGGGATCCCCGGTGTTTCTGAGCGAATTCGAGTGATTTCCGTGATTGGTCGATTTCTCGAGCATACCCGGGTCTATTACTTCCGCCACGCCACGCCGGCCGTATATTGCTCGAGTGCCGATCTGATGGAGCGCAATCTGCGCAACCGCCTGGAGATAGCCTTTCCGCTATTGGATCCGGAGTTGGCCCAACGGGTTGTCTCCGAACTTGAGGTGCTGTTGGCGGACAATGCCCAAAGCTGGGAGCTGCAGAGTGACGGCAGCTATATCCTTAGTCAGCCGGTGGAAGAGGCCGAGGAGCGCCGCGCGCAAACCCAATTACTCGCTCAACTCGCTGATCGTTGACTGAGCCCGGGGTCGCCGTTTATTCCAACGTAAGGTGCAGCCCTGCCTGGGCCAGATATTGCTGCTCCTGCTCGAGTTCTGCCGTAGTGAGGGGGTGGCGGTTCAGCCAGTCCTTTGGAAACCGCAAGCAGTAGGTTCCCGACACAGCGCGTAGCTGTAGGTCCGGCATGCCGTCCAGCGGGGAAGCGTATTTGAACAGGACAGCCAAACGTAACAGTACGCACAGATCGATTAACGCGGCAGCCTGCTCTTTAGGGAAAGTCTCGATCAGGCTGCGTGGAAACTTCCGTCGATGTCCTCGTACCAAAGCCGCGAGCATGCGCTGCGTTTCCCGGGAGAACCCAGGCAAGTCCGCATTCTGGATAATGTACTGACCATGCTTGTGAAACTGACTGTGTGAAATGGTGAGGCCGATCTCATGGAGGCGCGCCGCCCAGCGCAGCAATTCTCGCTGGGCTTCGCCCAACCCCAGCGTGGGCTGGACTTGAGTGAAAAGTACATCAGCTACAGCCTCGACGCGGTGAGCGTGCAGCTCGGGTAGCGCAGACCGCTGTAGGAGCGCCGCGACGGTTCGCTCGCGCACGTCTTCGTGTTGCAGGCGACCGATGAGATCGTAGATCACGCCTTCCCGCAGGGCGCCGGTCGATGCGCGCATTTCCGCGATACCGAGCGCGTCGATCACTGCGCAGGCGATGGCGGTACCGGCAGGGATAACGCCTTGCCGAGCGGTTTTCAGCCCTTCGATGCCGCCGAGGTTATCGACGTGCCCGCGTTTGATGAGTTGCTCGCGAAATTGCTGCAGACCTTGGGCAGTAATCACCCCTGACCCATGCTCGGCATTGAGGATATCCGCTAAGGCTAGGAAAGTTCCAGAAGACCCCACGCAGTCGCTCCAGCCGAACCGTTGGAAGTCCTCGCGGATATTGAGTACCTCCAAGTATGCGGCTTGATAGGCTCTTTCGAAGCGTTGGGGGGTGATGGTGCCGTCGGCGAAAAAGCGTTGTTGATAGCCCACGCATCCCATGTGGAGGCTTTCGAGTGCGCGCGCCTCGAAACGCTCGCCGATGATCAATTCAGTGCTGCCGCCGCCGATATCGACCACCAGTCGCGCGATATCGTCATCAGCCTGGCTGTGGGCCACGCCGAGGTAGATTAAACGCGCCTCTTCACGACCGGCGACGATTTCCACCGGGTAACCTAATAGTTGCTCGGCCGGTTCGGTAAATGCGCTGGCGTTCTTTGCGGCCCGTAGGGTATTGGTGCCCACTACCCGTACCGCCTGTGGCTGCAGGGCATCCAATACCTGTCGGAAGCGCGACAAGGTTTCCAGGCCGCGCGATATGGCTTTAGGCTCCAAGACCCCGTCGTGCAGCCCGGCCGCAAGCTGGACTTTCTCTCCGCGCGCCTCGAGGGGGCGTAGCTCCTGGTGGCTGACAGCGGCGACCAACAGGTGAAAACTGTTGGAGCCGATATCGATGGCGGCGAGCAGGCCGGCATCGATCGTGTGACTCAGGGCCCTAGAGCTGGAAGAGTGCGCCATTTAGGAGTTTCGCTGACGGCAATGGAGGATGCTATGATGCGGCATTGTATGTTGTCCTGCTGCTTCGCACAGCGGCAGTTGAGATGCGGAGGCCTTGGTGAGCGATAAAATCGTCCATGTGAGTGATGCAAGTTTCCAAGCGGACGTGCTGCAGGCGGACGTGCCTGTGCTGGTCGACTTTTGGGCTGCGTGGTGTGGGCCGTGCAAGATGATTGCGCCCATGCTTGATGAGATCGCCGATGACTATGCCGGGCGATTGAAAGTGTGCAAGATCGATGTGGACGCCAACCGCGAAGTAGCAGCGCAATACAGTGTCCGCGGTATCCCCACGCTCATGCTGTTTCGGAACGGCGAACTCAGCGGCACTCAGGTTGGCGCCCTGTCGAAGGCGCAATTGACTGCATTCGTGGATGGTGTTGTCTGAACAATCAAGAAGTCTTTGATCTGGTCAGCACGACTTTCGAGCAATCGCAGCCGCCCGGTAACCGCCCCCGCGTGGGCTGTGGTGGCGGTCGGATAAAAACAGTTTGCTAATGGCCTGGCGCCGGCTATACTGCGGGCGTAATCCATCCCCGTTGTCCTAGAGCCGACGCTGCCCGGGCCATACCTTTAACGCTAGGCGCCCGCCCGTGTGTTGAGTGCCTTGGTGTGCCCGAACCCTGTCAACTTCACTAAGCCCTCCCTCCAGACTTCGATACAGACTCTGCATGAATCTCACCGACCTCAAGACCAAGCCCATTGACGAGCTGATCCAGATTGGCGCTGCCACCGGGCTCGAAAATCTCGCTCGCTCCCGCAAGCAGGACATCATCTTTACCATTCTCAAACGCCATGCCAAAAGTGGCGAGGATATTTCCGGTGACGGTGTCCTGGAGATCTTGCCGGACGGGTTTGGCTTTCTGAGATCGGCGGATTCCTCCTATCTGGCGGGACCTGACGATATTTACGTCTCACCCAGCCAAATTCGCCGCTTTAATCTGCGTACGGGAGACACCATTTCCGGGAAGATTCGACCCCCCAAGGAGGGTGAGCGTTATTTCGCCCTGCTCAAGGTCGACGATATCAACCTGGAAAAGCCGGAGAACGCGCGCAACAAGATCCTCTTCGAGAATCTGACACCGTTATTTCCCAACGATCGTCTGGTGCTCGAAGCGGGGAATGGCAGTTCGGAGGATCTGACCGGGCGTATCATCGATCTCATTGCGCCGATCGGCAAAGGACAGCGGGGTCTGATTGTGGCCCCGCCTAAGGCCGGCAAGACGATCATGATGCAGCACATCGCTCAGGCCATATCCCGAAACAATCCGGAGACCATGCTCATCGTTTTGTTGATCGATGAGCGGCCGGAGGAAGTCACGGAAATGCAGCGCACGGTGCGGGGCGAGGTGGTGGCCTCGACTTTTGACGAGCCGCCCACTCGACATGTCCAGGTCGCCGAAATGGTCATCGAGAAGGCAAAGCGGTTGGTCGAGCACAAAAAGGACGTGGTGATTTTGCTCGACTCCATTACCCGGTTGGCGCGCGCCTACAATACGGTGATCCCTTCCTCCGGCAAAGTGCTGACCGGGGGTGTCGATGCCCATGCTTTGGAAAAGCCCAAGCGCTTTTTTGGCGCAGCGCGCAATATCGAGCAGGGAGGTAGCCTGACCATCATCGCCACTGCGCTCATCGATACCGGATCCAAGATGGACGAGGTGATTTACGAGGAGTTCAAGGGCACGGGTAATATGGAATTGCATCTCGACCGCAAGATTGCCGAGAAGCGTATCTATCCGGCGATCAATGTGCGGCGTTCGGGCACTCGGCGGGAAGAGCTGCTGATGGGCGAGGGCGAGCTGCAACGGGTGTGGATCCTCCGCAAGCTGCTACATGATATGGAGGATCTGGCGGCGACGGAGTTTCTGGTCGACAAGCTCAAAGGCTTCAAGAGCAATAACGAGTTCTTCGACGCCATGCGGCGCAAATAGGACTGTGGAGAGGCCGCTGGACAGCGGCCTCCCCCAGTGGCTGTCGAAATCAGCCGATATCCTTGCCCACAATAGACACGAAGCTGACGCAGCGGCCTGGTTGCCCACCTAGATTATGTGTCAAGCCCAGTTTGGGATTGTCGATTTGGCGATCGCCTGCCTCGCCACGTAGCTGTAGCCACATTTCGTACATCATGCGCAGGCCACTGGCCCCGATGGGATGCCCGAAACTTTTTAGGCCGCCGTCGGGATTGACCGGTTGTGGGCCGTTGCCGTCGAAACGACCTTCGAGCACGTCCCGCCACCCTTGGCCACGTTCGGAAAAGCCCATGTCCTCCATGAGTACCAGTTCGGTGGCTGTGAAGCAGTCGTGAACCTCGGCCATGCTGATCTGTTCGCGCGGATTGGTCACCCCGGCCTGTTGATACGCATCCTGAGCCGAGATCACCACCTCTTTGAAGGTGGTGAAATCATAGTCTTCGCTGATAAAGCCTTCATTGGGTCCGGCGGCAATCGAAAAAGCCTTCAAGTAAATGGGCCGATCGGTGTATTTATGGGCATCTTCCGCCCGGCATAGAATGGCGGCGGCGGCGCCGTCGGCGACGCCGGAACAGTCAAAGACGCCAAACATGCCTGCTACGCGCGGTGAATTGCAGATGGTCTCCATCGGCACTTCCTTGCGAAACTGCGCTTTAGGGTTTTTGGCGCCGGCGACGTGGTTTTTCCACGCGATGCGCGAGAGCACGTCCTTTAACTCGCCCTCATCGACACCGTATTTTTTGCAGTACGCTGGGGCCAGCAGCGAAAACATGGCCGGCGCAGTCATGCTCGATTCTGTCCCGTCGCCGTCCGGACTGGGAACCACCAGGCCGGAGTAACCGCCATCCTTGAGCTTTTCCACGCCAACGGCCATGACGAGGTCATAGGCGCCACTGGCTACGGCATAGGCGGCGTTGCGCAGCGCTTCGCTACCGGTGGCACACATATTCTCCAGACGCGTGACGGGCTTATAGGGGGTTTTCATCGCCTCCGCAAAGACGATGCCTGAGATACCGCTGGCAAAGGTGCCCAGCCAATAGGCATCCACTGCCTGCGGGTCTACGCCTGCCGATTGATAGGCTTCGGTAGCCGCCTCGATCAGCATGTCGGAAGTGTCTTTGTCCCAGTGTTCGCCAAATGCCGTGCAACCCATGCCGACGATGGCCACCTTATCTTTGATACCGTTACTCGCCATAGCAGTAGCCTCTAGCGCGTAGGACGCGCTTTCCAGAAGTAATTATGGACGCCCTGACCGGTGTAAAACCGGCGGAAAGTCATCTCCAGATTGTCTCCGATACGTACTTCCTTGGGTTCGGCATCGGTGAGTTCACAAGCCATGCGGCCGCCGCAGTCAAAGTCCACCACGGTCGAAATCACCGGCGGTTGTAGGCTGTAGGCCAGGTGATCCAGTGTAAAAGTGGTGATGCTGCAGGCCTGATCGGCGAAGCGTTCGTCTTTCATCTGGTCGATCGATCCACACTTCACGCAAACTCGCTGCGGGGGCAAGTGGCCCTGCCCGCAGGACTGACAGCGAGAGCCCTGAAACGCATATTTCCAGCGCTCGTGGCGTTTCATGACCGGCGCGGCAGGTCGTATGGGGTCAGGGCGGCGTGGCGGCTCGAAAGGCAGAATTCCGCGCCATTTCAGGTAGGTGTTGTAAGGCAGATCGGTGCGTTTGGATGCCACCCAGTGCGCCACGCTGCGCTGCGGTCGGCCCGTTGCGATGCGGTCGGTAGCCTCCAGCACGAGGGCGTCACAGCCATCGGCGGTCGATAACACCAGGATGCGGTCGCCGGGTGCCGCAGTGTCCAGCACCTGTGCGAGCATCAGGCCAGCGTGTGCCGTTCCGCTTCGGCCGACATTGTCGGCCAAGGGGTCGGCGAGTTGCTCCGGCTTCAGTCCCAACGCCTTGGGAATCGCCGCGACATCGCGGCGGTTGGTTGCATCGAGCACGACCTTGGTCAATGTTTCGGGTTCGACGCGGGCGGCGGCAAGTGCGCGCTTGGCGGTGTCCAAGCTTATCGGTGCCAAAACTTCTACGCCAAAGCGCTCCTCCCATTGCTTGGCAAAGGGGGCGTCTGGCGTACGCCAGACGTCGAGCACCTCGGAGGTCGCGGAGGCGCTGCCCAGCACGCGGGCGATGGCCTGTTCTGCCGGGCCAGTGACAAAGGCTACCCCCGCGTCGCCGCTGTCGCGCTCCCGGGCGCCACCGGGAGCGCCAATCACGACGTCGCCGGCGCATACCAAGGCGGTTCTGCCGGCCGCGGCGAGATCGCAGGCCAGGCTCAGCCCGGAAAGGCCCATGCGGCTAGTGCCGCCGAGCTCCAGGGAACGAGTCTGGGGGGCAAGATCTAGGGCTGCTGCGATCGCTGCAGCGTTGAGCTTCTCGGCGTAGGGGGGATTGGTGGTGGCAAAAATCAACGTGTCGGGACGGCTCCCGCCGAGTGCTTCGCGCCCTGCCTCCACGGCGAGAGAGACGGCGTCTTCGTCGTAACTGGCGATCGCACGCTCGCCGCGGCCAATGCCAGCTGCCTGCCGGTCTAGTCGGTAAAACGGAATATAGGATCCATAGCGTAAAATACCCGACAATTCACACCTCCTGATCTAAGGCCGTAACCCGATGTCGGCCGATATTATGGTCAGTCCCGGGGCGGTAAGGCCGAGGGCGGCTAGCGGGAGCGCGCGTATCGGCGTGCTCCCGCCCCTGCTTATGCGATCACATATTCCTGCAGTCTGGGATCTTGGAGATCGCCGCGGAACTTGGTGGCGGTCCAAGGCCAGGATCCCGGGATGCCCTTGTCATCGAGATACCAACTCTTGCAACCGGTAGTCCATACGGTG
>JBFHML010000018.1:0-42275 GCA_041594335.1 Porticoccaceae bacterium
CGCTGGTGCGCATGGCGACCTCGTCCTCGAAGCGCGGTGGTCCGAGAATATCGGGCAGGTCCCCGGCGTCGATGTGCGCGTGGTTGAGCGTGCCTTCGGCCACGCGTACTGCGACGTGGCGCACCACCGCGCCGATTTCTCGTTCGAGATTGCGGCAGCCGGCCTCGCGGGTGTAATCGGCGACGATGCGCGACAGCGCGGCGTCCTCGATCCGGCACTGCTCGGCGTTGAGGCCGGCCGCTTCGAGCTGGCGGCCGACCAGATAGCGGCGGGCGATCTCGATCTTTTCCTCGCGGGTGTAGCCGGGCAGCTCGATCACCTCCATGCGGTCGCGCAGCGGCCCGGGGATTTGGTCGAGCACATTGGCGGTGCCGATGAACATGACGTGGGAGAGGTCGAAAGGTACACCCAGGTAGGTATCCCGAAAGCTGGTGTTCTGGGCCGGATCCAGTACCTCGAGCAGGGCGGAGGCGGGATCGCCGTGAAAGCCAGTGCCGAGTTTGTCCATTTCGTCAAGCATGAACACGGGGTTGCGGGTGCCGGCCTTGCGGATGCTCTGAATGATGTTGCCGGGCAGCGCGCCGATGTAGGTGCGGCGATGGCCGCGGATCTCGGCCTCGTCGTGGACACCGCCGAGGGCGATGCGCTGGAATTCGCGGCCCATGGCGCGCGCGATGCTCTGGCCGAGCGACGTCTTGCCGACCCCGGGTGGACCCACGAAGCAGAGAATAGGGCTCTTGCCGTTGGGGTTGAGCTTGCGGATTGCCAAATGTTCGAGGATGCGCCGTTTGACCTTATCGAGACCGTAGTGGTCCTCGTCGAGAATTCGGCGCGCGGCATCGATGTCGAGCTTGTCGTCGGATTCCTTCGCCCAGGGCAATTCGGTGAGCCATTCCAGGTAGGTCCGAACCATGGAGTACTCGGCCGCGGCCTCGGGCATCCGCTCCAGACGCTTGATTTCCCGCATGGCTTGGGTTTTGGCTTCCTCCGGCATGCCGGCCTGCTCGATAGCGGCGGTCAATTCGCGGATGTCTTCGCTGCGGTCCTCGCCTTCGCCGAGCTCCTGCTGGATAGAGCGCATTTGTTCGCGCAGCATGGCCTCGCGCTGCCGTTCGCTCATGCGCTCCCGGGTCTGCTGGCCGATCTTGTGGGACAGCTTGAGCACCTCGACCCGATAGTCGAGCAGCTTCTGCACTTTGTCGATGCGCTGCTTGAGATCCAGGGTTTCGAGAATCTCCTGCTTGTCCTCCGGCTTGAGATCCATGTAGCCGGCCACGGTGTCCGCCAATACCCCGGCGGAGGTAATCGAACGCACGGCGTTGACCAACTCCTGGGGAGTTTGGGGAAGCAGTTGCAGTGCCTCCAGGGCGCGTTCGCGGAGCGTCAGCAGCCGGGCGTCCAACTCCGGATCCTCGCCGGTGCGCGGTTCGTGCAATCGCTCCACCCGTGCAGCCAGAAAAGGCGCGCTGGGGATGAAATCAAGGATGCGGAAACGGGCCTCTCCCTGGCAGATCAGGTGGTGCTGTTGGTCCTCCGCGGTGACAAAGCGCAGGACATTGGCGATGGTGCCGACGCGGTAAACATCTGCGGCGCCGGGTTCGTCTTTGTCGGGATCGCGTTGGAGGATGAGGCCGATCGGCCGTTCGGCCCGGATCGCTTCCTGCGCGGCGGCGATGGAGGCCGGACGCCCCACCGATAGCGGCATGACCAACTCCGGGAAGAGTACAAAATTGCGTACTGGCAGCAGGATCATGAAATCCTCCGGCCAGTCGCGGGTCGAGGTGCCGGGCGCTTCTGATGGGAGCTGATCGTTCATCGGCTGATCCTAGCGTTTGCGAAAGCCGAGGTAGAGGCAGCCGTCGGCGAGTTCGTTGAGCACTAGCTCCAGCGCACGTGGCGGTAGTGCCAGGTGGCGCTCGAAGCGTCCGCTGGGGATTTCTAGGCGATGCGTGAGGCCGGTTCGCGCCGCTTGCGGGAGGCGGCGGTGACCCTGGATGGTGAGTACACCCTGCTGGACCTCGACGCTGAATTGATCCGGTGCGACTCCGGGTAGGGCTGCCACCACCCAGAGATGCTCCTCGGTTTCATAGACGTCGACGGCGGGTTCCCAGCGTCGCACGCCGGCGCCTCCCGGCTGTAACTGCTGCCGCTGCAATCGTTCGGCGCGATCCAGCATCCGGATCGCCTCCGACCACATCCATTTTTCCAGATCGCGCGATGGCACGGCGTCGCTCCTCCGGGACCCATAGTCGGGATCCTGTGTGTCAAGAGTGGGGATGACGAGTCCGGAACACAACCCTGTTGTGGCGGGAGGGTATCGCAGGATCTGTTGGTGTGCGGCGGGCTCTCCGAGATTAGCTGCAGCAGGTGAGCGCGGCCATCACGGCTTCGAGGTGCGGATCGCGCGTGCCGAGCTCGCGCAACGCGCTGTCGAGGTCGAGCAAGTACGTCAGATTGGCGCCGCTCGGGCCGTGCGCGTTGGCAATCTGGCGCGCGATGTCAGCCTCCGGTGCTGGACCCAGAAAGGCCGCGTTGCGCGCATCGGCTATGTAGATCAGTCCGGGGACCTTGCGACCGCCGTCCAGATGCAGCTGGGTAGCGCGGCGCAGGTAGCCATTTTTTTCGCGATGATCGAGGTGGGCAAAGGTCGCGCCTCGGATCCGATAGGCAACACCATGGCATTCGTGACCGGGTGCTGCGATCAGGGTGACTACCCGGCCTGGTGCTTCGGGAGTACCGCGGTGGTCGTGTGAACCCTGCCAGAAGCGGCGCGCCCACCCCCGAATGTAGGCGCTGCGGCGCTCGATATACGGGAAATCGACCTTAAAGATCAACGAGCCATACCCGAACAGCCAGATCTCTTCATCGTCCGCCAGAGAGTGATTGCGCTGGTTGATGACGCGGGTGTCGGTGGCCATGGGTGTCGTGAGCGAAGACCGGGTGGGTGCAGGTTGTGGATGGTAGCTGATCCGGATCAACCGGTGGCGCTGACAGCACCTTATGCTGGACTCGCGGCAAGGCGAAGGCATGCCGGCTGGGTGGGACGCACGATCGGGTGCATGACATCGGAGAGCGATGATGGCAGGTGAACAGACTCATGCACAGGCCGTGGTGGCTGCTGCATTCTCCGTCGGTGCGCAGGAGGCGGAGATGAGCCCCGATGCCATGGGCCGGGCGTTGATTCGGGCGGTGGTCGAGCGCTACCTGGGGTACCGGACGCGGGAGGATGTGTGCAACGAACTCGCTTATCTGGTCGATAGCCTCGACGATGACGCGCCGGTAGTGACGCGGGGTTGTTGAGGTCACCGGTAGCGGGGCGCTGGGTGAGCGGATGTACTGATTGCCCGCGCCTCACAACTTCTTGGACAATTCCGGCATAATTCCGAGAACCTCAGGACCCGCCGGGAAGCTCCATGATCTACGCTGAGATCACCGGATGGGGGCGCTGTCTGCCGCCCGCCGTGCTCGCCAACCGCGACATTGAAACGATCATGGACACATCCGATGAGTGGATCACCACTCGCAGCGGTATCCGTGAGCGGCGCATCAGCCACGTTACCAACGCCGCGCTCGGTGAAGTCGCCGCGCTGCGGGCTCTGGCGACCGCCGGGGTCGCTGCGCGTGACGTCGACCTGATCGTCTACGCCACGACCACGCCGGATGAAGTGGTGCCGAATACAGGCTCCATCGTGCAAAATCGGATCGGTGCGGTACACGCCGGGGTATTGGATCTCAACGCCGCCTGCAGTGGTTTTCTGTACGCCTTCAATATGGCTTCGGACATGATTCGCATGGGGAGTGTCCGCACTGCCCTGGTGATCGGCTCGGAGCGATTAAGCTCGCTGATGAATTGGTCCCGGCGCGAGTCGGCGATTCTGTTTGGCGACGGCGCCGGAGCGGTGGTGCTGCAGGCTTCGGAGCGAGAATCTGGGTTTTTTGCCGGCAAGCTGGGTTGTGTTCCCCGCACGCGCGAGCTGCTGGCGATCCCCGATTTCGGTCTCGATGCCATCGCGCAGTTTCGGCCATTGGATATCACCATCGATTTCAGCGGGCCCGAGATCTTCAAACATGCCGTCAAAGGTATGGGGGACGCGTGCGAGGCGGTGCTTCAGCAAAGCGGCACGCGCTTGGATCAGCTCGACCTGATCATTCCCCATCAGGCGAATGTGCGGATCGTTGAGGCAGTAGTCAAACGTCTGGGCGCAGACATGGGCAGGGTGGTCCTGACCCTGGAGAAGTATGCCAATACGTCCACGAGTACCATTCCCATCGCCTTGTGCGAGGCCCTCGAGGAGGGTCGCGTAGCGCCCGGCATGACCATTTTGTTCACGGCTTTTGGTGCCGGCCTCACCTGGGGGGCGAGCCTGCTGAAGTGGGGCGGGAGGGTCACTCCCGAGGGAGCGGCCGATATTGAGCTTCCCCCCTGCGATCGCACCGGGTTGGAGCTGGTCCGGGCTGCGATCGAACGCCGCTCCCGCCAGCAGTCGATGCGCTGAAGCGGATGACCACCGCGACGGCACCGCAATTTATTCATCTCAGCGTCCACAGCGAATATTCGCTGGTCGATGGGCTGATCCGTATCGACGAATTGGTGGATCGTACGGCGGCGCTCGGCATGCCGGCCGTGGCGTTGACCGATGTGTGCAATTTCTTTGCCTTGGTGCGTTTTTATCAAGCTGCCGAGGCGCGCGGCCTCAAGCCTATCTGTGGGGCCGAGTTCGCCGTGCTGGTCGCTGAGGATGCGCCGCCGGCCCGGTTGACCTTGCTGGTGCAGGATGCGATCGGTTACCGAAATCTCACCCGGCTGATCTCGCGGGCCTATCTGGAAGGTCAGGTGCGAGGTCGACCGACGCTGAACCGTGCCTGGATCGCCGATGCCGCCGAAGGTCTGATCGCGTTGTCGGGGGGGCGTGCCGGTGACATAGGCCAGGCTTTGCTCGCCGGCCGCGGCGACGCTGCGGCCCTACTGGCCGATTGGATGCGCGACTTTCCCGGCCGGTTCTATCTGGAATTGCAGCGCACCGGCCGGGCCGGAGAAGACGATTATCTGGAGCGGGCGGTGGCGTTGGCGGCGGCGTATGAATGCCCAGTGGTTGCGACCAACGACGTTTGTTTCCTGCACCCAGAGCAGTATGAAGCCCATGAGGCGCGGGTCTGCATCCACGAAGGACGAATGTTGACCGACCCTCGCCGAGAGCGCCGTTACAGCGATCGCCAATACCTCCGTTCTCCGCAGGAAATGGCCGAACTCTTTGACGATTTGCCCGAGGCACTAGCCAACAGCGTCGAGATTGCGCGGCGCTGTAATCTGGAGCTCAAGCTTGGCGAGGTCCGGTTGCCGGAATACCCGGTACCCGAAGGTTTGTCGACCAGTACATTCTTTTGTCGGCTGGCGGAGGAAGGATTGGCGCGTCGCCTGGCCGCGCTGCCGCCCGCGCAGCGCGAGGACGCGAATTTGCAGGCGCGGTATCAGGCGCGCTTGGAGTTCGAGCTCGGCGTGATCGAGCAAATGGGCTTTGCCGGCTACTTCCTGATCGTCATGGACTTCATCCGCTGGGCGAAGGACAACGATATTCCCGTGGGCCCAGGGCGTGGGTCTGGCGCCGGCTCTCTGGTGGCCTACGCGCTGGAGATTACCGATCTCGACCCGATCACCTACGACCTGCTTTTTGAGCGATTTCTGAATCCCGAGCGGGTTTCCATGCCGGATTTCGACATCGATTTCTGCATGGACAACCGCGATCGGGTGATCGCCTACGTCGCCGAGCGCTATGGGCGCGAGGCGGTCTCCCAGATCATCACCTTCGGCACCATGGCTGCCAAGGCGGTAGTGCGCGATGTCGCTCGGGTGCAGGGTAAATCCTATGGTCTCGCCGACAAGCTTTCCAAGATGATCCCCAACGAGTTGGGGATCACCTTGGCGAAGGCGCGTGAGCAGGAGGAGGTACTGCGCGATTTTCTGGCCGCTGACGAAGAGGCGCAGGAAATCTGGGAGATGGCACTGCAGCTCGAGGGGCTGACGCGTAATGCCGGCAAGCATGCCGGCGGTGTGGTAATCGCGCCGGGGGCAGTAACCGACTTCGCACCACTGTATTGCGATGCCGCCGGCGAAGGTGTGGTGACCCAGTTCGACAAGGATGATGTCGAGCGGGCGGGTCTGGTGAAGTTCGATTTTCTGGGCCTGCGGACGCTGACGATCATCGATTGGGCCGTGCGCAATGCTAATAGCGACCGGCAGCGCGCCGGCGCGCCGGTCGATATCAATGCCATCCCCCTGGATGACGAGGCGACCTACCGACTGCTGCAGAGCGCGCGTACCACAGCGGTATTCCAGCTCGAATCCCGCGGTATCCGCGAGCTGATTTTGCGCCTCAAGCCGAGCCGCTTCGAAGATATCGTCGCACTCGTGGCGTTGTTTCGGCCTGGGCCCCTGCAGTCGGGCATGGTCGATGACTTCATTGATCGCAAGCATGGTCGCCAGCCCGTGGCTTATCCCCATCCGCGCTATCAGCACCCGGATCTGAAGCCCGTCCTGGAGCCTACCTACGGCATCATCCTTTACCAGGAGCAGGTGATGCAGATTGCCCAGGTGCTGGCCGGGTATTCGCTCGGTGAGGCAGACCTGCTGCGTCGCGCCATGGGGAAAAAGAAGGCCGAGGAGATGGCCGAGCAGCGCGCGGTGTTCCTCGCCGGGGCCAAAGCCAATGGCGTCGACGCCGAGCTTGCCGAGAACATTTTCGATCTGATGGAAAAGTTCGCGGGTTATGGCTTCAATAAATCACATTCCGCCGCCTACGCGTTGCTCGCCTATCAGACCGCTTGGTTGAAAGCCCATCACCCCGCAGCTTTCATGGCCGCTGTGCTATCGGCAGACATGCAGAATACGGACAAGGTGGTGACACTGATCGACGAGTGCCGTGACCTGGGTCTGGAAGTCCGGCCGCCGGACGTGAACACCGGCCGCTACCAGTTCTCGGTGTCGGAGACGGGCCAGGTAATCTATGGCTTGGGCGCGATCAAGGGGCTGGGGCAGGGGCCGGTCGAGGCGATCATTGCTGCGCGTGATGCTGGGGGCCCCTTTGGGGATCTCTTTGATTTCTGTGCCCGCGTCGATCCTCGTCGCCTCAACAAGCGGGTGTTGGAGGCTCTGGTGCGCGCCGGCGCCATGGATGCCTTGGGACCGGACACCGATCGACGCGGCGCGCCAGCGGACATCGGCTACTGCCGTGCGTTGCTGCTCGCCGCTATGGAGGAGGCGGTACGCAGTGCCGATCAGCAGGCCCGCAATCGGGAGGCCGGGATCGTCGATTTGTTCGGCGGCGGCGAGGCGGTTGGTCCCGCCAGCGGGGATTATGGCCCTTTCCTGGGGACTCGTGGATGGGGCGTGGCCGAGCGCCTGCGCGGTGAAAAGGAAACCCTGGGCCTGTATCTGACTGGGCATCCCCTGGATGAGTACGGCGGCGAACTCGAACGATTGGTGCCCCAGCGCATCGCCGGCCTGCGGGCCGGCCGTGAACCCCAGCGGGTCATCGGGTTGGTAGTGGGCATGCGCGCTATGAAGACCCGGCGCGGTGACGCCATGTGCTTTGTCACACTGGATGACCGGAGCGGCCGTATCGAGGTGGCGCTGTTTGCCGATCTCTACCGCGAGCATCGTGATAAGGTCGGCCGCGATGCAATCCTGGTCGTCACCGGGCAAGTCAGCGAGGATGACTACACCGGCGGGTTGAAGATGCGTGCCGACGCGGTCCAGACGTTGGTAGAGGCGCGCCGCGCCGCGCTCAAGAGCCTGGTGCTGGAACTGCGTACTGAACAACTTGGCCCAGAGCAGATTGCCCGGCTAGCCGATATCATTGCGCCCTACCGTCGCGGCGCCTGTCCGTTGCGATTGCGGTTGCGGCGGCCGGATGCCGTGGGGGACATCGCGCTGTCCGAGGATTGGGCGCTCAACCCCGAGGATGAACTCCTGCACCGGCTGCGAGATAATTTCGGCCGTAACAGCCTGCAACTCAACTACTGAGGCGATGCGCCCCCGAGGGCATCGATACCGGACCTTTTCATGAATCTCGACTATCTCGATTTCGAACAGCCAATTGCCGAGCTGGAAGCCAAAATTGCCGAGCTGCAGACCGTCAGCGACGACAATGCGCTCAATATTGCCGAAGAGATTGCCACGCTGCGCGAAAAATCCCGCAAACTGACCGCCAGTATCTACAGCGACCTTTCGCCGTGGCAGGTCGTGCAGATTGCTCGCCACCCCTTGCGACCCTATGCGAGCGACTATATTCCTCGGTTGTTCACTGAGTTCGACGAGCTGCACGGTGACCGCCAGTTTGGTGACGATCCGGCGATCATCGGTGGTGTGGCGCGCCTCGACGGCCGTCCGGTAATGGTGATTGCCGAGGAGAAGGGCCGGGGAGTTAATGAAAAAATTCGCCGCAACTTCGGCATGCCCAAGCCCGAGGGGTATCGCAAGGCGCTGCGTCTCATGGAGTTGGCGGAGCGCTTTTCCCTGCCGGTCCTGACGCTCATCGACACGCCCGGTGCCTACCCTGGGATAGATTCGGAGGAGCGCGGCATCAGTCAGGCGATCGCGCAGAATCTAGCGGTGATGTCGCGTTTGCGCACCCCCGTCATCTGCACGGTGATCGGGGAGGGCAGCTCCGGCGGCGCCATTGCCATTGGCGTCGGCGATTGGCTGAACATGCTGCAGTATTCGACCTACTTTGTGATTTCCCCTGAGGGTTGTGCCAATATCATCTGGAAGACGGTCGAGAAGGCGCCGCTGGCGGCCGAAGCGATGGGTGTCACTTCTCGGGTGCTGGAGGACCTCGGGATCGTCGACGAAACCATTCCCGAGCCCTTGGGTGGGGCGCACCGTGATCTTGGTGCCATGGCTGAAACCTTGCGTAGCCGGCTCGGAGAGCAGTTGGCCCAGCTCTGCGCGGAGCCGATCGACCAGTTGCTGGAAAAGCGCTTTCAGCGGCTGATGTCCTACGGCAACGGTTAACCCGCCAGGCAAAAACCGTGACCACGGCTGATGCCGAGCTGATTGCTGCACTGCCGGCACCGCCGGCCGGCCGCATCCTGATTGGCTACAGTGGTGGGATGGACTCGCTGGTCCTCTTGCAGCTCGCGCGGCAACGCTATGGCGTTGCGGCGTTGCTCGCGGTGCATGTGCACCACGGACTGTCGCCCAATGCCGATCGCTGGGAGCGCTACTGCTTGCAGGCTTGCGCAGACTTGGGGGTCCGGTGTCATGCCGAGCGAGTCCTCGTTGGGGCCGGGCGCGGCGGTTTAGAGGCGCGTGCGCGAGCGGCGCGTTATGACGTGTTTGCTCGCTTGCTCGGGCCCGAAGATGTGCTCTTGCTGGCCCATCACGCCGATGATCAAGCCGAAACCCTGCTCTACCGGTTGCTTCGCACCGGCGTTCCGGCCGGCATGCCGTCGTCGCGGCCACTTGGGCAGGGGTGTCTGGTACGGCCGCTCTTGCCGTTTCCGAGAGCCCGCCTGCGGGAGTGGGCGCGGCGCCATGAGCTCTCCTGGGTTGAGGACGAGAGCAACGCCGGTCTGCGCGCAGACCGCAACTATTTGCGTCATCGGGTGTTGCCGGCGTTGAGCCGGCGTTGGCCGGATGTAGCGGCGCGCCTCGGGCGCGCGGCAGAGCGGTCTGCTACGGCGGCGCAGTTACAGCGGGAACTCGCGATAGAAGATCTGGCAGGGCTCGACGAGCGTGGCGAGCGTGTAGGCCGTAGCCTCGACCTCGCGGCGCTGCTGGCCTTACCGGGCCATCGGCGCGACAACTTGTTGCGTCACTGGTTGCCGGGGCCCGGTGTCCCTGAACCCGGTGAGCGGGTGCTGGCGAGCCTGGTCGGCCAGCTTGATGCCGCGGTCGACGCCGAGCCTTTGGTGGCCTGGGCGGGGGGGCAGTGGCGGCGATTTCGCGGTCGGCTATATGTGCTCCCCGCAGGGTGGGGCAGAGCACCCGATCCGCACCGCGGGCCTTGGTCCTGGCAGCCGGAATCCCCCCTGTGGCTACCGGATGGCGCCGCTTTGAGCGCCCGTGCCGCCAGGGGGCAGGGGTTGCGCGCGGGCGCCGATTTCCGGGTGCGGTTTCGCTGCGGCGGAGAACGGGTGCGGCCGGTGGGGCGGACTGCGTCGACCACGCTGAAAAAGGCGCTTCATGCGCAGGGATTGGAGCCCTGGTTGCGTGACTGCGTCCCGTTGATCGAGTGTGCCGGCCGCTTGGTTGCGGTGGGTGATCTGTTCGTCTGCGCGGGCGCTGCCGCGGGTCCGGGCGAGATGGGCTGGCTTCCGGAGTGGAGATGCCCAGAGCGATAACGGGATTATTTTCACAATAACAGCAAATTAGCGCTGGAATTTCACGGAAAATTGCAGATACTAGTTCGAGAATACGGGTAGTTTTAGGCGATCGACTCGAAAGGCGTTTGCGCGGGGGAAGAAATGAAGAGGCATGTTGTGCCGAGGCGAATGGCGGGGCGCGTCGCGGGATTCCTGCTGGCGGTGACGACCGGGGCGGCGCTGTTGCTGCCCGCGGCGGCGCAGGGGCTGGCGCCGGACGTGCGGTCCCACTCGGCCTTGATCGTACGCTCTGACACTGGCGAGGTGCTCTACAGTAAAAACGCGGAACAGGCGCTGCCCATTGCCTCTATCACTAAGCTGATGACCGCCATGGTGGTCATCGATGCCGGACAGCCGCTCGACGAATCTCTCCAGATCACTCATGCCGAGATCGATCGGTTGCGTGGTACCAGTTCGCGATTGGCGGTGGGTACCCGGCTCAGCCGTCGCCAAGCGTTGCTGTTGGCGTTGATGTCCTCGGAGAATCGAGCTGCGGCGGCATTGTTGCGTACCTATCCAGGGGGGCAGGCGGCGGGGGTGGCGGCGATGAACCGTAAAGCGCGTGCGCTGGGCATGACCCACAGCCACTTTGTCGAGGCGACCGGGCTGTCGGGGGACAATCGCTCCACGCCGGCGGATTTGGTGCGGCTGGTACAGGCCGCGAGCCGCTACCCGTTGATCCGCGAGTACTCCACCCGCGAGCAGTTCACCATCATGGTGGGGCGGTACGCCACCGAATACCGCAACACCAATCCCTTGGTGCGTAACCCTGCCTGGGATATCGATATCACCAAGACGGGTTATTTGAATGAAGCTGGCCGTTGTCTGGTGATGAAAGCCAATATTGCGAATACGCCCGTGGTGTTGGTGTTGATGAACTCCTGGGGGACGTTGACGCGTGTCGGTGACGCGAACCGGGTGCGTCGTTGGTTAGAGGCTGGACAACTCGGACCGGTTACGGCCCGCCGCTAGTCGATTTTCGGCGCCGGCGGGCTTGTCCGCGGCCGATCGGATTGAGCCGCCCCCGGCTTTCTGCTAGCCTTTGCCGCCATTCGCGGATGGGCGCACACGGTCCTCTCTCAGGCCTCCGCGCCGCCGGCGCCCGTTTTTCTGCCACCCCCAACTGCCGGAAGGCCAGCGATGACGACGCGATTTATTTTCGTAACCGGCGGGGTGGTTTCCTCCCTGGGCAAAGGCATCGCAGCGGCTTCGTTGGGCGCCCTCTTGGAAGCGCGCGGCATTGGCGTCACCGTGCTCAAGCTCGACCCCTATTTGAATGTTGATCCGGGCACCATGAGCCCCTTTCAGCACGGAGAAGTGTTCGTTACCGAAGACGGTGCCGAGACGGACCTCGATCTCGGTCACTATGAGCGCTTTCTCAACGCGCGGATGTCGAGTCAGAACAACTTCACGGCCGGGCAGATCTACGAAACCATCCTCCGTCGTGAGCGCCGCGGCGACTATTTGGGGGGGACCGTGCAGGTGATCCCCCATGTCACCGACGAGATCAAACGCCGGATCCTGCAGGGCGGCGCGGATGCTGACGTTGCCCTGGTAGAGATCGGCGGCACGGTTGGCGATATCGAGTCTCAGCCTTTTCTCGAGGCGATCCGTCAGCTCAAAGTCGAACTGGGGTCGCACCGTGCGCTGTTGCTGCATCTCACCCTGGTGCCCTATATCGCCACCGCCGGGGAGACCAAGACCAAGCCCACACAGCATTCGGTCAAAGAGCTGCGTTCCATCGGTCTCCAGCCGGATGTGCTGATTTGCCGTTCGGAGGTGGCCATCGACGACGCCTCGCGACGTAAGATCGCGCTGTTTACCAGTGTCGAGGAGCGCGCCGTGGTGCCCTTGATGGATGTCGAGAGCATCTATTCGATCCCCAGGCACCTGTATCAATGGGGGCTGGACAGCTTGGTAGTAGAGAAATTTCAGCTGTCCTGTGGTGATGCGGACCTCTCGCAGTGGGACCTCGTGGTCCACAATCAGCGTCACCCCGAGCACGAGGTGGTGGTGGCCATGGTCGGCAAATATATGGATTTGCTGGACGCCTATAAATCGTTGAACGAGGCTCTTGAGCACGCCGGCATTCGCAACCGCGCGCGGGTGGTGATCCGTCATATCGATTCCGAGGAGTTGGATGACGATGCCCATCTGCAGCGGCGCTTGGGTGACTGTCACGGTGTCTTGGTGCCCGGCGGCTTCGGCGAGCGTGGCGTTGAGGGCAAGATCCGTGCAGTTCGTTATGCGCGGGAGAACGCCATTCCGTACCTCGGGATCTGTCTGGGCATGCAGGTTGCAGTCATCGAGTTTGCCCGCAATGTGGTGGCTTTAGCGGGGGCCAATAGCACCGAATTCGATCGCGATACCCCGCACCCGGTCATCGGATTGATCACCGAGTGGACTGACCGCGAAGGCAAGGTGGAGCGGCGCTCCGAATCCTTTGATTTCGGGGGAACCATGCGCCTGGGGGCTCAGGAAGCGCGTTTGGTGGCCGGTTCTCGAGCGCGAGAAGTCTATGGTAAGGAGTTGATCGTCGAGCGTCACCGACACCGCTACGAAGTCAATAACAATTACATCGGCGTGATCCAGGCCGCAGGGATGAAGGTGGGCGGATGGTCGGCCGACGAGGCGCTGGTAGAGACTATCGAGCTGCCCGATCATCCTTGGTTCTTTGCCTGCCAGTTCCATCCCGAGTTCACCTCGACGCCACGCGCGGGACATCCGCTGTTCTCCGGTTTCGTGCGCGCCTGCTTGGCGCGCGCCCAGGGCGCGTCGGCTAGCGATGCGGCGGTCAATGAGTAGCAAATGAGCCGCACCGTCCAGCTCGATAAATTCACCTTCGCCAACGATCGCCCGCTGGTTTTGCTCGGCGGAATCAACGTGCTGGAGTCCGAGGACTTGGCGTTGCGCGCGGCCGAGCACTATGTGCGGGTCACGGAGCGCCTGGGTATTCCCTTCGTCTTTAAGGCTTCTTTCGATAAGGCCAATCGCAGCTCGATCCGGTCGTTCCGCGGGCCGGGGTTAGCGGCGGGATTGCGCATGCTGGAGACCGTCCGCGACCGCTTCGATGTCCCCGTAATCACGGATATTCACGAGCCGGAACAGGCGGCGCAGGCCGCTGAGGTCTGTGCCATGCTGCAGCTGCCGGCATTCCTGGCCCGGCAGACCGATCTGGTGACTGCTATGGCGGTCACGGGTCTGCCGATCCATATCAAGAAGCCCCAATTCATGAGCCCAGAGCAGACTGCCCACCTGGTGGAGAAGTTTCGCGAGTGTGGCAATGATCGTCTGCTGCTGTGCGAGCGAGGTAGTTGTTTCGGGTATGACAACCTGGTGGTGGACATGTTGGGTTTCGGCGTGATGCAGCGCGCCTGCGGGGGGGTGCCCGTGACTTTCGATGTTACTCACGCCTTGCAGCGTCGGGACCCGGGTGGCGCCGCGTCCGGCGGCCGCCGGACCCAGGTGGTGGAGCTCGCCCGAGCTGGCGTGGCCACCGGCATTGCTGGGCTGTTTCTCGAGGCGCATCCGGATCCTGACCGGGCGCTGTGCGATGGCCCCAGTGCTTTGCCGCTAGCCCAGTTGGAGCCTTTTCTGGCCCAGATCAAGGCGCTCGATGAGCTGGTCAAGGCATTGCCGCCGCTGGCCATTGACTGAAGCATGTTCGTTGACGAGACAGGATTCGCGGATGACCAAAATCGCTGATGTTCGCGCCTACGAGATACTCGATTCTCGTGGCAATCCCACGATAAACGTAGATGTGTTGTTAGAAAGTGGTGCGTTAGGCAGCGCCTGCGTGCCCTCCGGGGCGTCCACCGGTTCGCGGGAGGCATTGGAGTTACGCGACGGGGACCCCAAGCGTTATCTGGGCAAGGGCGTGTTGCAGGCGGTGGCCAATGTCAATGGCCCGCTGCGTGATTTATTGCTGGGCGCCGACGCCGTCGATCAGCGCGAACTCGATCGGCGCATGCTGGAGGCGGATGGCACGGACAACAAGCGCAAGCTTGGTGCGAACGCGATGTTGGGGGCTTCTCTGGCTGCAGCGCGGGCGGCCGCTTTGGGCCGCGGGGTGCCGCTCTATCAGCACATCGCGGAGCTGCGCGGCGTGGACCCCCGCTATCGGATGCCAGTGCCCATGATGAATATCCTCAATGGCGGCGAGCATGCTGATAACAACGTGGATATTCAGGAATTCATGATTCAACCCGTCGGGGCGCCGACCTTTGCTGAGGCGTTGCGCGCCGGTGCCGAAATCTTCCACGCCCTGAAGAAAGTGCTGCGCGGCCGTGGTCTGGGCACGGCCGTGGGCGACGAGGGCGGCTTCGCGCCTGATTTGGCCTCGAACGCCGAGGCGCTGGCCGTGATCGGTGAGGCGGTAAGCGCGGCCGGTTATCGGCTTGGTGAAGATATTACGCTGGCGCTCGATTGTGCGGCGTCGGAATTTTTTCGTGATGGTCGCTATGAATTGCGTGGTGAAGGGCGAAGCTACGACGCGGCGGGTTTTGTCGATTATCTCGCCGAACTTTGCGATCGTTATCCGATCGTTTCTATTGAAGACGGTCTCGATGAATCCGATTGGGATGGCTGGAAGCTGTTGACCGAACGGTTGGGCGATCGGGTGCAGCTGGTGGGTGATGATCTCTTCGTGACCAACACCGAAATCCTCAAGCGAGGGATCGATTCCGGTGTGGGCAACGCCATTTTGATCAAGCTCAACCAGATCGGCACCCTTTCTGAGACGCTCGACGCGATCGCCATGGCCGCGGACGCGGGCTATCGCTCGGTCATCTCGCATCGCTCCGGTGAGACGGAGGATACCACCATCGCCGACTTGGCCGTGGCCACCGCGGCGGGCCAGATCAAGACCGGTTCGCTGTGTCGGTCCGATCGGGTCGCCAAATACAACCGCCTGCTGCGTATCGAGGCCGAGCTTGACGGTACAGCGCCGTATCGCGGGCTTGCAGAGCTGCGCCGCAGCTGACCGCACCCGGGCAGCCACGGATGGCGATTCCTCTTAGAATCACCGCCATGCGCTGGTTGATTGTAATTCTGATGGCCTTGTTTCTGGGGCTGCAATATCGTCTCTGGTGGGGCGAGGGCGGCATTCGCGAGCGCGAGCGCCTTGCAATCGATGTTGCCGACCAATTGGAACGCAATGAGACACTGGAGGCGCGCAACCGCAAGTTGGCCGGTGAAGTCGAGCAGCTGAAGGCAGGCATCGGGATTGAGGAGCGCGCCCGTCGTAATCTTGGGCTCGTGGGTGAGGACGAGGTGTTCTACATGCTGCTCGACGAACCGGACAGCCGGCCTTGAGATACTGGATCTTGGTGCCGGCCGCCGGCGCGGGCCGGCGATTCGGCGGTCCGATGCCCAAGCAATATCTGCCCTTGGCGGGGCGGCCAATCATCCATCACACCCTGGAACGCCTGCTGGATAGTGACACGCTGGGGCTGGTGGTGGCCTTAGCTGCCGATGATGCCCATTGGTCTGCATCGAATCCGCCGGCCGATTCGCGGTTATTGACGACGGTGGGGGGTGCCGAGCGGATCGACTCGGTGCGCGCGGGGCTACGGAAATTGGCCGATCTGGCTCGCGCCGACGACCTGGTGCTGGTGCACGATGCGGTGCGACCCTGTATTACCCGAGCCGACTTGCAAACCCTGCTCGCCGCCGCCGATCACCCTGGAGGTGCAGTGCTTGCCGTGCCCGTTGCCGATACCCTTAAGCGCGTTGACGCTAGGGGGATGGTCTTGGCGACCGAGTCGCGCGAAGGGCTTTGGGCGGCACAGACCCCGCAGCTGTTTCGTTACGCTATGTTGTGCGAAGTGTTGGCGAGAGCGGTCGGATGGGATCCGCCGGCGACCGACGAGGCCGCGGCCGCCGAGGCAGCCGGCTATCGGCCCCGGGTGATAGCGGGGCGTCGCGATAACATCAAGATTACCTGGGCGGAGGACTTGGGCTTGGCTGAGGCAATCTTGGCCCGGCAAGCGGCGGAGGGAGCGGCATGAATTTGCGTATCGGGCACGGCTATGATGTCCATCGCTTCGGCCCCGGGGACCAAATTACCCTGGCCGGCGTTCGTATCCCGCATAGCGCTGGCCTGATCGCGCATTCCGATGGCGATGTGTTGATTCACGCATTGTGCGACGCTTTGTTTGGTGCCGCCGCCCTCGGTGATATCGGTCGTCATTTTCCGGACATCAATCCCGAGTACCGCAATGCCGACAGCCGAGTCTTTCTGCGTCGCGCCGTGGCGCTGCTCAAGGCCCAGAATTGGGAGTTGGTCAACGCCGACATCACGCTAATCGCCCAGGCTCCCCGGATCGCCTCGCATCAACGTGCCATGCTTGGCAATCTGAGCGCTGACCTCGGGGTAGATTCTGGACAGATCAATATCAAAGGCACGACTACGGAAGGGCTGGGATTTACCGGTCGCAACGAGGGTATTGCCTGCCATGCAGTGGTCTTGATCGGCGGACGCAGGTAGCCCCGACCCGTGAGACTCTCTGTGGCTGAAGGCGGCTTCGACCTCGCTTTGCCGCGCGCACTGGGGCCACCCAGCTGTACGGGCACGCTCCGCGTGGTTCCGGAGGATTTTCAGGTCGATGAGCTGATGCCACCGCGCTTCGTCTTCAGTGGCGTGGGTGAACATCTCTGTCTTCTCATCCGTAAACGTGGCGAGAACAGCCGCTGGGTTGCGCGCCACCTTGCTGCAGCGGGTGGGGTGGACGAGCAGTCGGTCGGCTTCTGCGGCCTGAAAGATCGTCATGCCGTGACCACGCAGTGGTTCAGCTTGCCATTGCCGCCAGAGACGCCGGTCGCTCTGCCGGGGCTGGATGTGGAGATTCTCCAACGCCGCCGCCATCGGGCGAAACTGCGCCGTGGCGATCATGCCGGCAACCGCTTCCGAATCACTGTGCGGGCGCTGCGGGGGGACACGGCAGCCATTGAGTCGCGCCTCGAGGAGATCGCCGGTGGCGTCCCCAATTACTTTGGTTCACAGCGATTTGGTATCGAAGGACGCAATCTCGACGCGGCGGCCCAGTTGCTCGGTCGCCGCCGTATTCGCGGCGGTGGACGCAATGGTATCTATCTCTCTGCGGCCCGCTCCTGGCTGTTCAACCAAGTGTTAGCTGAGCGTGTTGCCACCTCAACCTGGCGGTGTCCTCTGGAAGGAGAGGACGCTCCTGGCGGGCCGTTATGGGGTCGTGGCCGCCCCCTGAGTACTGGCGCGGTGGCGGCCTTGGAGGCGCGGATTTTGGCACCTTGGGCCGATTGGTGTCACGGGCTGGAGCACGCCGGATTGCGTCAGGAGCGCCGCCCCCTGGTGCTGGTCCCCGAGGGGCTCGCTTGGCGGTGGCAGGGAGCTCATTTGGTGCTGGAGTTTTGCCTCGGCAAGGGAGAGTTCGCCACAGCTGTGCTGGCTGAATTAGGGGATTTTATCGACGTCGGACGCGGTTGATTGATCGTCTCCTGCCTGGTTGGCTTGTCGGTCGCGATGTGCAAAAACCCGATCATCCCGTTTCGGTTCGAATTTGATGGTCTGTCAGGGTGCTTGATCTCGTCAGTTCACCGATTTGATCCGGTCATCAATCGTCCTGTACACCGTCAGCGGGACTCCCTTTGTTTTGCAAAAAATTATCGATAATGTTGCTTCCCGTTCGACACAATTTTCCAACTACATACAGCTCGAACTCGCTCGCTGGGTCGATGCTTTCTGGAATGATTTCGGTAATTGTAGCCAGTTGCTCCATAAGCACCTTAAGTTGTTCTTTTTCTCCGAAATCCTCTCCCTCGATTTCCATGATGCGCAAATAAATAGTTTTCCAAATTGCTGCTGATGTCATGGCACTATTACACCGTCATTCTCTAGGTGATTGACAATACTTTGATGGTTGTTCTGCCATTGGGCAGATCCCAATCGATCACTCCGCCGACGCGCAATCCAATCAGCGCGCTTCCTATGGGCGTCAAAACGGAGATTTTCATCTCCTTGACATTGGCTTGATCAGGGTCTACGAGTTGTACGGTCTGTTGCTTTGCGGTGTCCAGAACGACAAAAGTCACCTGGGAGCCTAAGCAAACAGCGTCGGGTGGCTGCAGATCATCCTGAACGACATCGGCTCTGGCCAGTTCTCGTTCCAAGCGCTTTGTGGTGGGGCACGCCGCTGCTCCGATGAGCTTCGTCAGCTTGTCATAATCGCTTTCTTTTAGGATTAGATCGTCATTTTTCATGATGTGAATGCCTTCGTCTGCACAACATGGCGCTCCCATGCGGATGGCATTGGGGCGTATTAAGGAGGGTGTTGGATTGTGGCGCTTAAGCGTTGGCTCGCTTAAGCGCCCACAGCATGGCGGGCTTTAGCGACAAGGTTTTGCCGAAAAGCTATCGAAGAAGAAGTCACGAAAAATGCGATGTTCATTGCGGTCGGATTATGGAGGCAATGCTGGGGTTGTCAATAGCGATATCAGCAGCAAAAAGTGGTTGATGATTCGCTCTGGCCATCCTGTCCGGAGGGGCATGCAGAGAGGCGATGGCGCCGTCTTGCCGACGATATCCATCCATCGGCTCGGGTGAGCGCGATTGCGATCTCCTGGGGCACTGGTGCGCGGGCGGAGCACAATTTCAGGGAGGAGCGATGAGGGCGGCAGCAGTCATCGAAAGGGCGTCCGCTGCGCGTGCAGCGGCGTTGGCCGGCAGGCCAGGGGCGGTTGCGGTGCCCTTGTTGCCGGCTAAGCAATGGTGACCCTGTGGTATATTGGGGCGGTCCCCGCAGGAAATTTTCGCGTGAGTTCGATCGATATTCACGGTGTCGGTATGACCTCCCAACGCACCCGCGAGCGTCTGGTACAGCGTCTTCGCGAGGGCGGCATCCAGGATCCCCGCGTGCTCGATGCCATGCGTAGCACGCCGCGCCACTTGTTCGTCGAAGAGGCCTTCGCGCACCGAGCTTATGAGGACACCGCGTTGCCCATCGGTTTCGGGCAGACCATCTCGCAGCCTTATATCGTCGCTTTGATGACCCAGACGCTCTTGTCGCGGGGACCGCGCGCACGGGTGTTGGAAGTGGGTACGGGTTCGGGTTATCAGGCGGCGGTTTTGGCGCAGTTGGTCGAACGAGTCTACACCGTCGAGCGGATTCGACCGCTCCTGCAGCGCGCCCAAAAGTTGTTTCGCAAGCTGCGCCTGCGCAATATCGAGAGTGCGCTGCAGGATGGTGGCCTGGGTTGGCCGCAGCACGCGCCCTATGATGCCATCATCACCACCGCGGCGCCGGAAGTGGTGCCAGACGAGCTGCTTCAGCAGTTGGCTCCCGATGGCTTGCTGGTGATTCCGGTAGGCTTGAGTGGGAGTCAGGAGCTACGCGTGATCGTGCGCCAGGGCGACTCCTTGCAATTCGAGGAGACGGTGCTCGAGCGGGTACGTTTCGTGCCGCTGCTGAGCGGCACTACCAGCGCCTGAGTTCGATGGCGCTCCAGGGTCTGCGAGTAGCCCGAAGATCTTTGTCCCGTGCGGTGCTATGCGTACTCGTACTGCTGTCGGTGGCTTGCGCCACGCAGCGGGCGCCCGTGGTCAGTCGGGAGCCGCCACCGCCCGAGCGCGGTCCCCGAATCCATGAAGTGACTCGGGGCGATACGCTTTATGCGATCGCCTGGCGTTACGACACCACCGTAGAAGCGCTGGCCCAGCTGAATCATCTGGGCCCGCCGTATTTGATCCGGGTCGGGGACCGACTGGCGCTGGACACGAATGCCGCCCGTGCCCTGGGACGGCAGTCGCCCGCAAGCTCTGCTGCTGCGGTTGTGGCCCGCCCGGTCGAGACACCGCAGCTCCGGACCGCGCCGCCGCCGGCTGCGTCTACTACCTCGCCGGAGCGACGCGCCGCTCCACCCAAAGCTGCGCAGCCCGTACCACAGGCCCCGGCACAATCGGTTGCGGCAGCCAGTCCCGGACGGCGTCCGCCCGCATCCGCTGCGACGTCTGAGTGGTCCTGGGATTGGCCGGTGAAGGGCAAGGTGACGCGCCAGTACGACAGTAATCGCAAGTTCAAAGGTATCAATATTCAGAGCCGACCAGGCGTGGCGGTACGGGCTGCGGCTCCGGGAGAGGTGGTCTATGCGGGGGATGGCTTACGAGGCTATGGGCAATTGATCATTGTTAAGCACAATGCCGCCTACCTCAGTGCATATGCCCACAATCGGGCCATGAAGGTCCGCGAAGGAGAGCGCGTGAGTACTGGCCAGACGATCGGCGAGGTCGGCGGCGATGCCGCCAACCCCGGTCGGCTGTATTTTGAAATTCGTGAGCAAGGCAGTCCGGTTGACCCAACTCGCCTGCTGCCTACCCAGTAGGACAGGGCTGGATCTTCAGCGCTCCAGCAGTTCGCGCTTGCCCGGCTTGTCCTTCCACTCTTCGGCGTCGGGCGGCGGATCCTTGCGAATGGTGATATTGGGCCAAGTCTCGGCCAGTTCGGCGTTTAACTCCAAGAACTCCCGCTGATCCTCCGGCAGCTCATCGTCTGAAAAGATGGCGTTGGCCGGGCATTCGGGTTCGCAAAGGGCGCAGTCGATGCATTCATCCGGATGAATCACGAGGAAGTTTGGTCCCTCGTAGAAGCAGTCCACCGGACAGACTTCGACACAATCGGTAAATTTGCACTTGATGCAGTTTTCCCCGACCACAAAGGTCATCGGCTAGTCTCCAGCTGGGCGACAGGGGCGGCGATTATACCCAATGGTGATCGCGCGACCGACGGTGGCTAATCGGCGACGTCGAGGAGGCCGCGTAACCGGTAGATTAACTCCAGGGCTGCGCGCGGGCTGAGCGCGTCCGGGTCAGTGGCTCCCAGTAGTTCGCGGACCGGGTCGGCCGGTGTAAACAGGTCTGCTTGGGCCGGGGGCGCGGCGGTGGTGGGCCGGCGCGTCTCGGCACCTTGTTCGAGGCGCTGCAATTCCCTGTGCGCGCGCGCGATCACGGGCTCGGGTACCCCGGCGAGACGCGCTACCTGAAGCCCGTAGCTGCGATTCGCCGGCCCTTCGCGCACACTGTGCATGAAGACGATGGCATCCTGGTATTCGGTGGCGTCGAGGTGCACATTTGCGACGCCGTCCACTTCCTCTGGTAGCGCGGTGAGCTCAAAGTAATGGGTCGCAAACAGTGTGAAGGCGCGCACTTCGCGTGCTAGGTGCTGGGCGCAGGCCCACGCCAGGGCGAGACCATCGAAGGTGCTGGTGCCGCGGCCAATTTCATCGAGTAGCACCAAGCTACGATCACTGGCGTTGTGAAGGATATTGGCGGTTTCGGTCATCTCGACCATGAAGGTGGAGCGACCACCAGCCAGATCGTCGGCTGAGCCGAGACGGGTAAAGATGCGGTCGATCAGGCCGATGCGGGCGCGTTCCGCCGGTACCGCGCCGCCGACGTGGGCGAGCAGGGTGATCAGCGCAGTCTGGCGCATGTAGGTGGACTTGCCGCCCATGTTGGGGCCGGTGACGATCAGCATGCGACGCCCTTCCCGCAGCTCCAGGTCATTGGCGATGAAGGGGGCTTCCAGGCTTTGTTCTACTACGGGGTGGCGACCACCGCGGATCTCCAGCTCGGGACGATCGGTTATTTCCGGAAGGCGCAAATCCAGCGCTATGGCGCGCTCTGCGAGGTTGTTGAGCACATCCAGTTCGGCGACGGCAGCAGCGCTGTCTTGCAGCGCGGCGAGGTGTTCGTTCAGGGTATCCAGAAGACTCTCGTAGAGCTGTTTTTCCCGCGCCAGGGCGCGACTCTGGGCGCTGAGCGCCTGGTCTTCAAAGGTTTTGAGTTCGGGGGTAATGTAGCGCTCGACGTTTTTGAGGGTCTGGCGTCGTTGGTAGTCTAAGGGAACTTGCGCTGCCGCGGTGCGCGATAGCTCGATGTAATAGCCGTGTACCCGGTTATAGCCCACTTTCAGTGTGGCGATGCCCGTGCGCTCCCGCTCGCGGGTTTCCAGTGCGGTCAGATATTCCCCGGCGTTGGAGGCCAGGGCGCGCAGGTCGTCGAGTTCCGCATCGTGGCCAGTAGCGATAACGCCGCCCTCGCGCAGGACCATGGGCGGATTTTCCACCAAGGCTTGGGTGAGTAGCGCTGCGAGTTCCGGAAAGCTGCCGATACGGGAGCGTAACGCCTGCAACCTGGGGGCAGCGAGATCGTGCAAGGCCGCGGTGATCGCGGGTAGTGCGACGAGCGCATCGCGCAGTCGGGCGAGGTCTCTTGGTCGCGCAGAGCGCAGCGCGACGCGGCCGAGGACGCGTTCGACGTCGCCGACGCGCGCCAGCTCTGGCCGCAGAGCAGACGGGGTTGGGTGTTCCCCGAGTTCGGCGATGGCCTGCTGGCGCGCGGTGATTGCCGTGAGATCGCGTAGTGGACGGTTTAGCCAGCGTTGCAGCAGACGACCTCCCATAGCGGTCGCCGTGTTGTCGAGCACGGCGAGGAGGGTGTTGTCGCGGCCGCCACGAAGGTTGACATCAATTTCGAGGTTGCGGCGCGTGGCCGCGTCGAGCTGTACGCAGTCGTCGCTGTGCTCGTGGGACAGCCCACGTAGATGGGGCAGGGCGGTGCGCTGTGTATTCCGCGCATAGTTGAGTAGGCAGCCGGCGGCGGTCACTGCCAAGTCCAGGTGTTCGCAGCCAAATCCGGACAGGTCCTGAGTACGGAACTGCTCGCAGAGTTGGCGTCGCGCGCTATCGAGATCGAATTCCCATGGTGGTCGACGGCGACTGCCCGGGCGTTCGGCAATGATCGGCGCCACCGCCAGTCCTTCCGCCAGCAACAGCTCTGCGGGATCGAGTCGCTCGAGCTCGGCAGCCAGCGCGTTCGTGTCCGTTACTTCGGTGACCGTAAAGCGGCCGCTGCCGATATCCAGGGCCGCGATACCATAGCGCTCGCCGGTGCCGTGGATGGCGACCAGCAGATTATCGCGGCGCTGATCGAGCAGCGCCTCGTCGCTGACGGTGCCCGGCGTTACGATCCGCACCACGCGTCGTTCGACCGGACCCTTGCTGGTCGCCGGATCGCCTACCTGCTCACAGATCGCTACGGATTCGCCGAGACGTATCAGTCGCGCTAAATAGCCTTCGGCGGCGTGGTAGGGGACGCCAGCCATGGGAATGGGCTGGCCGGCGGATTGCCCGCGGCTGGTCAGTGTGACGTCGAGTAGTTCGGCGGCGCGGCGCGCGTCGTCATAGAACAGCTCATAGAAATCCCCCATGCGGTAGAACAACAGTAGATCCGGGTGTTCGGCCTTAAGCCGGAGATACTGCTGCATCATGGGCGTATGGGCGGCGAGGGCAGCGTCGGGAGATTGGGACAAAAGAGACATTCCTGAGGCTGAGGGTTCGAGTCGGCGATTATCGACGTGCTGTGCTCTGGAGCAAAGGGTGCTGCGCCGGAGATTGGTCGATGTCGGTCACTCCGTGCTATCCGGATGCTGTGGTGACGTGGGTGGCACTGTGGTTAGATCGCTGCGGCGCCGCGCGCGCATGGGTTGCCCCGGGGCGCTGGAACGCCACAGCGAGCTGTTTCCGCGAGACAAGGTGCAGTTATGAAATATGTGGAAGTCGTCGCGGCGAGCGGCAATGCCGATACCCTGGTTGCGCTGGCAGAGCGGTTTGAGCCCAGTGATGTACGCTACGGCATCCTGGAAGAAGACGGGCGCCAAGCGATACGGCTGTTGGTCACTGATGACAAACTGCAACCGCTCCTGGATGCGCTGCAGAATTTGTTGGGCGCACAGCCAGAGGCGCGGATTCTAGTGCTACCGGTAGAGATCGCCATTCCCGAGCCGCCGACCGCGGAGCGTGCCCGTGAGGATTCCGCCACCGCGGCTCGCGAAGTCCTCTATGCGGGTGTCGAAAAGGGCACCCAGCTGGATGCCAATTATCTGATCTTGGTGCTGCTGTCGACCGCGGTCGCGGCCATTGGGTTGGTGGAAGACAATGTCGCCGTTGTGATCGGCGCCATGGTGATTGCGCCGTTGCTCGGCCCCAACCTCGCTTTCGCCTTGGGTACTGCGCTGGGTGATGGGGCCTTGATTCGCAAGGCTGCCCGCACCAACGTCACGGGGTTATTGATCGTGATTGCGGTCTCTGCAGCCATGGGGACACTGGAATTGTTTGACCGTCCCGGCGCCGAGTTGCGCGCGCGGACGCTGGTGGGCTTGGATTCCGCCGCGCTGGCGCTGGCTTCCGGGGCGGCCGCCGTCCTGTCTTTGACCACCGGCCTGTCGAGCGTACTGGTGGGTGTGATGGTCGCCGTCGCGCTGCTGCCGCCAGCTGTTACTTTTGGACTCATGCTCGGCGATGCCCGGTATGGGCTCGCCGCAGGAGCGGGGCTGTTGCTTGCGGTCAATCTGGTCTGCATCAACCTCGCGGGTAATCTGGTTTTTCTCTTCAAAGGGATTTCGCCGCGCACTGGGCATGAACGCCGCAGGGCGCGGCGGGCCACCACTATTTATGTCGTGATGTGGCTGTTGACCCTGGTCGTGCTCTTGCTATCGATGTACGCGCATCAGCGTCTGGTCGGCTAGGTCCGTCCGAGGTAGCGCGACCGGTCAGAGCGTTGGGGGACCCGAGCGGCAGATGCGGCCTAGAATCCGCCCAGGGTTTAATGCGCGCGGAGGCACCAGCGGCGGGACAGCGCCAAGGCCGCGGTGGCCAGACACAGGGCGCCTACGGCACCAGGGAATAGCGCCGTGGATAAGGACTGCCGCTCCAGGGACAGCAGGATCAATCCATTGCGCAGAGCCAACAGCAGGTAAAACAGCGCCGGCTCGGATCGCGGATGGTGGTAGACGTTGCGCAGGATGGGGCCGAAGCCGAGCACTTCCAGTAGGGTGATCCATCCGATTGCCCACAGGGGATCGGTACCGATCGCCCAGCCGCCTGCGGCGGCCAGCGCCAGCACCAGGTACAGCCGGTCGGCAGGATGGCTGGTCAAGGCGGGCTGACGGTGCCAGGCAACTCCGGCGATACACAGTGCGGTAAGGGCCGAAATAGCCACGGGCCAGGCGCCCGCACCACCGCCGGCCGACAGCATGGCGCTGAATGCGATCCAGGTCGCGAGACTCCAGAGCAGCCAGGACAACGCCTGTGGCCGGATGGTGCCGCGCAGGATACCCCACCAGTAAGGTGCGAAGGCGCCTAGCGAGAGCAAACTCGCTGCGGCACTCAGCCACAATCGCTCAGGCGGAGAGATCATGGATTGTTTCGGCCAGGGGGTGGACGTGGCCGTTACTGCGGCCGATCACGGCGGCGGGCCCTCGCCGCGCGCCGCGGCCAGCAGATGGGGGATGCGGTCGTTGCCCCAGAACAGGCGCCCGTCGAGCGCGAAGGTGGGCACGCCGAACACGCCGCGGTCGGCCGCCTGGCCGGTGCTGTCGATGAGGGCCTGCTTGATGCCGGGGTCGGTCAGCTGGGCTTCGGCCCAGGCCTGCGGCAGCCCGCAGTGGCCGGCCACGTCCAGCACCACCTGGGGTTGTTGCAGGTCGCGTCCGTGGGACCAGGTGGCGTCGGCCAGCTGGCGGGCCAGCACGGCACGTGTGGCGGGGTCCGTGACCGCCAGGCACAGGCGCAGGCCGTGCAGCGGGTTGAACGGGTGCGCCGGCGGGCCGGTGAAGGGCAGGCCGCGCTCGGCGGCGCGCCAGCGGATGTCGTCGAAGATCTGCGCGCGCTTGCCGGGAATGTCCACCGGCGCCGGCTGGCCGTGGCGCTTGAGGATGGCGCCGAAGGCGACCGGGGTGACGATCACCGGGCGGCCGGTGGCCTGGGCAACGGCATCCACGGCATGCAGCGCCAGCCAGGCGTAGGGGCTGACCAGGTCGAAGTACAGGGTGATGGGCGGTTTCGGGTCGGGCATGGGGTTTCCCCGGTCAGGCGGCGTAATGGGCGGCGGCCTGGATGACCCTGCCATCGGGCCCGAACTCGAACCACTCCGCCGCCGGGCCGCGGGCGCCCTGGTAATGCAGCAGCAGGCTGTCGACGCCGCACAACACGTGCAGCAGGCGGAAGTGCAGCTGCGGCAGGCGGCGCAGCGCCTCGGCCCAGTAGGCACCCACCGCGCCCTTGCCGCTGAGTCGGCCAGATGACACGCCGGCGAACTGCGCGATCAGCGGCGAGCGCATGGTGAAGTCGTCGGCATAGTGGGCCAGGATGGCGTCCAGGTCGTGCCGGTTCCAGGCGTCGATCCAGTCGGCGGCGAAGCGGTGGGCGAAGTCGGGGTCGATCACGGCGCGGGTTCCAGTTCGGGGGTGGTTTCAGGTGCCGGGTGGCAACAGGGCCATCAGCGACACCAGGGCACGGGCGCACAGGGTCTCGGTATCGCCGTCCACCGCGTACACGCTGGATTCGCAGACGGTGAGTGTGCGGCCGGACTTGAGCACCAACGCGCGTGCGACGAGGCCGTTGCCGCGGGCCGGGCTGAGCAAATTGATCTTGAACTCGGTGGTCAACACCTGTGCCTGCGCCGGCATGAGGGAAAACGCGGCGTAGCCCGAGCTGGTGTCGGCGAGTGTGCTGACCACCCCGCCGTGGATGAAGCCGTGCTGCTGGGTGAGGCGCGGGTCGTAGTCCAAAGCCAGTTCGCAGCGGCCGGGTTCCAGGGCGACGATGTGGGCCCCGATGGTACTCATGAAGGTCTGGGCCGCGAAGCTGTCACGGACGCGGCGCTGGTAGTCGGGATCGGGTGCGGTGAACGGCATGGCAATGCTCCTGAGTAGCCTGAGGGGGTGGATAGGGGTGGCCGGTGCCATCGGGTCGGTCGGTACCGCGGCCAGGCGATCATGCGCTGGCAGGCGGCGTGCGCCCGCCGGCTTCGCTACCGGGCATCCAGATGAGGTCGATATCCCCGTAATCGACCCCCAGGCGGCTGAGTAGCGCCGTTACCTGGCCGCGGTGGTGAAGCTGATGGTTGAACAACTGGGTCAGCGCCACCCAGCGCGGCAGCCGCATCGCCCGACCGCTGAGGAAGCTGGTAAAGCACAAGACCTGCTGCAAGCTGTCGGTGCCGATATTGTCGAGGTACAGGCAGATGGCGGTGTCGGTCTCGGTCCGCGCCGCGCGCAGTTCGGTGCGGTCGGCAAACAGCTCGGCGTCGAACCCCGCGAATTTCGGTATCTGGCCCTGCAAGCGCCCGAGCCACAAACGGTCGGCCAACAACAAATGGTTGAGCGTGCCGTGGATGGAGCCGAAGAAAGCGCCGAGGTCGCGCCGGTAGTCGGCATCGTCGAGCTCGGCACAGGCGCCGTAGAGACGGGTGTTGGCCCAATGATTGTAGGCCGCGGATAGCTGAAACGCTGGCAACAGGGTCATGAGGCCTCCCGGGTTTCTGCGGCGACCAATTGCTGGAAACGCTTGGCGAGCTCGGTATAGACGGGTCCGGGGCAGTGCCGCAGCGGCCGGCCGTCGATCTCGGCGACCGGCACCAGCTCGGCGGCCGTGCCGGTAAGCAGGCATTCGTCCGCGGTGTGGAGATCGTAGGGCGACAGCGGGTGCTCGAGCGCTTCGATGCCGGCAGCGCCGGCGAGCTCCAAGAGGATCCCGCGGGTCACTCCTTCCAGGGCGCCTTCGGTCGCCGGTGGGGTGAGCAGGCGGCGCGCGCGGACGATGAACACATTGTCGGCCGTCCCTTCGGCCACTCTGCCGGCGGCATTGAGCATGATGGCTTCGTCGACGCCGGCATGCTGGGCTTCGAGCCGCGCCAGGATGGGGTTGAGGTAATTGAGGCTCTTGATCCGCGGGTCGAGGCCATCGGCGCCCAGCCGACGCGTGGCGGCGATGATCAAGCGGGCACCGCGACGGCCCTCGGCGGTGATCAGCTGCAGGGTTCCAGCGAGGATGAACACGCTGGGCGCCGTGCAGCTGCTCGGGTCGAGACCCAGCGCGCCGACCCCGCGAGTCACCACCAGGCGCAGGTATCCTGACTCCCAGGGGGCTGCGGCGATGGTGGCGTCGACGGCCGCGCTCAGGGTGGCGGCATCCACCGGTAACTCCAGGGCCAGGGCGCGGGCCGAGTCGGACAGGCGCCGCAGGTGGGCCGCCAGGTGGAAGGCGCGGCGGTGATAAAACCGGATCCCCTCGAATACCCCGTCGCCGTACAGCAGACCGTGGTCGAGGACCGATACCCTGGCCTCGGCCGCGGGCATCAGGCGGCCGTTCAACCAACACAACGCCTGTTCAGACATGCAGCACCCCCGAACTGACGGTGAGCGCCGCTCCCGCCAGCCGCACTCGATCGCCTGCCATCTCGACGCCGATCACGCCCCCGCGCCGAGAGGCCTGGAAGCCGGTCAGCCGGGTGCGGCCCAGTCGCTCACTCCAGTAGGGCGCCAGCGCGCAGTGGGCGGCGCCGGTCACCGGATCCTCGGGAATCCCCAGCCGCGGGGCGAAGAAGCGCGAGATGAAGTCGTACTCCGGCCGGTCCGAGATGGCAGTGACGATCACACCGGCGCCGTCGAGCGCAGCCAGGGCGGCGAAATTGGGGGTGAGGGCGCGCACCCTGGCAGCGTCGTGCAGCACGGCCAGGTAGCCCAGGCGTACCTTGCCGGTCCACAGGGGTTCGGCGCCCAGTGCCGGCGCCAGGTCCGGTCGTGCCGGCTGTGGCGGATCGGCGGGCAGGTTCAGGCGGATGCCCCGCGCGTCGCGCTCGGCGGTGAGCCGGCCGCTGCGGGTGTGAAATCGCAGTGGCCCCACGAGTCCGCCGTGCGGGTGAAACCGCAACTGCCGGCTAGCATGATGCCGTTCGTGCCAGAGGACATGGGCGCTGGCCAGGGTCGCGTGACCGCAGAGGTCGACCTCGACACTGGGCGTAAACCAGCGCAGATTCCAGTCGCCGTTGCGCCGCTGCGTGAGAAAGGCCGTTTCGGGCAGGTTGAGTTCTGTGGCCAAGGCTTGCATCCAGCGCGCGTCGCGGGGGGCATCCAGCAAACACACCGCTGCCGGATTGCCGCTGAAGGGGCGCTCGGCGAAGGCGTCGATCACATAGAGTTGCGCGGACATGGCCTGCCGTTCCCTGTGGACATTGTTCACTAGACACTCTAGAGCCTGCGTTACAAGGGGTACAGATTCAAAGTGGCGGTTTTCAGGCGGTACAGATGTCGAGTACGCTGCACTGTATCGGCAGCAGGAGCCGCCGGCTGTACCGGAGGTGGCATGGATTTGCTCTATGAGCGGCTGGCCGGCGAGTTGCGCGACCAGATTGCAGTGGGGGTCTACGGGGTCGGTGAACGGCTACCCGGCGTGCGCGCGCTCAGCCGCACGCGCGGGGTGAGCGTGGCGACGGTACTGGCAGCCTATCGCACGCTCGAGAACGAAGCGTTGATCGAGGCGCGGCCCCGATCTGGATACTATGTGTGCCCGTCTTTGGCGGTCGAGGTGCTCGCGCCGACACGCTCGGCTCCGGCCATACATCCACACCCGGTGACCGGCCAGGAACTGGTGTTGAGCCTGGTCAAGGCCAGTAATGATCCGGCGGTGGTGCAACTCGGCGCTGCGGTGCCCGACCCCAGCTTTCTCCCCGTGCGCGCGGTGGAGCGGGCGTTGGCCCGAGCCGCCCGTCTGCATCGTAGCCGCGCTGCGGCCTATGAATTCCCGCCCGGACTGCCAGAGCTCCGGCGACAGATCGCACGTCGCCTGTCCGCCCGTGGTTGTGCGGTCAATGCGGATGACATTGTGGTGACCAACGGCTGTCAGGAAGCGTTGCAGTTGGCGCTGCGCACCGTCACACAGCCGGGAGATGTCGTGGCGATCGAGTCGCCGACCTTTTACGGGCTGCTCCAAGCACTCGACTCCCTCCAGCTGGAAGCGCTGGAGATCCCCACGGATCCCGTGGCGGGCCTGTCACTGGAAGCACTGGAGTTGGCCTTGGAACGCTGGCCGGTCAAGGCCTGCGTGGCTACGCCCAATTTCAGCAACCCGTTGGGCTATTGCATGTCGGAGTCGCGCAAACGTCGCCTGTTAACACTGCTGGGTGCGCGCGGTGTGCCGCTGATCGAGGATGATATCTACGGCGATCTCGGCTTCGGTCCGCGCCGGCCGCCCCCGTGTTTGGCGCTCAGCGAGGGCACTGGCGCCGAGGTGCTGCATTGTGCTTCGTTTTCGAAGACGCTCTCACCGGGACTGCGCGTCGGCTGGCTGGTCGCGCCAGAGCGTCAGTCGCGGGTCGAGTACCTGAAGTATGTGTTCAATCTAGCGACCCCGACCATCTCCCAGCTGGCGCTCGCAGAGGTATTGCGCGGCGGTGGCTACGAGCGCCATCTACGGGCCGTGCGCGGTGACTACGCGCGTGCCGTCGAGCGTATGATCGCGGCGGTGACGCGCTACTTTCCGCCCGGTACGCGGGTTAGCCAGCCGGCCGGTGGATTCGTGGTGTGGGTGGAACTGGCGCCCGAAGTGGATAGTTTAGAGATCGCGCGGGCGGCGCGTGCGGAGGGCATCAGCATTGCGCCGGGACCGATCTTTTCGGCCACCCAGAAATATCGCAACTTTATGCGGCTCTCGTGCGCTTGTCCTTGGGACGGACGAATCGAAGCTGCGGTGGCGCGCTTGGCATCGTTGATGGGCTAGCCCGAGGTTGCGCGCCTTAGATGTCCCAGCTCAAGGACGTGGTGTAGGTGAAATCATTGTGCCTAGTTTCCTCACCGACGTCCGAATCATATTCGTTGGTCAGACCGATCTTGAGGCGCATGGTGGAATTGAGCTTGTTGACCCATTGCAACGACGTTAGGTTGCGATACTCGCCCACTTCATCGAGCTGTGGGTAAAAGGTGGTCGCGAACTCGATGCGGTGATGCTCGTTGAGCTTCCAAAGGCTTTCCAGGCCGACTAGCCCTTCCGGGGAAAGTCGATCTTCGTCGCTGCCGAACTCACGGCTGGCGCCCAAGCCGGTTTTGCCGCGCAACGCCCAATCGGGGCGGTCGACAAATTCGTAGCCGTAGCCTCCGGCAGCGTTGACGCGATAATCCCAATCCTGAAAGTCATCCCAGTCAAATCGCCCCAGCGCGAAGTAGTAATGCGGTGAGCCGGGCTCCAGCCAATCCCGATTGGCCTGGGTAAAAAATTTCTCGCGAGACTGTTCGCCGTCCTCTTCCGCTGCGTCATACGCCATCTGGACATTCCAGCGACGCTCATTGGATTCGGTTTTGGCGGTCAGGGCGCCATGGATATTGCGCGATTGGGAGTTCCCTTCCGAGCCGCTGATGCCAAGATCAAATTGTCTGTCCCAGCCCGGCAGCAAGGGCTCTAGCAGGCGTTGCGGCGCTTCGTCGACCGTGGTCGTCGTCGACGCGGCCATGGCGGCGTCGGCCGCCCATCGGGTCTCGACCACCTCGTTTTCGGGTAGCCGGATCTCGCCAAGTAAGGGATGCGTCAGGAGCAGATCGCCGCTTTCACGCCGCAGGGCGGTTCCACTCAAGGTGTCGCCATTGGCGAGCGTCACTCGGACGGAATCCGATAGCGCGAGAACTGGGGAGCCGATCGACAATGCCAACGCCAGTGGTGCTAGCCACCAACCGTAATACCTGTACTGCATAAGAAGTGGTGTGAATTCTCGTGGGAATGGCGGGTGAGGGCGCCGGGGGCTGCCACGGCGCATGCCGACACGCTGGGGGTCAAGGTGTTCCGAAGGGCTCAATGTCTCCGGGTGCGCGCAGCATCTTGTCGACTTCGCCCTGATGGAGTTCTTCTTCAGCGATCATGCGGCGCGCGTACTCTTCCACCAGCACGGATTGGCCTTCGGCCAGCGCCAGCAGCTGTCGATACAGTTCGAGAGACTGATTTTCGTGCTCCAGGGATTCGCGCAAAATCGCGCCGATGTCGTGCTTATGGGTTTCGAGCAATGGTCCGATGGCTAGCGAGGGATGACCGCCGAAATGGGTGATCATTTCCCCGGCCTCGCGGGCGTGGGTGAGGGATTCGTCCGCCTGCTCCTGCATCCAGGATACGATCGGAATACGGTTGTAACCGAAGACCATGAAGGCGTAATGGGTATAGCGGACGACGCCCGCCAATTCCATTTCCAGAATCCGGTTAAGCAGAGTAATGACTTGGTCCCGGTCCAGGGCGCTCACGGGGGCTCCTCGTTACGATGGGCCGTTCATGGTACGCCGAACCGGGGTAGGGATTGCAAGTCAGCGCCCCCGATAAACCGGGGGTCTCTTTTCCTGAAAGGATTTGACGCCCTCCGCGGCGTCTTCGGTGAGCGCCAGTCGCTGCATCTCTGACACGAAGTCGGAGATGGCAGCTTCGGGGCCTTCGAGCGCGGCGCGGCGGACGTTGTTCAGGGTCGCCTGGACCGCCAAGGGGGCCTGCGCCGCGATTTCCGTCGCGATATTCAGCGCGCGCTCGAGTTCCTCGCCGGCGGGTACGACCTCCTGCACGAAGTTGAGTCTCAAAGCCTCTTCCGGGCCGAACTCGCAGCCGGTCAGCAGGACTTTCATGGCGTTGCCCCAGCCCGCGCGCTCGGCCATGCGCACCGTGGCGCCGCCAACCGCCATGACCCCGCGCCCTACCTCGAGTTGAGAAAAGCGCGTGCCGGTTGCTGCGATCACGATTTCAGTAGCCAGCATGAGCTCAATGCCTGCGGTGTAACAGATTCCCTTGACTGCGCTGACCACCGGCTTGCTGCGATAGGGCGCGGTGAGCGAGAAGGGGTCGATACCGCCATTGGGAATGAGTGGCTTGCCCTCGCGCATGGTGCCGGCAAACTTGGGGAGGTCGAGCCCGGCGGTAAAGTGGTCGCCATGGGCGAACAGCACGCCCACCCGTAGGTTCGGATCTTCCTCCAGGCGTTGATAGGCTGCGCCGAGTTGATGGAACATCTGTGGCGTAAAACCATTGAACTTTTCCGGTCGGTCGATGCCGAGCAACAAAAGGTGTTCGCGGACTTCGGTGGTGATACGGCCTTCGGGGTCGCGATGGGAGGAGGTGGTCATGGTGGCTCCTGATCAGTAATGGGTATCCGCCGGCTCGTCATAGACGTAGCCTGGATCGCCGGGAATCAACACGCCCGGGCCGTCCTCCCCGGTGTCCGCGCGTAGAGGCAGGATGCGCGGAAATTCCGTTTTCGCTGCCACCGCGGTGAGGAGTTCGGCGGTGTCGCGATGCATGGCGATCCCTTCGAGATTCTTGATGGTGGGAAAGAAGATGGCGAAGTTGTCCTCTCGGGCGCGACGCAGGGCTTCCGCCGGGTTGATCCAAATCTGTGAAACCGCTTCATGGTTGTCGATCAGGGGTTCCTGGTGCTCCGGCGCCCGGCACACGAAAAATCGCGTATCGAAGCGTCGGGGCAGTGGGACGGGGGTTACCCAATGGCTGTAATAGAATAATTGATCCGTGGCCAGCCGTAGGTTCTCCTTGCGGCAGATATCGAGCAGGTTGATTTCGCCGCGGTTGAGCGCCGCGCGGTATTCCGCGAAGCGCGCTTTGATCGCGGGCTCGTGGAGGCGAACGATCTCGCCGCGCTGATCATAGGCGAGTAGGATCCCCGCTTCTTCGAAGCTCTCGCGGATCGCGGCCATCCAATAGGCGAGCCCGTAGCGCGACATGCCCAGCATGCGGCTCGCGCGGTGGTCGTCGAAGCCTGCGCACAGGGCTTCGAAATCGCCATGGGCGTCATGCAGATCGACCTTGCCGCCGGGGAAGACAAAGGCCCCCCCGAACGATTCCGATTTGCCGCTGCGTTCGAGGAGCAGGATTTCGAGCTCCCCGCGCGGGTTGTCGCGAAACAGCATTAGGGTCGCGGCGTATTGCAATTTGGTGGCGTTCATCGGCGGTTCGGTTCCCCTGTCATTGGAAGTCCAGTCCGGCCCCGGTTTCCCCGAAGGTCTTGGCTTCTTCACGCAGCTTGAACTTCTGGATCTTGCCGCTCGGGGTGCGAGGTAGGTCGGCGCGGATCTCGAGTCGCTCGGGCCAGTACTGACGGGCCATGCGATGCTCATCGAGGTAGCGGCGCAGTTCGTCCATATCGAACTGGCCGTCCGGCGCCAGGGTCACGAACAGGCAGCCCCGTTCCCCCATGCGAGGGTCCGGCATACCGACCAGCGCCGCGTCCTGGATGGCGGGATGCTTGTAGACCAACTCTTCCACTTCGATGACAGGCACATTTTCGCCGCCGCGGATGATAATGTCCTTGGATCGGCCCGAGATGCGGATATAGCCGTCGGCATCCATGCGCGCCAGATCCCCGGAGCTCAGCCAACCGTCCTCGCTGATGGCCTGTCGAGTCAAATCCTCGCGCTTGAGATAGCCACAGCAGTTGTAGACCCCGTTGGTTTGCACCTCACCCTCTTCACCGATTCCCACCGGGTTGCCTCGGTCGTCCACCAGACGGACCTCCACGCCGGGCTTCGGAGCACCGTCGGTCTCGTAGATTTTCTCGGGTGAATCCTCCGGCACCGAGACGGTGGCCAGTAGGCTCTCCGTCATTCCATAGACGCCATAGACCTTGCAGCCGAGCATCTTGCGCGCGCGCTCGGCCACCACGCGTGGGATCGGCGCCCCGCCGGTGACGAAGGTCTCTAGCGTTGAGGTGTCGTATCGAGTGGCCTCTGGCGCATCGGCCATGTCGGCCACGAAGGGGGTGGCGCCCATGGTGAAACTGATGCCCTCGTCCTGCACCAGCCGTAACGCCTGCGCGGCATTCCAGATATCGAGATAGACGGTCTTGGCGCCCAGGTAGATCGGCAGTAACAAGCCGACCAGGAAACCGGTCTGGTGGGCGAGCGGCGAGCCCATCAGGATATTGTCGTCGGCACCGAGGTGGTAGGAATCGGCGAAATTCTGCAGACAGGCGAGCAGGGTGTTGGAAATATGCATGACACCCTTGGGCGCGCCGGTAGTGCCCGAGGTGTACATCACCTGGACCACGGCATTGGGATCCATCTTGTGTTCCGCAAAGATGGTTGCGGCGTCCAGTTCATCCTCCCAGCGCCGCTGCACCAGCTCTCGCTCGAAGGAATCTGGGGTCGCAGGACCCCCTACCACCAGGACCTCGCCCAGTTGCGGCAAGTTACCCCGCACTTCTTTGAGCATGGTGGCGTAGTCGAAACCCCGATAGTGGCGCGGAACGATGGCCAGCTTGGTTTCGGCGAAACCCATCATGAATTCCACTTCACGGTGGCGAAAGATGGGCATCAGCGGATTGGTGACCGCGCCGATGCGCACGGCGGCGAGATGAATGGCGAGAAACTCCCACCAATTGGGCAGTTGGCAGGAAATCACGTCGCCTTTGCCGACGCCGAGCTGGGTAAAGCCCAGCGCCATGCGATCGACCAGATGGCGCAATTGGCGGTAAGAAAGCGCTGTGCGCAAACCGGTTTCGCTGTTGTGATCGACTACCGCCAAGTGTTCTGGCCGTGTGTCGGCGTGCTGGTCGAGATAGTCGATGATAGTCCGATTACGCCAATGCCCTGATTCGGTGCAGGCGCGAATCCGCGCCTCGGTGAGGAAGGGTTGAATAGCCATGGAGGGAGCCCCTGTAACGATAGATCTAGTTTTTTGCGGTACGGCATTATAGGGCCTGCCCGGATGCCGACAATTTGCCGTAGGGCCCGGCGCTTGAAATCCTCGCTTGTGCACCCATCTTAGGCCAGCAATTGCCAAAGCTTGCCTGGAGATAGCTGATGACGGAGGCCGCCCAAGCCCAGACCCTGGGGTTTCAGACCGAAGCCAAGCGCTTGCTGCATCTGATGATTCACTCGATGTACAGCAACCGCGATATCTTCCTCCGAGAGCTCATTTCCAATGCCTCGGATGCGGCGGACAAGCTACGCTTTGCGGCGCTGGAGGATGGTGCGCTGCTGGCGGACGATCCCCAACTGCGCGTGCGTATTGAGGTGGACTCTGAGAAACACGTCATTTGTATCAGCGATAACGGCATCGGCATGTCGCGGGAGGATGCCGTCGCGAACCTCGGCACCATTGCACGTTCTGGTACCGCGGAATTCCTTGGTGGTCTGAGCGGTGACCAACAGCAGGATGCTCAATTGATCGGCCAGTTCGGTATCGGCTTCTATTCGGGTTTTTTGGTGGCCGACCGAATCGTGGTGGAAAGCCGTCGCGCCGATCTGCCGAGTGACCAGGGCGTGCGCTGGAGTTGTGACGGGGAAGCGGAGTTCACCGTCGAGACCATCGGACGCGCCGCACGTGGCACCAGCGTGTTTCTGCATCTCAAGGAAGATGCTCGGGAATACGAAAACGATTGGCGGCTGCGCGCACTGGTGAAAAAATACTCCGACCACATCGCCATCCCGGTGGAAATGCGGGCGCCGGTGCTGCCCAAGGGGGAGGGTGAAGAAGAGGTGGCGGAAGCCGATGACGCGGCGGAGCCGACCTACGAGCGGGTCAATAGTGCCACGGCGCTATGGACCCGACCCAAGAGTGAGATCGGCGACGAAGACTACAAGACCTTCTACCAGCATGTATCGCACGATTTCCGAGAGCCGCTGGCCTGGGCACATAACAAGGTAGAGGGGAAGGTCGAATACACCAGCTTGGTCTATGTCCCGGCTCACGCGCCATTCGACCTCTATAACCGCGACACGCCGCGCGGGCTCAAGCTGTATATCCAGCGTACGTTTATCATGGACGACGCAGAGCAGTTTCTGCCGCTTTATCTGCGATTTATCAAGGGCGTAGTGGACTGTGCCGACCTGCCGCTCAACGTTTCGCGAGAACTCCTGCAGCGGACCCCCGCCGTGGACACCATCCGCGGGGCACTCACCAAACGCGTGCTGGATTTATTGGAGAGCGTGGCACGGGAACGAGCCGACGCCTATGCGGAGTTCTGGGCCGAGTTCGGCAATGTGCTCAAGGAAGGATTGGCGGAAGACGCTACCAACCGGGAGCGCGTGGCCGGGCTGCTGCGGTTTGCCAGCACCCGGGCGACGGATGCGCGTGTCGGCCTCGCCGATTATGTCGCCGCTTTGCAGCCGGAGCAGAAGAAGATCTATTACCTGATCGCGGATAGTGAACGCTCGGCCCGCAATAGCCCCTATCTAGAGGTGTTTGCTCAACGTGGGGTCGAGGTGTTGCTGCTCGGTGATCGAATCGATGAATGGGCGATGTCCCATCTGCGGGAATTCGACGGGCGGGAGCTTTGTGATATCAGCCGCGGTGAGCTCGATCTGGGTGAGCTCGGTACGGAGGGAACAGCAGAGGAACCGTCGGCAGCTGTTGATCGAGATGCGGTGCTGAAGCGGCTCAAAGACGCTTTGGGCGATCGGGTGGCCGAGGTGCGTGCGTCCTCGCGGCTGACCGAGTCGCCGGCGTGTCTGGTGCTGGCCGATGAAGCCTTGGGTCCGCAGATGCGCAAGATTCTTGCGGCGTCCGGGCAGGAGGTGCCGGAGGCCAAACCGGTGTTGGAAGTCAATTTGGGCCACCCTTTGGTCGAACGTATCGAGAGCGCGGGGCAGGGGGAGCAAGGCGACGACCTGGCTTACTTGCTGTACGATCAGGCTGCATTGGCGGCCGGTGAGGCACTAGAGGACCCGGCGGGCTTCGTGCGCCGCCTCAACCGTTTGCTGTTGGCAGGGTGAGTCGGACGCTCTCGCCGCGGCCATGTTTCCGGGGGTGGCCACATGAAGTCCGCGGCGACTAGGCTGCGCGTCGTCTCGTACAATATCCACCGTGCCATCGGTCTCGACCGGCGGTTCCAGCCCGACCGTATCGTGCGGATTCTCCGTGATCACGATCCGGATATCGTGTTGCTCCAGGAAGTTGACGAAGGAGCACCGCGCTCCCGTGAGCAGGACATGGCGCGGGAGCTCGCCGCAGCGCTGGGCTATTCCTACTACGCGGCAGGTCACAATGTCAGCCTGCGGAAAGGCCGTTACGGCAATGCTACCCTCAGCCGCTATCCCATCGTGCGCGAACGCAACATCGATCTTACGGTGGGTAATCTCAAACGCCGTGGCTGCCAACACACCGCCATCGAGATAGATCGAGGCGGTGAGACGCCATTTCGTTTGGAGGTTTTCAATCTGCACCTCGGCCTGGCTGCGCAAGAACGTCAGCGGCAAGCCGGCCTCCTATTGCGCTCCAAGGAATTCGTTGAAGTCGATCAGCGCTGCGCTTGCATCGTGGGGGGGGACTTTAACGATTGGCTATCGCGCCTGCGCGCGCTCTTCGTCGAGGGTATGGCACTGCGCTGTGCAACTGACCATGAAACCCGCCACCGTACGCGATCGATCAAGACCTACCCTTCGTTTGCGCCGCGCGGGGGACTTGACCGCATCTATTTCCGTGGAAAGTTGAGGCTGGTCTCGGCGGAGGTCTGTCGCCACCAGTTGGCCCGGGTGGCGAGCGATCATTTGCCCGTGATCGTCGATTTCGAGCTGAGCTGAGGCGTCCTGGGACGGGCTTGCGGTTGCAATGCCTTTTTACGGGACCGGATAATGACGCCCTTTCTTCACCGGCGCGCAGAGATGCCCCAAGTGTCCCGGATCGCCGTACTTGGCGGTGGCAGTTTTGGTACGGCCATAGCCAACATGATCGCCGGCAACGGCTACCCCACTGGACTGTGGATGCGCGATCCGGAACAGGCGGCCCGTTGTCGGGAAAGTCGGCGCAACGAACGCTACCTGCCCGATTATCCGCTGGACCCGAGCCTGCGTATCAGCGCCGACCTGGATGCCATCCTGGCCGGTGCCGAGTTGGTGTTTTTTTCGGTACCTAGCGGTGCTTTTGAGTCCGTGGTGCAAGAAGCGGCGCCGCGCATTCGCCCTGGGACGCTGGTCATCAGTACCGCCAAGGGGTTTGCGCCCGAGGGATTTACGCGCATGAGCGAGCTGCTGGCTCGGCATATGCCGGATGCGCGCATCGGTGTGATCAGTGGGCCGAACCTCGCGCGAGAGGTGGCCCGCCACGATATTACTGCGACGGTCATCGCCAGTGCCGACGCCGAGGTCTGCGAACAGGTGCAGCGGTTGTTGGTCACGCCCTACTTTCGCGTCTACGCCAATCCGGATGTCTTCGGTGTAGAGCTTGCCGGAGCGCTCAAGAACATCTATGCCATCGAAGCCGGTATGGCCACGCAACTGGGTTTGGGGCAGAACACGATGGCGGTGTTGTTGACCCGCAGTCTTGCCGAGATGACGCGCTTTGCCGCCACTTTGGGCGCCAACCCGATGACGTTTTTGGGCTTGAGTGGTGTCGGGGATTTATTCGTGACATGTACTTCTACGCTGAGCCGTAACTTTCGCATCGGCCGGGCGCTCGCTGCCGGACGCTCTCTGGATGAGGCGCGCGCCGAGATTGGACAGGTGGCTGAGGGGATTAATACCACCCGTATTGTGAAGCGCAAGGCCGATGAATTGGGGGTCTATATGCCGCTCGTGAGCGCTTTGCATGCGGTGCTATTTGAGGGGCAATCGATCCCGGCGGTATTGGATGGTATGGCGGTATCCGAGCGTGCTGACGATGTCGAGTTCCGCGTCGGTTGGGAGCGTCCTGCGTGAAGCTCTACATTCTGCGTCATGGCGAAGCCGAAGCGGTCGCCACCCGTGATGCCGAGCGGCGGCTGACCGCCCGCGGGCAGTCGGGGGTGCGCGCGGTGGCGAGTGCTGCCGCGGGTCGATTGGATGGTTTGCAGGCGGTAGCCTGCAGCCCCTACCAGCGCACCAGACAGACGGCCGCTGAACTGATGCGCATACTGCAATTTAACGGAGATTTCGCCGTGGCGTCGGCACTCGCGCCAGGTTCCGACATCGCCTCGGTGGTGGCGTTTGCGGCGCAAAGCGGATTTGAAAACCTGTTATTGGTCAGTCATCAGCCCTTGGTCGGCGATCTGTTGCATTACCTCACCGACGATTGGACTCTTGCGCCTATGGCGCCTGGACATCTCGTCGCCTTGGAGGTGACTGCGCTGACGCGCGGTGGCGCGCAGCTACTGTGGCGTGAGCAGCCACCGCCTTGAGTGAGCGGTTCTGGTAGCGGTCATGTCCTACAGAGAGCGCGATTTTCGGCATGATGGCCTGCGGATCGCCGCCGTTGAGTGGGGGGATTCGGATGGGATTCCGGTGCTTGCGCTACACGGCTGGCTGGACAACTGCGGCAGCTTTGCGCCCCTCGGCCGCTTGTTGCAGGGTGTGCGGTTGATCGCTTTGGATTTGCCCGGGCACGGCCACAGCGACCACCGTTCGGCAGATGGAACCTACAATATCTGGCAGGATGTCGGCGTTATCCATTCGGTTGCCGAACAACTCGGGTGGTCGCGCTTCGGTTTGCTCGGGCATTCGCGCGGCGCCATGATTTCTACTCTTGCCGCCGGTACCTTACCCGAGCGGATCACTCGCCTCGGGTTGCTAGACAGCTTTGTCCCCGGCACGGTCAACGCGGCGGAAGAACCGGAACAACTCCGCATGGCCATCGCGGATCGGGCCGCCCGTGTCGGGCGTCGCGCGCGCGTCTATCCAGATCGCGAGACCCTGACGGCCACTCGTCTACGTGGGCCAACGCCCCTGTCGGCGCGTTCTGCACCCGACATCGTCGCGCGCGGTGCACAGCAGTTGGCGGATGGTTGGTGCTGGCGCAGTGACGAGAAGCTCAAACTAGCCTCGGAGATCAAACTGACTCCGGAACAAGTGCGGGCGTTTGTGGAGCGGATTCGCTGTCCCATTCTGCTGTTGCTTTCGGATGTGGATCGAATGTCCCGCTTCTACGGCATGGAAGCCCATGCGCGAACATTGACGATCGCCGAAATAGCGGGTGGCCACCATTTCCACATGGAAGCATCGGCGCCCGACGTAGCCTTGCGGTTGGAAGCATTCTTTACCGCGCCGGAATGATGGCCTGGGCGCCTTTGGGGCGGGCGCCCGGCACGCCGATTCAGCGATTGATCAGTGACAGGAACTCGTAGCGCGTGGCTTGTCGCTGGCGGAAGGCCCCGAGCATTGCCGAGGTTTTGGTGGTGGAGTTCTGCTTTTCGACACCGCGCATCATCATGCACATATGTTGCGCCTCGATGATCACGCCCACCCCGAGTGCACCGGTAACCTGCCCGATTGCGGCGGCGATCTGCGTGGTCAGGCTTTCCTGGATTTGCAGTCGGTGCGCAAACATGTCGACCACGCGCGCGACTTTGGAGAGGCCGAGGACCAAGCCGTTCGGGATATAACCCACGTGGCATTTGCCGATAAAGGGCAGCAGGTGATGCTCGCACAGGGAGTACAGCTCGATGTCCTGGACGATGACCATCTCGCTGCTGTCACTTGGGAACAGGGCATCGTTCACTACTTCGCCCAGATCCAGCCGATAGCCACTGGTAAGAAACTCCATGGCCTTGGCAGCGCGCTCGGGTGTATCGAGTAGCCCCGGGCGGCTTGGATCTTCACCGATCTGTTCGATGATTTTGCGGTAGTAATCGCGCATGTTACTTTCTGGTCAGTGGCGGACGGCTACCCTAAGTGAGCGCGCGGCAAAGGTAAAGCTCCCGCCGCCTGATCGATTCCAGCGCCAGAACGTCGTCGGTCCGCTCGATAGGGGCGCTCTCGTCACAATTGGCGATATCGTAGCTTGGGGTAGGCGGCGCGGATGTGATGCTGTTCTACGGTCTGATGAGGGGTGTTGGACATCGTGACTACGCATTAGCCGCGCGCGGTTTGGTAGAGTGTGAGCGCGCCGATTGCCAAGAACAGGCTGCCGGCAGCGTACCCCAGCACGGTTTCCGACAGCCACCGATCGAGCAGGCCGGCGGCGGCAACCGCGATGGCGGTGCTGATCACTAGTGCAAGGGCCGCGGCGCTGAAAACCACCCATTTGCTGGCTTCGCCATCGGCGGCAAACAGGAAAGTAGCGAGTTGGGTCTTGTCGCCGAGTTCGGCGAGCAACACGGTGGCGAATACCGTCAAGAAGACTTTGCTTTCCATGGCGACCTCCCGGTTGGAGCGCGCAGTGTA
>JBFHML010000019.1:0-40536 GCA_041594335.1 Porticoccaceae bacterium
CGGCGGTAATCCTGAAAGGCACAGAGGTGGTGGATTTCCACACCTGGGGACACGCCGACATCGAGAGCCGGCGGCCGCTGCGCGAGGATGCGATCTTCCGCTATTACTCGGGCACCAAGATCATCACCTCGGCGGCGGTGATGATGCTGCACGACGACGGGGCCTTCCGCTTCGAGGACCCGGTCGCCAAGTACATCCCCCAGTTCGCGGACCTGCGGGTGCTCAGGCCGGGCGCGACGGACGTGGCGGATACCGAGCCGCTCTCGCGCCAGCCGACCATCCGCGAGCTGATCAGCCACCAGTCGGGCTTCACCTATGGGCTGTTCCCGGAAACGCCGGTGGACAAGCGCTACACCGAGCAGCGGATCATGGACATGAACTCGTCGCTCGAAGAGATGATCGACAAGCTCGCCGCGTTGCCCTTGATCTTCCAGCCCGGTGCGCGCTGGAACTACAGCATCGGCATCGACATCCTGGGCCGGCTGATCGAGATCTGGAGCGGCAAGCCCTTCCGCGATTTTTTGCACGAGCGCCTGTTCGCGCCGCTGGGCATGGTGGACACCGATTTCCATGTGCCGGAGGCCAAGCACGACCGCCTGACCACCAACTACGAGCCGCTCGATCTGCGCGACAACATGCAGCCCGGCCTCAAGCCCTGCCCGGATCTGCTGATCGGCAGTGTGCTGGCGCCCAAGCGCTTTCACTCCGGCGGCGGCGGCCTGGTGGGCACCATCGGCGACTACACGCGCTTCACCCAGATGATCGCCAACAACGGCACCTGGGACGGCCGACGCTATCTGTCACCCTCGGCGGTGGAGCTGATGCACACCAACCTGCTGCCGCCGGGGGTACAGGTCCGGCTGCCGGTATGGAAGATGCCGGACACGGTGTTCGGCGCCGGTTTCGCGATCAAGAACGCGCCGGCGGAGGGCGAGCCGGCGAGCGCCATCGGCGAATACCACTGGGGCGGTATGGCCGGCACCCATTCCTGGATCGCGCCGCGCGCCAAGCTCTCGGGGCTGATCTTCACCCAGCGCGCCTATGGTTTCTGGCACCCGTTCAGCCACGAATTCAAACGGCTGGCCTACCGGATCGCGGGGGGTTGAGCCATCCCACCCGATACGCTGCGTGTCTCCGGCCGACGGCTTTTACAACTGAAAACAGGGGGAAATGATCATGGGACGAGTGGCAGGCAAGGTGGCCATTATCACGGGGGCGGGCAGTTCCGGCATGGGCCGGGTGACCGCGCAGTTGCTGGCGCGAGAGGGCGCAAGTCTGGTGGTGGGCGATATTAACGAGGCCGGCGCGCAGGAGACCGCACGGCTGATCCAGGCCGCGGGCGGCCAGGCGGTGGCCATGCGTCAGGATGTATCGAACGAGTCGGACTGGGCGGCGATCGTGAAGCTCGCGCTCGACACCTTCGGCAGCGTCGACATCCTCGACAACAACGCCGCCATGTTCATCGCCAAACCGCTGCTGGAGACCAGTACGGAAGAGTTCCGCCGCCAGAACGCGGTCAATGTCGATGGCGTGTTCTTCGGTATGAAGGCAGTGATCCCGGCCATGGAGCGCGCCGGCGGCGGCGCCATCATCAACATCTCCTCGGGAGCGGGTATCGTCGGTTTCCCGGCGGCGGGTGGCTACAGCTGTAGCAAAGGAGCTGTGCGGCTGATCACCAAAGCAATGGCGCTGGAGTGCGCGCAGCGCAAGAACAAGGTGCGGGTGAACTCGATCCACCCAGGCCCCATCCTCACACCGATGTTGGAGCAGGGCATGGAGGATCTGGGCGGCACCCCCCAAGTACGCAGCATGTTCGAGCAACTCGCACCCATGGGGCATTTGGGCGAGCCCCTGGATATCGCCAATGGCGTGCTCTACCTGGCCTCGGACGAGTCCAAGTATGTCACCGGCGCCGAGCTGGTGATCGACGGTGGCTTCGTCGCCCAGTAGGCGCGTGACCACAGCCCGGGTGCCGGCCGCAAGCCGGCACCGAAGCTGTGGTCTTCCCCCTATCCCTGGGCTATGCTCGATTCGATCCGGCGCAGCGCGGCACACCGCCATAACATCAGAGCGCCCACCAAGGCATCCCGCTCCCGCGCAGCGCCCCCAGAATTTTTCATCGAGATGCACCGCATCGGGAGCCCCCCATGAGCTATGACCTGGTCATCAAGAACGGCACCGTGATCGACGGTACCGGCCTGCCCAGATACCGCGCCGATGTCGGCGTGGTCGGCGGGCAGATCGCACATATCGGCCGCATCCGCGAATCCGCCAAGGAGACCATCGACGCCGAAGGTCAGGTGGTCACACCGGGCTTTGTCGACGGCCACACCCACATGGACGCCCAGATCAACTGGGATCCGCTAGGCACTTGTTCCGTCTGGCACGGCATCACCACGGTCGTGATGGGCAACTGCGGCTTCACTCTGGCGCCCTGTGCCGCCAAGGACAAACATTTGGTGGTTCGCAACCTCGAACGCGCCGAGGATATCGCCGGCGAGGCCATGGAGGCCGGTATCGACTGGACCTGGGAGACCTTCGCCGATTACCTCGATACCGTGGAGCGGCTGCCCAAGGGCATCAATTACAGCGGTTACATCGGCCACTCCGCATTGCGCACCTATGCGATGGGCGAGCGCGCCTTCAGCGAAGCGCCGACTGCCGACGAAATGCGGGCCATGAAGCGGGAGCTGGAATCCGCCATCCGTGCCGGCGCCATCGGCTTTTCCACCTCGCGCACCCGCAATCACCAGACGCCGGATGGGCAACCGGTAGCCAGCCGGGTCGCCAGCTGGGACGAAGTGCGCGAGCTGGTCGGCGTGCTCGGCGAACTAGACGCCGGCATCGTCGAGATCGCCAATGAGGAAGCCGGACGCGATCCCGAGGCGCAACGCGAATACCAAGTGCGCTTGCGCGATCTCACCCTGGAGTCCGGCCGCCCGCTCACCTTCGGCATGTTCAGCAGCCGGCGGGCCCCCGATATCTGGCCGCCCTATTTCGACCTCCTCGAAGAGACGGCCGAGCTGGGCGGACGAATGTTCATTCAGGCGCACAGCCGGGCGCTGAATGTGCTGATGTCCTTCGAAACCCGGCTGCCCTTCGACAAATTCCCCGTGTGGAAGGAGTTCCGCAAGAAATCCCTAGCCGAACAAGAAGCCGGTCTGCGCGACCCGCTGCTACGTGCCCAGCTGATCGAAGCGGCGAGCAGCCATCACATGGAAAAGCAGGGCGTGGGCGCCGAGATGCGCCGCCCGGATTACGAATGGCTGTTCGTGATGGACAGCATCGCCGGGCCCCACCGCTCCGTGGCCGAGATCGCCCGCGAGCGCGGCGTGGATCCCGTGGCGGCGATGATCGACTTGGCGCTGGCACACCAGCTCCGACTGTTCTTCCGCCAGCCTCTGTTCAACGAGGATGACGACCACGTCCTGGCCATGATGCGCCACCCGCGCTCGGTGGTGACCTTTTCCGACTCCGGCGCCCATGTCTCGCAGATCATGGATTCGTCGCTTCAGACCCATGTGCTCAGCCATTGGGTGCGCGAGCGTCAGGCCTTCACGCTGGAAGAAGCCGTGCGCATGCTGACGCTGGAGCCTGCCTCTGCCTGGGGCTTCCACGATCGCGGACTGATCCGCGTGGGCATGGCCGCAGACCTACTCGTGTTCGACCCGCAGCGGGTAGCGCCACAGATGCCCGAGGTGCGCCACGATCTGCCCGCCGGCGCGCGCCGCCTGGTGCAAAAAGCCGACGGCATCTCGGCCACCGTGGTCAACGGCAAGGTGCTGATGCGCAACGGTGAGCACACCGGCATCTATCCGGGGCAACTGCTGCGCGGCCCCCTCGCTGTCCAGCGTTGAGGGCTATCGGGAACGCGGGATGCGCACAGGCTTGCACACGATGGCTGAGGCATCGAGGAAACGGCGGATCTGACGCGGATCCGCCGTATTTCTGTGTCCCGACCGGCTGTCTGCGGTGGGTAGGCGCGCCCACCACAGCACAGTCTGCGCTCACTTCCGCGCCCGAATCATCAGTACCGGCATGGTGAATTCCACCGCCCCGCCTGGACCGGCAAAGGGCGCCAACGACTCCTGGGCGGCGACCGCCAGCCGCGTAAACTGATCGTCGTCGAGCAGGCCGCCCAGCGTCCAGGCACAGGCGCGCTCGGTGGCCACCAGCGCGTCGATGGAAGCGAAACGGACACTGCCATCGGAGCGGGTCACCTCAGCTTCCGGAATCCCCGCCTGCCGACACAAATCCTGCAGCAGCTCCCGGTCGCCACAGACGAAGGGCGCGCGAAACGCTTCCGCGACGTCCGGCCCGAACAGCCGATGTAACAGTTCACTGAGTACCGCATAGCCCGGCGAATGGTCCAAGGCGTCGCAGACGGCGACTACCAAGCGACCGCCGGGCTTCAGTACGCGCAGCGCTTCGCGTAGCGCTCCAACGCGATTCTCGAAGAACATCAGGCCAAACTGGCTGACAACGGCATCAAATTCGCCCTCGCCAAAGGGCAGGGTCTCCGCCGACGCCTCCCGCCAATCCACCCGCGGCATCAGGCCGCGCGCAACGGCGAGCATTTCCGGATTGCTGTCCAGACCCATCACCGAACCCCGACCCGCCAGCCGTTCGACTACAGCGCGAGTCAAGGCCCCCGTCCCACAGGCCACGTCCAATACCTGTTGACCAGGCGCCACTCCGGCAGCTTCAGCAACCACCACGCCCCACTGGCCAAATAGTGCTGGCACGAAATGATGCTCGTAGATTTCCGCCGGCGAGCCATCGCCGGCGGCTATGGTTTTCTCGTCCATGACACCGCTCCCGATTGCCGTGCAGTACCCCAAATCCGGCCGTTGTCCCCATCGGGATACCGGCCTAAGCTGAGCCATATTCAGCATTCGCGGCATCGCCCCGAAACGCCGGCCGCTCCGCCAACCGCGAAATAGCGTAAACGCATATGAATGCCGGAGACCACGACCGAACGTCCAGATCACTTGACCCAGCGTCCGCAACGGCAGGGCACCGCCCCGCGACCGCTCAGCACGCGGGCGCGGCAATGACCGGCGATCCGATCTCCGATGTTCTGGAGACTATCCGGCTGCGCGGGGCTGTGTTTTTTGTCTGGGAGCCGAGCTGGCCGTACGCGACCGGTGTCGCTGACGGACACCGGCTCTGCAACCACATCCTGCCCGGCACAGACTTGGTGATCTCCTACCATATCGTCACGGAAGGTCCCTGCTGGGCGGCGGTCCCCGGTGAACCACCGCTACGTCTCAATACCGGAGATATCCTCGTTCTACCACGCGGTGACGCCTACAAGATCGCCAGCGAGCCGCAATACCCCACTGCGACGGAAACGGCGGCCTCGATCGATTTCTTTCGCCGTATGGCGGCCGGCGAAATCCCGCCGGTCGTCACGACCGGCGGGGAGGGCCCCGGACGCAACAGTTTGATCTGCGGTTTTCTCGGTTGTGATCTGTACCCCTACAACCCGCTGCTGTCGACCTTGCCTGCCATGGTCCGGGTGCCGTCGCCGACACCGGAGGAGGATCCCTTATCACCGCTGATTCACTTCGCTTGCAGTGAAGTGCGACAGGCGCGCGGCGGCGAACGCTGCCTACTCGCCCGACTCAGCGAAACCCTGTTCGTGGCGGTCCTGCGGCGCTACCTGGCCACTCTGGAAGATAGGGGAGTCGGGTGGCTACACGGGCTCCGCCACCCGGTGGTCGGTCGCGCCCTGCAGGTACTACACGCGAAGCCCGAGCGTCCCTGGACGCTGGCTGAACTGGCTCGCGAAGTCGGCGCTTCGCGCTCGAGTCTGAGCGAGAAATTCACAGAGATCGTCGGCCAACCGCCGATGCAATATCTCCTGCGTTGGCGGATGCAAGTGGCCGCCAGCCGCCTGGCCGATGGCACCGCCAAGCTCTATGCCATCGCCAGGGCTGTCGGCTATGAATCGGAGAGTACTTTCAGCCGGGCCTTCAAGCGGGAAGTTGGCCTGTCGCCCGCCGCCTGGCGGGCGCAGCGGCTCAGCAAATGCGCGGCAGCTGCTCGCCGCTGAGCATGTCGATGACCCGGGATACGCCCAGTTCACCTCGGCAAAACACCTGGCCGGCCGGCGCCGGCCGCACCACACCGACCGCCACCGCCCCGGCGGTAATGTGCCGGGCGCGCAACACCCGCAAGGCAAGTTCCGCATCCCGCTCCGGCACCACAGCGATGAAGCGACCCTCGTTAGCCACGTGCAGCGGGTCGAGCCCCAACAACTCGCAAGCCGCCCCCACATCCGCGCGTACCGGAATACGCGACTCCTCGATCTCGATATGTACGACGGCCGCCTCGGCGATCTCGACCAGCGCACTGGCCAGCCCGCCTCGGGTCAGGTCGCGCAGGCAGTGAACCGTCACCCCGGCCGCAAACAGCGCGGCCACCGGTACGGCCAGCGCCGCGCAGTCACTTTCGATCGTAGATTCAAAATCAAAGTGCTCGCGCACCGCCATCACCGCCATGCCATGGCGGCCAATATCGCCGCTGAGAATCACCACATCCCCTGAAACGACCCGCGCGGGGCCGATTGCGGCCGGCGCCAGTACGCGGCCCACACCACTGGTATTGATAAACAACCCATCGGCCTTGCCGCGGTCGACGACCTTGGTGTCCCCGGTCACCAGCCGCACCCCCGCCGCCCGCGCCGCGTCGCGCATCGATACCAACACGCGGCGCAGGACCGCCAACGGTAGTCCCTCCTCGAGAATCAGTCCCACGCTGAGATAGCGCGGTTCGGCACCGCACATGGCGAGATCGTTGACAGTCCCATTGACGGCAAGGCTGCCGATGTCACCGCCCGGGAACTCCAGTGGGCGCACCACATAAGCATCCGTCGTGAACGCCAGGGGCCCAGCCACCTCGAACACCGCGCCATCGTGGCGACGATCCAGCTCGGGATCGTCGAAGATCGGCAAGATCAGGGACTCGAGCAGCCGCGCCATGGCCCGCCCCCCACCGCCATGGGCGAGTTGGATGCAATCGGCCTCCGGGCCGGACAACGAGCACTCGCCGCTCATCGATCCGTACCGGCGGCGGTGCCGCGATAGCGGTAATAGGCCGCGCAGGCCCCTTCAGAGGAGACCATGGTGACCCCGAGCGGCCGCTCGGGGTTGCAGCGGGTACCAAAGGCGGCGCAATCGGTGGGTTTGCAGGCACCACTCAGCACCTCGCCACTGCGGCAGATCCCGACTGCCTCGGGAGCCTCGGTGACGATGCCAAAGCGATACTCGGCATCCCAATCGGCGTAGGCTGGCGTCAACTTCAGGCCGCTGTCGGCGATGGCGCCAATACCCCGCCAGCGGCGTTCCGCCACGGTAAACACCTCGGCCATCACCTCCCGCGCCGCCAGGTTGCCCTGGCGCGCCACCGCACGGGCGTATTGATTGTCGACCTCCGCGGCACCGCGTTCGAGCTGGGCCACGCAACGTTGGACCCCCTGGAGGATATCCAGCGGCTCGAATCCGGTAATGACGATGGGGACCCCATAGCGCTCGGCGATGGGAAAGTATTCTTCATAGCCCATGACGGTGCAGACGTGGCCCGCGGCGAGAAAGCCCTGGATACGATTGTCGGGGGCCTCCAGCAAGGCGCGCATAGCCGGCGGGACCCGCACATGGGCGACCAGCAGCGAAAAATTGGCGATCCCCTCCCGCTTGGCCCGATAGGCGGCCATGGCGGTGGCCGGCGCCGTTGTTTCGAACCCCACCGCAAACAACACCACCTGGCGCTCGGGTTCGGCCCGCGCCAAGGCCAGGGCATCGAGCGGCGAGTAGAGCATGCGTACATCCGCACCCCGAGACTTGGCGGCCAGCAGATCGCCCCGGCTACCGGGTACCCGCAGCATGTCGCCAAACGAGCAGAGGATGACCTCAGGCCGCTCGGCCAACCCGATGGCTTGGTCGACATAGCCGACCGGCGTGACACACACCGGACAGCCCGGGCCATGGATCAACTCGATACCCTCGGGCAGCAGACGGTCGACGCCATAGCGAACGATGGCATGGGTCTGGCCGCCGCAAACCTCCATCAGCGTCCAGGGTCGTGTCAGACTGCGTGCAATGGCCGCGGCGCAGCGCCGCGCTGCGGCACCGTCGCGGTAGACCTCTCGGAACCTCATGGGTCGCCCTCTCCGCCCCCCCACTCGCCGAGTGATTCGAGTTCGGCCAGCAACCGCGCCGCCTCGGCCTCGCAGAGCACGGTGATCGCAAAGCCCACGTGGACCAACACCGCGTCGCCGACCTCGGCGTCCGGCGTATAGGCGAGGCTGATCTCCTTCACGACGCCCCCGAAGTCGACCCGGCCGACCCGGGTGAGTAGATCTGCGCCGGCAATATCGAGCACACGGCCCGGCACCGCTAGACACATGTGGAGCCCCTCCTCTGCCAGTGCGCCCAGACCGCCTGGCCCAGGGCGATGCCGCCATCGTTCGGCGGTACCCGAGCGTGCCACAGGGGCTCGAAGCCTGCATCCCGCAAGGCGGCAATCGCCAGCTCACTGAGCCGGACATTCTGGAAACAGCCCCCCGAAAGCACCACTTGAGGCTCTCCGACACGCACGGCAACCGCAACGATCGCCTCCGCCAACCCCAGATGCAGCGCAGCGGCCAAGGCAGCCACCGGCATCCCGGCACGCAGTCCGGCAAGCAACCCCTCCAGGGCGGGCTGCCAGTCCAACTCCCAGGGCTCGTCGCCAACGCCCTCTCGCAGGACAAAAGGCGCCCCCCGTGCCTTACTGCCCGCGGACTGCTCGAGTAGCGCCGCGGCCTGGCCCTCGTAGCTCGCTCGCTGCACCAGCCCGCACAGTGCGGCCCAGGCATCGAACAGCCGCCCCGCACTGGTGGTGATTGGCGTATTGAGACCGCGAGCCATGGCAGCCGCCAGGACTTCCCGTTCGGCAGATCGAAAGGCGGCCACCGGGGCCAGCTCGCGCCACTGCAGGGCAGCGGGGCCGAAGGCGGCGTACAGCAGGCCGAGGGCGGCACGGCGCGGCTCGCGCACCGCAGCACTGCCGCCGGGCAGGGGAAAGCCCCGCAGATGGGCAACGCGCCGCCAGCCCGCAGCCGTCAGCCGCAGAAACTCTCCGCCCCAAACGGTACCGTCCGGGCCATAGCCGCTACCATCCCAGGCCACACCCAGCGCCGGCGGACGCCGCCCATGCTCCGCCAAGCAGGCCGCGACATGGGCGACATGGTGCTGGACCGCGACCACCGGCAGGCCGCTGGCCACCGCCGCGCGGCTGGCGGCGTAATCCGGATGCAGGTCGCAGGCCACCGATACCGGGCATGTGTTGTGCAGCTCGATCAGATCGGCCCGCGCCGCGGCCTGCGCCTGAATACCGGCCGCCGTCTCGGCATCGCCCAGATGTTGGCCGAGCGTGACCTCCTGCATCCCACTGAGGGCAACCGCGCACTTGAGATGGCCGCCGAAAGCGAGGATGCCCGGACGCATGCCCGCGACCGGAACCGCTGCCGGGGCGAAACCGCGTGCGCTCCGCAGCAGCTGGGGACGTCCGTCGACCAACTGCGCAACGGAATCGTCGATGGGCCGCAGGATGGGCCGGTCGTGGTCGAGCACACCATCGCAACAGCCGGTCAGGTGCTCCAGGACCTCGTCGCCGGTGGTGGCGATGGGCTCACCGCCGCGGTTGGCGCTGGTGGCGACCAGCGGGAAACCCAGCTCGGCCAACAGCAGATGGTGGACCGGCGCATAGGGCAGCATCGCACCCATCCGCCCGCCGTCGGGCGCCACCTCGGGCGCCAGGCCGGATCCGTCCGCGGGCAGCAATACGATGGGGCGCGCCGGGCCGGTCAACAGGACCTCGGCGGCGGCATCCAGGCGACAGTGTCTGCGCACTGCAGCCGGATCGGGAAACAACACCGCGAAAGGCTTGCGCGCGCGGCCCTTGCCGGCGCGCAGCCGCGTCAGTGCGCTGGAATCCCGAGCATCGACGAACAGATGAAAGCCGCCGATGCCCTTGACGGCGATGACGGCGCCGTCGCGCAGTGCAGCGACAGCGCGACGCAGCGCCGCGTCGCCTGCGGCAGCGATGCGACCCCCGGTCTCCCGGAAAGCCAGCTGCGGGCCACAGTCCGGGCAGGCAGTGGGTTCGGCGTGGAACCGCCGGCTAGCCGGATCGCGATACTCGGCAAGACAGCGCGCGCACAGCGCAAAGCCGCGCATGGCAGTGCGCACGCGGTCATAGGGCAGGCCTGCGAGAATACTGTAGCGCGGCCCGCACTGGGTGCAATTGATGAAAGGGTAACGGTAGCGGCGATCGGTCGGATCGAACAGCTCGCCCAGGCAATGCTCGCAGGTCGCCAGGTCCGGCAACATGCCGGCACTGCGGGCGCCACCGCCGCGGCTGGCGCGGATCTCGAACCCGGCACCGCCGCGCGCCGCAAGTCTGCGCACCCCGACCCCGGCAACTACCGCATGGGCCGGCGGCCGGTCGCGAATCTCTGCGATCAGCCGGGCAACCCCTTCGCGCTCCCCCTCGGCCTCGACGACCACGCCGACGGCCGAATTGCGCACCCAGCCAGACAATTCCAGGGCCAGCGCCCGCCGGTAGACAAAGGGCCGAAAACCGACGCCCTGCACGGCGCCGCGGACGCGGATACGCACCCGGACGCGCGATGCGTCCCCGGGGTTCACAGCGCGACCTCCAGGCTCCGCAACACCAGATGTTGGGCGTCCGGATGGCCGGTGTCGGCGGACACCTCGATGTCCAGGGCGGCGCCCGCCGCGATGGTTCCCGCCGCCGCCACCCGAAAGTGCTCGGCGAAGTGCTCGGCGGACAGGTGGCTGAAGGCCCCGAGCCAGACCGCCACTCGCAGCACCTGCCGTCCGTCCTGCTCCCGGGCCACGGCCTCGATGCGGCGGATCAGATCGGCGACCAGGCCGGTCTCATGCATGGTCGGCTCCTGTAGCACGCCAGGCCGCTGCCACCTCGCTGGCGATCCGTGCGCCCACCTCGGGCACGGCTGCGGCCACGGCCGGCGAGAGTCCCGCGCCGGGCGCGAACTCCGCACCCTCGATGACGTGCACCCGGCAGCGTCCGGGCAGCTGTCCCAGGGCGCGCGCCAACTCGATCGCCTGGGCCGGCCCCAGTCCATGGGTGGAACAGCTGCGCAGCGCTTCGGGGAGGGGTGCGGCGACGGCGTCGAAGCGCCGCAGAGTGCCCGGCGCCCGGCCGGAAACACAGGCATCCACCAGCCAGACGGCCGCCGTACCGGTGAACCTATCGAGCAACGCCACGGCTTCTCCATCCTGCACCGTCAACTCCACGGCCTGCGGCAGGCGGCCGCGGAGCCAGGCGACCACGGCGCGGCCGGCACCGTCGTCGCCGCGCTGCGGATTGCCGATGCCGACCACCAGGAATCGCCCTGCCATGCCTCACTCCCGGTCCCAATCCAGCCGCAGGAAATGCGTGGCGCAGGAGATGCAGGGATCATAGTTGCGCACCGTCTGCTCACAGCGATGGCGCAGGGCCTCGTCCGGAAGATCGAGAAAGCCTTGGATGTAATCGGCCAGATCCGCCTCGATGCTGGATTGGTTTTGCGCGGTCGGCGGGACGATGTACGCGGCGGCGATGCTGCCGTCGGCATGCAACTGATAGCGGTGATAGAGCAGCCCGCGGGGCGCCTCAGTGGCGGCCCAGCCGATACCGGCACGGGGGCTGAACTCGACCGCCGGCTGTGGCGGCGCCTGGTAGCCGTCGATGATGCGCAGGGCCTCGCTGCAGGCCTGCAGCACCTCGACCGCCCGAACCAAAATACTGCGGTAGGGATTGCGACACTCCGAACCCAGGCCCGCGGCACGCGCCGCCCGCTGTACGTCGGGAAATAGGCGGTCGAAATTCAGGCTGTAGCGCGCCAGGGGACCGACCAGGTAGGAAGTCCCATCCCGCAGCCGGGACTGGTGGGCCGTCGAGCGCGCCACCTGGATCTCACCAAACTCGCGTTCGTAATCCTCGGCATCGATATCGAGCCCGCGGTTGGAAACGATGCGGCCCTCGTTACAGGGATACTCCTGTGGATGGCGGAGTGCCACGAAGACATAATCGCGCTCACGTGCGGGAAAGTCGAACTCCGCGGCCCACGCCAGGGTCGCCAGCGCCGCTTCCCTGGCCTGCTCCAGGGGTTCGACCAGTGCTTGCAGCGCGGACCGCTCCGGCACCTTGTAGAAACCGCCGACCCGCACATTGATGGGGTGGATCTCGCGCCCGCCGAGTAGCGCCATGAGACGATTTCCCGCCTGCTTGAGCCCGAGCCCCCGGCGCACCGCTTCCGGGTGATCGCGAGCCATGTCGATGCCGCCGGCATAGCCCAGGAAGTCCGGCGCGTGGAGCAGATAGATGTGCAGCGCATGGCTTTCGATCCACTCCCCGCAGTAGAGCAGCCGCCGCAGATCGCGCAACGCACCGGTCACCTCGATCCCCAGGGCGCGCTCGATCGCGTGTACCGCGCTCATCTGATAGGCGACCGGGCAGATTCCGCAGATGCGCGCGGTGATGTCCGGAGCCTCGCTGCAGTCGCGGCCGCGCAACAGCGCCTCAAAAAAACGCGGCGGCTCGAAGATGCTGAGCTCGGCACGCTGCACCCGGCCCTTGCGAATAACCACCTTGAGTGCTCCCTCTCCTTCGACTCGGGCGAGGTAATTGACCTGAATGGTCTTACGGGTCATGACGCTCGCCCTCTTCCCGGAATGCCGGCGCCTCAGCGTTGAACGTGCGATACAGGCGCCGTAGGGCGCGCGATTCCAGCCCGAGCGCTGCCAACTGCGCACTCAAAGCCTCGGCGTTGGGGTTTTCCTGGGGCCCGTAGCAGCCGTAACAACCGCGATGGTATTCGGGACAGAGTGCGCCGCAGCCGGCGTGCGTCACCGGACCCAGACAGGGCGTACCCCGAGCCACCATGACGCAGACCAGGCCGCGCAACTTGCACTCCATGCACACCGAATGGGACGGAATGTCGGGGCGGCGCCTAGCGAGGAAGGCCGAAACGACCTCCAATAACTGATGCTTGGCGATGGGGCAGCCGCGCAGCTCGAAATCGACCGGCACGTGTGCAGCGATCGGCGTCGAGGTTGCCAGCGTCTCGATGTACTCGGGACGCGCATAGACCACGGCGGTGTATTCGCGGACATCGGCGAAGTTGCGCAACGCCTGAATGCCGCCGGCCGTCGCACAGGCACCGATGGTGACCAGAGTGCGCGAACGGGCGCGCACCATGCGAATACGCGCGGCGTCATGGGGGGTAGTGATCGAACCCTCGACTAGCGACAGATCGTAGCGGCCACGAATCGCACCGCGCTGGGCCTCCGGGAAATAGGCGATGTCGATGGCGTCGGCCACCGCCAGCAACTCGTCCTCACAATCGAGCAGGGACAACTGGCAACCGTCACAGGAGGCGAATTTCCAGACCGCAAGACGCGGGCGAGACATCTCAAAGCTCCGGCACGCGGAGCAGGTGCCCCACCCGCCCATAGCACATTACCGGACCATCTCGGCACACCAGGGTACCGCCGAGCTGGCAACGACCACATCGTGCCAGCGCACATTTCATATTGCGTTCCAAGGACAGGTAGATGTAATCATCGTCCACCCCTGCGGCGCGCAGCGCGGCGACGGCAAAACGCATCATGACCTCCGGACCACATACCAAAGCCAAGCTCCGCTCCGGCCGAAAATCAGCGCGCTCGATCAATCGAGTCACCACGCCGACTCGCCCCGACCAGCCGGCCGGAGCGTGATCGACCGTCGTCTGCACCTGCATGCCGCGCGCCCAGCGCGCGAACTCGCGCCGAAACAACAGATCCCGGGGGCCACGCGCGCCATAGCACAACGCCAGGCGACCATAGTGAGCGCGCGCCGCGAGCAGCGCGTAGATCGCCGGTCGCAGTGGCGCGAGCCCCAGGCCACCGGCGATCAATAGAATGTCTCGACCTAGGCCGACCGACAGCGGCCAGTCGCTCCCGTAAGGGCCCCGCGCTCCGAGCACGGTGCCAACCGGCGCCGTCGCCAATGCCTGGGACACCGGCCCGACAGCCCGTACCGTGTGCACCCAACTTTGTGAGCGGGAGGGGTCGCCACTGAGGCTGACCGGAATCTCACCAACACCGAAAACCGTCAGCATGTTGAACTGGCCCGGGGCGAAGGCTGCGGCGGCCCCGACCGGCGCTTCCAGATCCAGGGTCCAGACGTCCGGCGCTTCCTGCCTGCGTCGACACACACGCGTCGGCCACGGCACTTCCGCCGGACCCGCGGATGCCGCCACACCAACGCGCTCAATTGCCATAGATATCCAGCATCTGCAAACGCGCTCCCTGCAAGCGCTCGATCAATATCGGCACGAAGCGCTGCATCAGGGCATACCCCAGATCATGGTCTGCCTCGCACTTGCGGCGCAGGCAGGTGGCATCCAGCGCGATGGCCCGCGTACGCTCCAGGGCTTTGGCATCATGGGTCCAACGATAGGGGGGAATCAGCCAGGAAACGCCGACCAAGTCCCCGCCCTCCAGCGTCTGAAAGGTGATGGCGCCGCGTCCGGGAACCGACATCTCCAGCGCCACCCGACCCTCCCGCAGCAGATAGAGGTAGTCCGCAGCATCCCCCTCCCGCACCAGATGCTGTCCCGCTTCAAACCGGACGTTCCGGGCGCAGCTGCATACCAATGTACAGAAATCCTCGTGCACGCCGGCAAAAAGCGGATGCGCGCAAATGATGCGTGCCAGCCCTTCCATTAAGGATCCTCCGGCGCGTGCGGCGCGGCGCGAATGGCGGCGACTTCCTCGGTCAGATCGATACCCACCGGGCACCAAGTGATGCAACGGCCGCAGCCCACACAGCCAGAGGAGTCGAACTGGTCGTGCCAGGTCGCCAATTTGTGGGTAAGCCATTGCCGATACCGCGACCGGGTCGTGCTACGCACGCTGCCCCCATGGACATAGGAAAAATCAGCGGTGAAACAGGAATCCCACCGCTGGGTGCGTACGGTCTCAGCACCGTCGAGGGCACTGCTGTCGGCGACGCTGGTACAAAAGCAAGTGGGGCAGACCATGGTGCAGTTGGCGCAGCTCAAGCAACGTCCCGCGACCACGTCCCAGCGCGGATGCTCAAGGTTGGCAAGCAGCAGTTCGCGGACATCGCCCGCCTCTAGGAAACGTCCCATGCCCGCTGCGGTGGCGGCGACCAGAGCGCCGGCGGCGGCAATTTCGTCGGGAGCGGCGATCCGATGCGGCAGTTCCGCAAGCACCTCAGCGCCAGCGGCACTGCCAGTCTCGATCAGGAAACGATGGTCACCAGGTTCCCAGAGTTCGGTCAGCGCCAGGTCGAAACCCGTGGTCGCTCGCGGCCCGGCATCCATGGAAACGCAAAAGCAGTTGCCACCCGCCTGACCGCAGTTGACCGCGACGATAAACGCGGCGTTGCGCCGCGCCCGATATCGGGTATCCGGGTAGTCGCCGTCCCTCAGCACCCGATCCTGGATCGCAATGGCACGCAACTCACAGGCACGCACGCCAATCAACGCCAAGCGCTCCGCAGGCTCGGGCTCCGCGATGACCTGCACCTCGCCGTCCACACGGCGGGAACGCCACAGAGCCTCCACTGGTCGATGAAAGAAGCGCTTCCACGTATCGGGGCCGACCGCGTAACCGAACAGCGCCTCGTCATCGCGCCGGACCAGCCGGTAACGGCCGGCGCTCTGCTCCTCGCCCCAGCCTCGGGGCAGATCCGCTACAGACGCAATGTCGCCGTAACCAATGGCACCATCGCGCACCCGTGGACCCAGAATACGGTAATCCCGCGACTGCAACGCCGCCAGCAGGGCCTGCAACCCACCCAGGGTCAAGACTGCGGTCGTGCCTGCGTCCATCCGGTCATTTGCTCCGGTAACCGCCGCTGCGACCTCGCGGCGCGTCGACCTTCATCATAGGCCAGTCGCAGAAAGATAACGAATGCCATCGCCAACCGGCCGGCGCGGTTGTCAGCACGGCGGCAAAGGACAAGAATGCAGAGTCAGCCCATGACTATAACGATCAAGGAGGCACCCGTGGCGGAATACCGATTTCCCGTAGACGCCAGCCAGATCATGGTGTTCGCGCGCGCCATCGGCGATAAAAACCCCATCTATTACGATGCCGACTACGCCAATAACACCGAGCCCGGCGGCATCATCGCCCCCCCGACCTTCACCCAAGCGGCGGCCCAATACGACCCCAAGTTCCCGCTGCGACCGCGGATTGGTGAACCCTGGTTTGGTTCCGGCCGCGAGCCCACCGGCATTCAGCCCAAAGTGCAGTCAAACAGCGACGAACAGGAAAACGCCATCGGCCAGAGCGCCCGAGTGCTGCACGCCGAGCAGCGCTTCCAGTACCTGCGTCCCATCCGGCCCGGCGATGTTCTGACCGTGACCACCCGACCCGGCAAACGGTGGGAAAAACAGGGCAAGCGCGGCGGTACGCTTAAGTTCAGCGAATCGGTCAGCGAATTTCGCGATCAACAGGGCGAGCTGGTACTGATCGCCACCATGGTCGGCGTGGAGACCGGTCAGGCCGTCTCCCAAGCGTAGGAGGAACAACGATGACACTGCGTGCGAGCCAACTGAACGTCGGTGATACCCATTCCGAAACCGTAGTCGATAACCTCACCCGCACCCAGATCGTGCAGTACGCGGGCGCGTCGGGCGACTACATGCCCCTACATACCGACGAGGTCTATGCCCGCGAGGTAGCCGGTTATCCGACGGTGTTCGCCCATGGCATGCTGTCGATGGGCGCGACCGGCGTTATGCTGACCAATTGGGTCGGCGACGGTCGCCTGACCGAATACAGCGCGCGGTTTACTCGACAGGTCTGGCCGGGGGATGACCTCACCGCCACCGCCACGGTAACCGCCATCGACAGCATTGAGGGTCAGTATTTCGTCCAGCTCGAAGTCGTCACGGTGAACCAAAACGGCCAAACGGTGATCGATGGCAAGGCGACGGCGCGGATCGATCCCTGACCGCGCCACGAAACCGGCGAGCACAGAGACGTCCCCATGAACGACGGCAAGAAATTCGACCCCTACGCAGATCTACTCAAGCCTGACGAGGTGGATCCCGAACGTATACCGCCGCCGATTCCCGCCGCGACCCTCGTCCTGTTGCGCGACGGCGACGACGGTGTAGAGGTGCTCATGCTGCGCAAAACCTCCGCCATCCGCTTCGGCGGCATGTGGGTGTTCCCGGGCGGCCGCGTAGACCCCGAGGACCGGCTGCTCGGCGATGACGACACCATGGCCGCGCGTCGCGCTGCCGCCCGCGAAGCCCGCGAGGAAGCCGGCATCGACGTCGATCCTGGAGAATTTCTCTGGTTTTCCCACTGGACCCCTCCCCCGATCACGCCCAAGCGCTTCAGTACTTGGTTCTTCGCGGCGCGCGCCGAGGGACACCACGCGGCGATCACCGTGGACGGCGGCGAGATCGACGATCATCTGTGGATCAATCCGGCCCGGGCGCTGGCCCGCCACGCGGCCGGAGAGATCGATCTGGTACCGCCCACCTGGATGACCCTGCAGCAGCTCTGCGCTCGGGACACGGTAACCGAGTTGCTCGAGGAACTCGGCGCCACGCCACCGCGCGTCTATGTGACCCACCTCGGCAAAACCCCGGAAGGCGATCGGGTCGCCTTGTGGGCGGGCGATGCCGGTTACGAGGCCTGGGACGCCAGCGTCCCCGGTCCACGTCATCGGCTCACCATGGCCAAGAGCGGCTATCGGTTCGAAGCGTCTGGCGAACCGGAGGGCTGACCCGGTGACCGAACTCGAGACGATGCGACCACGCTGGGGACTCGACGACGCCGAGCTGGCCAGCTACCCGACGGTCTACCGCAGCGACTTGCTGACCGGCCAGGTCGCCTTGATTTCCGGCGGCGGCACCGGCCTGGGGCGTGCCATGGCCTACCTGTTCGCGCGCCTGGGCGCCCAAGTCATGATCTGCGGGCGGCGCCAGGAAAAGCTCGACGAAACCGCCGCCGGCATCCGCGCCCACCTCGGCCGGGAGATTGCCAGCCGCGCCATGACCATCCGCGACCCGGAGGCCGTGGCAGAGTTACTCGACGAGACCTGGAGTCGTTTCGGATCCCTCGACATCCTGGTCAACAACGGCGGCGGCCAATTCCCGCAGGCGGCCATCGACTTCAGCGTCAAGGGCTGGAACGCAGTCATCGATACCAACCTCAATGGCACCTGGTACATGATGCAGCAGGCCGCCAAGCGTTGGCGCGAAGCTGGCCGCGGCGGCAGCATCATCAACATCGTGGCCGATATCTGGCGCGGCATGCCGGGCATCGCCCACACCTGCGCCGCCCGGGCCGGCGTGGTGTTCGCTACCCGCAGTCTGGCGGTGGAATGGGCACCGCTCCAGATTCGGGTCAACTGCATTGCCCCCGGCACCATCGCGACGCCCGGCCTCGAAGTCTACCCCGAAGAGGCCTCACGGAATTTCCATCGCGCCAACCCGATGCTGCACTGTGGCGACGCCATGGACATTGCCGAGGCTGCGGTCTATCTCGCCACCAGCTCCGGCAAGTTCATCACCGGCGAGTGTCTGACGATCGATGGCGGGCAACAATTGTGGGGCGAGGTCTGGCCGCACGGCAGACCGGCCTGGTTCGAAGCCCCCTGACGACGCGCCGCAACCATGAACGACCCAAACGACAAGGCCCTGTACGGGCTGGAAAACACCGAACTCGCCACGCATTCCACCGTTTTCGAGCCGGGCCTGTGCACAGACCAGGTGGTATTGATCTCGGGGGGTGGCACCGGGATCGGCCAGGCCATCGCCTACCTGTACGCTCGGCTGGGCGCCCGGGTGATCATCTGCGGTCGGCGCACCGAACCGCTGGCAGAGACCGCCGCGGGCATTCGCGAGGCCTGCGGTGCGGAGGTCATCACCCAAGCCATGACCATCCGCGACCCGGATCAGGTCGCCGACCTGCTGGCATTGGTGTGGGAGGAATACGGCGGCCTCGACGTGCTGGTCAACAATGCCGGCGGTCAATTCGCCCAGGACTCCCTCGATTACTCGGTCAAGGGCTGGCGAGCAGTCATCGACACCAATCTCAACGGCACCTGGTACATGATGCAGCAGGCCGCCCGCCGCTGGCGGGACGCCGGCCGCGGCGGCAGCATTGTCAATATTGTGGTCAACATCCACCGCGGCACCCTGCAGACCACCCACAGCGCAGCAGCGCGGGCGGGTGTGGTCTATTTGAGTAAGAGCGTGGCGGTGGAATGGGCCCCGCTCGGCATCCGCGTCAACTGTATCGCCCCGGGCGCGATTGCTTCATCGGGGCTGCGCAACTACCGGCGCGAGGCCGCCGAGCAATTCCGCTACGCCAACCCCATGCGACGGGCAGGCGATGTCTGGGATGTGGCCGAGGCGAGTGTGTACCTGGGTTCCGGTGCCGCCGACTTCATCACCGGGGAGGTGTTCGCAGTCGACGGCGGCTATCAGATGCTGGGCGAGATCTGGGCCGGCGGAGAACCCGAATACTTCGCGCGGGGCCGGGGTGCGGGGCGTTTCTCCCCATCCGAAAGGGAAGCAGAATAAGGCGGCCAAAAAAAACGCCGCACAAGGCGGCGTGAATCAGGGGGGGGGGTTAAAAGAGGTTTAGATTGGCGATCACGATGGCAATGAACACGCTACCGACCAAGGCACAAAAGCTGCCAACCGCCAATTCTTCGCTCATCTCGTGATGCAGAAAATTCATGTGACACCTCAGCGTCGTTGTTCGGTGCACAGTATAACAACCCAGAAGAATGGCGTTGACTCAAATCAAATACTTTTGGTTATGATTTTTTTGCAAAAAATCCATTCCTGCAAGTTATATTTTGGCGCGGCGACGGAACGCATTGCCGCGCCCGCTCAAGCCAGCCGCAACGGATCCTGGCGATAGAAGGTTCGCAGCTGGCCGTACAGCTCCGGCCACACCGCGGCCAACCGGGCCGGCGCCTCAAAGAAACACTCACTGGCCACCGCAAAGAATTCTCCCGGATCCTGGAGGGCGTACGCGTCCAGCGGGCCGCGCGCTCCAGCACGCTCACAAGCTGCCAGCGCTTCCCAGGCGGCAGTAAATGCCCGTGTCCAGCGCGCGGGATCCATCCCCGCATGCAGCGGGGGGGCGCCGTTGGCGCCACCGGCGCCCCGCATATCCAATTTATGCGCCATCTCGTGAATAACCACGTTGTAGGCGTCCGCGGCATTGGCTTCGAGCACATCCTCCCAGGAAAGGACCACGGGACCCCGCTCCCAGGATTCACCACTCAGCGGCTCGCGCTCCGTGTGAACCACCCCGAATTCGTCTTCTCGGTCATGGGCGGGCACGAAGGCCCGTGGATACACCAACACACTCACCCAGCCCCGATACCAGTCGAGTCCCAGCTCCAGTATCGGTACTGTGGCCATGGTGGCGATCCGCAGCGCCATCGCCCGTGTCAGCTGGACACCCTGGACGCCAACCACCGTTTTACGCAACAGAAAGCGCAGGGCTGTATCGCGCAACCGCTCTCGCGCTGCGCCGCGGTAACGCTCGGCGACGGGCCAACCGGCAATCGCCGCTTCCCACTCCGCCGTTGTTACCGCCAGCCTTCGCAGGCGGCGATCCTCACGCCATTGGCACAGCCGCGCCAGCACTCCGAATCAGGCCGAATCGGATAGAAAATCGTTCACGCGGGAGATGTTGGCGCCATGATTCTCACGCATGGCGATCAACTGGCTGCGTAACTCGCCCTCTGACAGCCGGGGGATCATGGTACCCAGACGCTTGGCGACCCAGCCCTGCCCGCGATTGAGAAACCGCAGCCGCTCCCCGAGGTCCGCGATTGCCATCGCGCGGCGATGAAAATCCCCGGTTTCTCCAGTGGGCGTACCACCCAGCGCAGCGATGGCGGTGGTGAGCACGCGGCACCAGTTCGCCTCATCGGCGAAAATCCCGGACAGCAAGTCGCGTTCCTCCGCAGTGGCGCAATCGCGGCGCGACTCGCGGGCCACCCGGGTGCCGGCGCGCTCTGCGGCGAGCAGCTCGTTGAGCAGTTCGAGCACTTCGTCCGTTGCGGCGCGGTGCATGTAGACGTCGTCGCCAGCGCCGGCGGCACAGACCGGGGAGCTGGGCGACATAGGGTCGGAACCGGAGGCCATGGGCGAATTCCCCATCAGAGTGGATGTCGAAGGCAGTCTAGCAAAGCAGCCGGCGAGACCATGCTAGACTGAGAACTCGACCGTGGCCCGAAGGGCCCGGCCAACGACAAACTCCGAGCCCCGGGGCTCTAACTCCCCTTCGTCCGATGCTCCATTGGGAGCCAGGGGACAGGAACCCGGCGCCGAGGATCCGGAAACGGCATCCGAGGGATCCGCGGGAAACCGCGGCTCCTCCCGTACTTGGAAAGGTGTTTGCCATGCTACAGGACAGCTTCGGGCGCGAGTTTCACTACTTGCGCCTGTCCGTTACCGATGTCTGCAACTTCCGTTGCACCTACTGCCTGCCCAACGGCTACCAGGGCAAGCCGGACAGTGCGTTTCTGTCCCTCGCGGAGATCCGCCGGGTGATCAGCGCCTTCGCCGCGACCGGCACCTCCAAGGTTCGCATCACCGGCGGCGAGCCCTCCGTGCGCGGCGATCTGCCGGAGATTATCGCCGCGGCCAAGGCGACGCCGGGGATTCGCACGGTGGCACTGACCACGAATGGCTACCGGCTGCCGGAACGCATCGACGATTGGGCGGCAGCCGGTCTCGATGGGCTCAACCTCAGCATCGACAGCTTGGATCCCGGGGTATTCGCCGCAATCACTGGCCACACGCGCCTGCGCGAGTTGCTCGATGGCCTGGACCGTGCGCTGGCGCTCGGCATTCCGCAGGTAAAAGTCAACACCGTGTTGCTGCGCGATCGGAACGATGCCCAGATTGACCGCTTTCTTGCGTGGATTCGCGACCTCCCCATCACGCTGCGTTTCATCGAACTGATGCAGACCGGTGACAATGCGGCGTTTTTCCGCAGCCACCACGTCTCCGGCGAAGCCCTGCGCCAGCGTCTGCTGGCGGCCGGCTGGAACCCGGTGATCCGCGGTCGCGACGCGGGGCCGGCACAGGAACTGCACCACCCCGACTATCGTGGCCGCATCGGCCTAATCCTGCCCTATAGCAAAGATTTTTGCGCCACCTGCAACCGCTTGCGGGTCAGCGCCCTGGGTCGGCTGCATCTGTGCCTGTTCTCCGAGCAGGGCATCGATCTGCGCCATCTGCTGCGAGAGGATGCCCAGCGCGAAGAACTGATCACCTTTCTGCGCGAACGCTTGGCGGACAAAAAAGTCAGCCATTTCCTGCAGGAGGGTTTTAGCGGCGGAACCCGCCATCTCGCCATGCTCGGCGGTTAAATCGAGGGCATCCCATGGCCAAGACCTACTCCGACCACTTCGTTCCTTTGCAAATCGCGGTGCTGACGGTCTCTGACAGCCGCACCGAAGAGACAGATACCTCCGGACAATTCCTGGTCGAACGACTCACTGCCGCAGGCCACCGGCTGGCGGAGAAGCGCATCCTCAAGGACGACCTCTACCGTATCCGCGCCCAAGTTGCCGACTGGATTGCCTCCGACCATATTCAGGTGGTACTGATCACGGGTGGCACCGGTTTCACCGGGCGCGACTCGACCCCCCAAGCGATAGCGCCCCTGCTGGACGTCACCGTGGACGGCTTCGGCGAATTGTTCCGGCAGCTCTCCCATGGCGACATCGGTTCTTCGACGGTGCAGTCGCGTGCCCTCGCCGGGCTGTCGAACGCGACCCTGATTTGCTGTATGCCCGGCTCGACCAATGCCTGCCGCACCGCCTGGGACGGCATCATCGGCGAACAGCTCGACGCCAGTCACCGCCCCTGTAACTTTGTAGCCCAACTCAAATCCGCGACGGGCGCCGACTGCGGTACGCGGGAGGCATCGTGAGCAGACTTTCCCATCTCAATGCTGCCGGCGAAGCGAACATGGTCGACGTCAGCGGCAAGACGGTGACTACCCGCACGGCGATCGCGGAAGGTTTCATCGCGATGCGACCTGAGACCCTGACACTGATTGCAAGCGGCGGCCACGCCAAAGGGGACGTGCTGGCCACAGCGCGCATCGCCGGCATCCAGGCGGCCAAGCGCTGCGCCGACCTCATCCCGCTGTGCCACCCACTGCAGCTCTCCCGAGTGGGGGTGGAGTTTTCGCTGGAAGATGACGGTGTGTGCATCCGGGCCGAGTGCAAGCTCGACGGCAAGACTGGGGTGGAGATGGAGGCGCTGACCGCAGTCTCGGTGGCCGCCCTAACCCTGTTCGACATGTGCAAGGCGGTGGATCCGGGCATGGAAATCGGCGCCATACGCGTGCTGCGCAAGTCGGGCGGCAAGACGGGAACCTGGGAACGAGACCATGGTTGAAGTGCGATTTTTTGCGCGCCTGCGGGAATCTCTGGGCTGCACTCGCTTGGCGCTGGAACTCGACGAGGCGATTACCCTCGGGCAGCTCAAGGCACGTCTCGCGGCGCGCGGTGCACCTTGGCAGCAAGCGTTGGCGCAATGTGCGGTACTCGCCGCCGTCAACCAAGAGATGGCCGACGACAGCGTCCTGGTCCAGCCCGGCGACGAGGTGGCCCTGTTCCCTCCCGCCACTGGAGGTTGAGCGTGAATACCTCGATCCGCATTCTCGACACCGCGCTCGACCCGGCGGCCCTGACCGAAACACTCCTTGCTACCGGCGCCCGGGATCGCGGCGCCCTGGTCACCTTTGTCGGCATGGTTCGAGATTTGATCGACGATCCGGTATACGCTTTGGAGCTGGAACACTATCCCGGCATGACCGAGAAAACGCTCGGCGACATCGTCGCTCGGGTCCGATCGCGCTGGCCGCTCGGCGATGTCCTTATCGCCCACCGGGTCGGCCGCCTGCAGCCTGGCGATCCCATCGTTTTCCTCGGCGTCACCGCAAGCCATCGGATCGAGGCCTTCAACGCCTGTCAGGCGTTGATGGATTACCTCAAGACCGAGGCTCCGCTGTGGAAGAAAGAAGTCACTCCACACGGCGAGCGCTGGGTAGAAGCGCGGGACAGGGATCGCGTCGCCGCAGCACGCTGGAAAACCATACTCGAGCAGCAATGATGGGCGTCGACCAGTGACTGCGCTCGGCGCTTTGCTCGCAGGTGGGCGTTCCCAACGCATGGGGACCGACAAAGCACTACTGCCGGTCGGAGACGGCACGCTGCTCGATTACATGGTCGCCAAGTTAGCCACCCTGCCCCTCGCTGAGCTCGTCATTTGTCGCAATGCACCGGGCTGCCTGGCCGATCTCCTCCCTGGGCTCGGACCGCTGGGCGCACTGCACACCCTAGGGGCAGCCTATCCCGAGCGAGAAGTGCTCATCGTGCCCGTCGACATGCCCCTGCTGACCGTAGACAGGCTACGCGGACTACTCAGCACGAAGACATCTCGGCCACGTCACTATGCGGCGCACGTGTTACCACTGCGGCTGGTACTCGACGCCCACACCGTCGCCGCTATTACGCACCGCACCACGGCGCGCGCCGGCGACCGCTCCCTCGTCAGCCTGCTGCGGACACTGAACGCCGAATACCTGCCCGTCACGGACGCGGGCCACGAATTCGTTAACGTCAATCACCCGGCCGATTGGGATCGGCTCCGCGACCAAATCAGTCACTGATAATCCGGCCGCCGGAAGCATCGCCACGATCAAGGCTGTCGGTCCGCGGCATACTGCGATCGACGGTCAGCGACCTCTTCGAACTCGGAAATCTGGCCTGCAGTGTCGAACTGCCACACCCGATAGGGTACAAAGCGATCCCCCATTTCCATCCCCGGGCTTCCCGGCGGCATGCCAGGCACTGCAAGTCCGCTTGCTCGTTTCGGACGCTGTGCGAGAAATCGAGCCATCGTGGTCGCCGGGATGTGGCCCTCGAAAACCACCCCGTCTGCCGTCACCCCGGTGTGACACGACTGCATCCGGGGTGAGACGCCCAGCTCGCGTTTACGCGCAGCCAATGCATCGGCATCTAGATCTACCGCACGGGCCGCGATGTCATGGGCATTGACGTGCTCGACCCATTTCGCACAGCAGCCACAATTGGCATCCTTATAGACCGTCATCGGTGCCACCTCGGATCCAGCCCAAGCGCGCGCCAGTCCCATGAATGTCAGCATGATGGCAATCAACCACCTCCGCGCCGCAACCCCCTGGATCATCGTTTATCACTCTCAAGGCTGAAACGCGCAATAGAGCACGGTCGCGCCGCTGGGTTCAAGCACTTTGGCGCCCATCGGGACGTGCGAGTTACTCCAGTGTCATTGACCGGCCATCCGACTGTCGCGCGCCTGCCATGCCCCACCCCTATGGTCTCAGCGTCCGAGGCCCCTGCGGGGCTCCGGAATCGGGCGGCTAACCTATGGGAGGATCAAGCGTGGGTCAGATTAATCGCAGACAATTCATCAAACTGGCGGGGACTGCAGCGACAGGCACCCTGATCGCACCACTGGCTATGCTACAGACACGTTCTGCGGCGGCCGCACTGGCGTGCATGCCGACGAGTTTCGCGGCGACGGGCTTCGGGCCCCTAGCGCCCTGTGTCCCAGACAACACCGCGGAACTCGGCAATGTTGCCGGTCTGGGCGATCTGCGCGGCATGCCGTTGCTGGCACTGCCAGAAGGTTTTCGCTACAACGCCGTGTCCATTCGCGGCGATGAGATGAGCGACGGCGTCCTGGTACCTGGGGATCACGACGGCATGGCCTGCTTTCGTACCCGCAGCGGCCATTACGCCCTGATACGAAACCACGAGCTGAGCATTATCGAAGACGAGGCCGGCAGCATTGCCGGCTGTCTCGCCCCCAACGGCCGCCAATACGATCCTTTTGCCGGCGCAGCGGCCGGGCTGGGCGGCGCGGGCACCAGCACGTTGATTATCGACCGCTTCGGCCGTCGCGTCCGGGATTATGTATCCCTGGGCGGTACCATCCGCAACTGCGCTGGCGGCCCGACGCCCTGGGATTCCTGGATCAGTTGTGAGGAGGATGTGACGACTCCCACCACTAACCCGCTGGCCACGAAGCGCCACGGCTACAACTTTGAGGTGCCAGCATCGCTTGGGGAGGCGGTCGATCCGGTGCCTCTGGTGGCCATGGGGCGCATGAATCACGAGGCGGTGTCCGTGGATCCACTCACCGGCATGGTGTACGAAACGGAAGACCGTGGTGACAGCTGCTGGTACCGGTTCGTGCCCGACCGCAAGCACCCGCACCGCTATGGAGACCTTCAGGAGGGCGGCACCCTCTACGCGCTGGTGATCGATCCCAACCAACACGCAGCCTGTAATGGAGATCCACTGCCAACCACCGTGCTGCAGGGCACTGAAGTGGTCGACACGCGCGGGCTCGCTCGCGGCGCGCCGGCAAGCATGCTGCCTTTCCTCGGACAGCCGTTACGGGCGCGCTGGATACGTATCGACGAGGTCGATCCGGCGGAGGACACCCTGCGTTACGAAGCCCAAGCCAAAGGAGCCGCTGTGTTCTGGCGCGGCGAAGGGGCGTGGCACCACAATGGGAAACACTACTGGGTCTGCTCGGGCGCCGGGGACGCCGGAGAGGGTCAAGTATGGTGTTACAACCCCTGGTCGGAGACCGTCACCTTGCTGCTGGAATCGACCGAAGAAACGCTGCTCGACGGCCCGGACAATCTGACCATTGCCAGCGACGGCACCCTGTACCTGTGCGAGGATGGCAGCGGCGGCGTGCCCGGAGACCCGAACTTCGGCCAATACATTGTCGGTGTCGAAAGCGACGGCGGCCTTTTCCAATTCGCCTTCAATTTACTCGACACCAGTGAATTCGCCGGCGCCTGCTTTGCACCGGGCGATCGCATCCTGGCGGTTAATTCACAGGGCCTTGGGGTGACCTACACCATCTGGCGGGAAGACGGCCGCCCCATCGCGCTAGCCCCCCGCGGCCATAGCCGACGCCCCTGAACCGCCTGCCGGGCCGGCCTCAACCGGCCCGGCGCGATGCCCTCTCCTCAAGCCGACTTCTCAAACACATAGGGCTCCAGGCTCTCCTGGGCCTGGAGGCGGAGCTTGTGCCACTGACCGCCCCCATAGTAGGCCAGGGCGCCGGGCTCGGCATTGCCCTCGTGGTTGTAATAGGACAGGCAGTCGCGGAACGGGGCGGTGGCGATATCCACCTTGCGGCAGTGGTCCGCGTAGTGCTCCTCGGCCTCCGGGGTAACGTCGACGATATCGGCATCCCGCGCGCGCAGCGTATTCAACATCCACAGGACGTATTCAGCGTGCGCCTCGATCGCATCGGTGAAGTTGAAGCTGCCGCCACCCCCTTGCGGTCCGGTGACGATGAATAAATTGGGAAAGCCGTGGCTGTGCAAGCCGAGGAAGGTCTTGGTGCCCTCGTCCTCCCACTTCTGCTTAAGCGTCTTGCCCTCCCGGCCAACGATCATGTTGAAGGTGGCGGTGGCCATCCACTGGAAACCCGTGGCATAGATGAGCACGTCGAGCGGGTATTCAACGCCGTCGTGTACCACGCCGCGCTCGTTGATCTCACTCACCCCCCGCGGCGCGGTATCCACCAGATGCACGTGGGGCAGATTGAAGGTCGGCAGGTACTCATCGTGGAAGGTAGGCCGCTTGCAGCCGTAGGCATAGTAGGGCTTCAGAGCCGCGGCCGTGTTGGGATCCTCGACGATTTCGTCCACCCGGGCGCGGATCTGCTCCATGATGCGAAAGTTGGTGTCCAACTGCTTCTGCATGATCTCATCGTGGGAAAGCTTGGGTGCGTTGGGGTCGCGCTGTTTGCGCTCCAGCGGAACCTTGCCGGAAAGGTAGTCGTCGTTGGCTCGGATGGCCGTGCGGCCGGAGGAGATCTTGGCGAACCGCGCCCGCCGCGCGCGCGCCCAGCCCGGCTCGTGTTGCCAGGTCTCGATCTCCTCCTCCGTGGTCTCGCGTTGGTCGCGGACGTCGACCGAGGAAGGCGTGCGCTGAAAGACATAGAGCTCCCGGACTACCTTGGCGAGCTCCGGGATCACCTGCACGGCGGTCGCCCCGGTACCAATGATCCCCACCCGTTTGCCTTCGAGGGGCACATCGTAGTCCCAGCGCGAGGTGTGAAAGGAGGCGCCCTGGAAGGTTTCCATGCCCTGAATCTTGGCCAGTTTCGGTGTGGTGAGGATGCCGTTGGCGAGAATCACGTAGCGGGCTTTCATGGCGTCACCGCGATCGGTGGTCACGATCCAGCGCTTGGTTGAGTCGTTCCACTCGGTCTTTTCCACCGTCGTATGAAACAAGCAATGGTCATAGAACCCGAACTTTTCGGCCATTTTCTGGCAATACTCGAAGATCTCGAAACCACTGGCGAATTTCATCGAGGGGTAGTAACCCATCTCTTCGAGTAGCGGCAGATAACTGTAAGACTCGACGTCGCAGGCGATGCCCGGATAACGGTTCCAGTACCAGGTACCACCCACGTCGCCACCTTTCTCGCAAAAGCGGACATCGGCGAACCCGGCTTCACGCAGTCGGTACCACAACAAAAGGCCCGCGAATCCTGCGCCGACCACCAAGATTTCACATTCGTCGTCCAGCGCCTCTCGGGGCACCGGAGCCGTCGAATGCACGTCGGTAAGGTAGCGGCCAAACTCTCCGTCCAGCGCCACGTAGTCGGCCGCACCGCGCCGCGCCTCTTTGAATGCCCGATACCTCGCCTGTTCTTCTGCGTTGAAGACCGCTCCGACCGGCTCGTCGGGCAACGCTTTGAGGTGATCGTCCTTGAGCACCGCATAGCCCTTGCCGGTGACGTGGGCGTGCGCGTTCTGGGCCCGGGTGTCGAAGAGTTTCAGACCGGTTTTCGGGTCAGTACGAATCGCGGTTCTGGTCATGGCCTCATCTTCTCTCTGCATTAAAAAGGGGAGATCGGGAACACGGCATTCCTTTTGGTTATTCAAACCTGGTGCGCGCATCCCGCTTCGGTATATTGCCCAGTAAACCAAAGACCGGCGGCCGATGACAGCCTCTGCCAGGGATCTCGGTGACCTGGAGGATTTTCCGAGTCCAGGGCGTTGCAGCGACCCCGGCGCCGGACCGACCTCCAGGTGGCCGCCGCCCCCGGGCAGGCGCTTTGCCTTGGACGCTGCCGGCCGGCTGTTTAGAATGCGCGGCTCGATCTTGTCAGAACCGCCATGAGCCAACGCACGCCGCTGTATGACATCCACATCGCCGCCGGCGCGCGCATGGTGGAGTTCGCGGGCTGGGAGCTGCCATTGCACTATGGCTCCCAGCTGCAGGAGCACCACGATGTTCGCGACCGGGCGGGACTCTTCGACGTCAGCCATATGACTATCCTGGATGTCGATGGCGCGGACGCCGAGGCTTGGCTGCGCGAGCTGCTGGCCAATGATGTGGCGGGGCTCCGCGAGCCGGGGACCGCGCTCTATAGCGCCATGCTCAACGAGCGCGGCGGGGTAATCGACGATCTCATCGCCTATCGCCTGGACGACCGGTTTCGACTGGTCTGCAATGCCGCCACCCGGGTCCGGGTCCTGGAGTGGGTCGCCCGGCAATCTAAGGGGCGGGCAGTGACCGTAGCCGAGAAGGATGATACGGCGATGCTCGCCCTTCAGGGCCCACTCGCCGCCGCGACCCTGAGAGAGGTGTTGCGCCAATACCGCCGGCAGCTGGATGCACTCCACCCCTTTCACGCTGCTTGGTGCGGCGACTGGCTCGTGGCGCGAACCGGTTACACGGGTGAGAATGGCTTCGAAATTCTGCTGCCGGCAACCATGGCCCCCGCGTGCTGGAAGGCCTTAGTAGCCGCCGGCGCGCGCCCGGCGGGGCTTGGCGCACGCGACACACTGCGCTTGGAGGCGGGCCTGAATTTGCACGGCCACGAAATGGACGAGGATGTTTCGCCACTCGAAGCCAACATGGGCTGGACCGTGGCCTGGGATCCAGACGACCGAAATTTTTGCGGCCGTACTGCCCTGGAGGCGCTGCGCGACAGCGGCGAATACCATGTGTTGACTGGCTTGGTCATGACGCAGCCCGGGGTGTTACGGGCGGGCCAGTTGGTCTATCTGGCCGGTACTGGTGAGCCCGGAGTGATCACCAGTGGCACCTATTCACCCACATTGGGCCATGCCATCGCCCTGGCAAGAGTGCCTCGCGTAGCGGTGCGCGAAGCACTGGTGGACATTCGCGGCCGCCGCGCCCCCGTCCGGATCGTCCGGCCGCCCTTTGTTCGCCACGGTAAAAAGGTTTACAACTGAGCAGCCCTATAAGGGCCCCTGCAACCTGCGTCCGGCACCGGGAATACCCTGCCGGCGAGCGGAGAAACACTATGGCCGATACCCCCAAGGAGCTTGGTTACCGTGACACCCATGAATGGGTGCGCAACGAAGGCGACGGCACCGTCACCGTGGGCATCACTGACTACGCCCAGGACAGTCTTGGGGACATTGTCTATGTCGAGCTACCAGCAATCGACGACGAACTCGAAACCGGCCAGGAGGCCGGCGTGGTCGAATCCGTCAAGGCTGCGTCGGACATTTATGCCCCAGTCGCCGGCACCGTAATCGCCATCAACGCAGCCTTGGAGGAGAATCCCGAGATCATCAACGCCTCTCCTTACGGAGACGGTTGGTTTTATCGACTTCAGGTTACCGACGACTCGGAACTCGACACGCTGCTAGATGCCGACAGTTATCTGAAAGCGGTCGAGGAACAAGAGGCCGGTTGAGGCCGGAGGGATCACAGCGTGTGCTTGGTCGCAGTCGCGTTTCGCCACCATCCGGACTATCCACTGATCGTGGTAGCGAATCGCGATGAGTATTACGACCGTCCAGCGCTCTCGGCGCACTTCTGGAACGATCGACCGCACATTCTCGGCGGCCGCGATCAGGAAGCCGGCGGCACCTGGTTCGCGGTGGATCGCCGTGGGCGCTGGGCGACGGTCACCAACTATCGCGGCGGCGCGTTCGGTGCCGACGCGCGCTCGCGCGGCGAACTGCCCGTGGGCTTTCTGGACACAGACGTAGACGCCGCGACATACGCCGCCGGTGTCGCCGCCAAAGCCCATTATTATCGCGGTTTCAGTCTGCTCGCCGGCAGCGTGGACGATCTGGCCTACTGCACCAATCAGGACTCTCAAGCACGGGCCCTAACTCCTGGCGTCTATACCCTCAGCAACGACGTGCTAGACACTCCCTGGCCCAAGGCGGAATACGCGCGGCGCATGCTCTGTGCGGTGCTCGCGGAACCCGGCCCACCATCTGCGGATCGGCTGCTCGCGATTCTGGGTTCGCGCGAGCAATTTCCCGATGCCGAGTTGCCGGACACTGGCGTCGGGCTCGAACTGGAGCGCGTGATCTCCGCGCCCTTCATCGTCTCCGACAGCTACGGCACACGGGCGACCACCGTCCTGACCGTTCGCAGCGACGGCGAAGTCCGCTTTGCCGAGCAATGCTACCGCCGGGGTCGCCCCACGAACCGCCAGGACTACCACTTCCGACGCGGCACATCTCCCACACTGTGATCCCGGCGCCACACGGCTATCCGCTGCGACCCACGCCAGGCGTCGCCCTAGCTCCCAGTGGGATTAGGCTCGAGCCGTGAATAGCTCACGGTCGTCGCGACATAGAGGGGGTGTCGAGGCTCACCCTGGCGGGTGACGCCCAGACAATGGAGATCGGGGGCCAGAATGCGCGCCGCGCGGCTGCGACCGAGCAACTGGCCATGATTCCCCCAGGCGGCGACCGCAAATTGCGATTCCTCGTACAACCGACGCAACCAGCGGTCATTGCCGGTGCCGATCAAGCCCGGGCTACGGGCCTTGACCAGCCGGGCCAATGCCACACCAGATGGACAACGCAACGCAAAGAGATTGGCAACCGCCAGACCACCATAACCCCAGGCACGAGCGAAACCCAAACAACGCCGCAGGCTGGGATCATCCTGCTCCTCGTCGGCACTCGCCGGGTTTAACATGATGAAAAGTACTTGTGGGCCGGGCGCCCAACGGCGCCACAGCGCATAGCGGTAGCGGCGACAACGGGAAAAGCGGGCGTCTGCCTCCATGGATGACTACGGGGGCCACGACCCGATCCAGGCCGGAGCGCCCCCCCACTCAATCCTTTTGGTACCCCGCCGTAGCGCAACCCAAGCAGCGGACAAAGGTATTCTTTGCCGGCCATACGACCAGCTTCTCGCCAGACGCCTTGACGTTGCCACCAGCGGCCGAGAACGGCAGCGCGACGATCCAGATGGCGGTGCCCAGCACGGTAGCGGCAAGCAACGCGGGCCGACCAATCACCAAGTCGGCCCCCATCGCCACGGCCGAAGGTGCGTTGGGATCTTCATTGTTACCAGCCGCCAATGCCGGGTGGCAGAGCAACAGCGCTGCCGCGAACACCCAAGGCCGAGCCAGCCTGCCGCTTCTGATGGTTTGCAGTTTCACCGGTGTTCCCTCCAGATTCTTCCCCACCAACGGGCATATCCGATCCCCTGGCAGTTCTAGGCGAGTATAGAGGCAGCGGCCAAACGACGCCAACGCCGACAGACACCATTGGCCGAACGACGGGAATATGCGAGCCTGCCCGCGGATAGCTGAACGTTGCGCCATGCCGAGCCCCGTACAGGACCAGCGCGAATGCACCCCCCGTGCGATCGTTACGGGTATCCTCATCGGCGCCTTGCTGACGCCGTGCAATGTCTACAGCGGCCTGAAGATCGGCTGGTCGTTCAATATGTCCATCGCCGCCTGTCTGCTCGGTTTTGGCTACTGGCGCTTCTGCGAAAGTCTGTGGGGCTCCCGGCCCTGGGGGCTGTTCGAAAACAATATCAATCAAACCACAGCGTCTGCAGCGGCTTCCATTGTCTCTGGCGGGCTCGTCGCGCCCATCCCCGCATTCACTTTGCTTACCGACCGCGAACTCGCCTGGCCGGTATTGAGCCTGTGGGTATTCACTGTCAGCGCGCTCGGCATCGTGGTGGCGGCAACGCTGCGCCATGCCATGATCGTGCGCGACGAACTGGTCTTTCCGGCGGGCGTGGCAACCGCGGAAACCATGCGCGACATCTACGCGCGCGGTCGGGAGGCGGCCCTCAGGGTACGTATGCTGGTCGGCTCCGCAGTCCTTGCTGCAACCACCACACTCGCCGCGACCGCGGCGGGCACGGCGATGCGATGGTCGTTGCCGGGCCACGCGCCAACCATCGTGCCCGGCGCTTCGGCACCCCTCGGCAAACTGGGATTTGCAGTCGAGCCGTCACTGATGATGATGGGTTTCGGTGCCATTATCGGGCCCCGCACCGGGTTGTCCCTGCTGGTCGGCGCCATGGTCGCCTGGGCCGCACTGGCGCCTTGGGTGATAGGGCAAGGCTGGGTCGTGGTCGACCCAACGGCCGCAAACTGGTTTGGCGCCCTGGTGCAATGGCTGCTCTGGCCGGGCGTGGCGCTGATGACCAGTACTTCTCTCACCAGCTTCACGCTGGTGCTGGCACGTCGACTACGCCGCCGGGGCAAGGTCGAGATACGCCTGCCCCTCCCGGGGCGGTGGTTTGCCATGGGCTTCCTGACCCTGTTTACACTCGCCGTGGCACTGCAATACCGCCTGTTCGCCATTCCGCCCTTGAGCGGCGTGCTGGCCGTGGCTTTGGCATTCGTCTTGGCCGTCGTCGCAGCTCGAGTCGTCGGTGAAACTGGCATCCCACCGATCGGCGCTATCGGCAAGGTAGCGCAGCTCAGCTTCGGCGCGGTGGCGCCAGGGAACCTCGGTGCCAATCTGATGGGCGCCAATGTCACGGGCGGCGCGGCAGGCCAGTGCGCGGACTTGCTCAATGATCTCAAGTGCGGCTATCTGCTGGGCGCCACCCCGCGGTGGCAGCTGCTGGCCCAGCTCTGGGGGGTGCTGACCGGCAGCTTGGTGGGCACACTGACGTATCTGGCACTGATTCCGGATCCGCACCGCCAGTTGCTCGGGCCCGAGTGGCCGGCTCCAGCGGTAGCCACATGGAAAGCCGTCGCGGAGGTATTGATTGAAGGTTGGGGCGCGATCCCCCAGGGCGCAGGGATGGCGATGGGCGCGGCGGTAGCCGCTGGGATGGCACTCGCCGTCGGTCAGGTGTCAACGGCAGCGGGCCGGTGGATGCCGAGTGGCGCCGCGATCGGATTGGCCTTCGTGATTCCCGCCTGGATCAGCCTTGCGCTCTTTGTCGGTACCGCGGCCTCGCTGGCCGCGCGCCGATGGGCGCCGCAATGGTCACGTCGCTTCGTCCTGGTCGCCGCCGCGGGACTAGTAGCCGGCGAGAGTCTGGCCGGCGTGACAACGGCACTGCTCCGCATGCTCAGCCACTGAGGGGCATCCACGACGGCGAGACCTCATCGCGCGCGAGGACGGGCCAACCACCCGACCAACACCCCCACCAATATTCCGGGCATGCCCTCATAGACGCCTGCATGCAGTCCGGCCAGCCGCCAAGAGATAGCCACCGCCACCCCGAAAATTGCCGCTAGCGCGCCATTGACGAACGCGATCGGCGTGCGCAGAACGCGCAGTATGAGTATCGGCCCCAGGGCGGCCGCCAACCCCGACCAGGAAAAAATCACGATGCCAAATACACTGCGTTGGCCCAACAGGGCCCAGCACAGCGCCGCCAGCACCACCAAGAAGGTGATGAATTTATAGCGCCGAAGCGGCGCTTCACTCCCGCCACCCATGGCGGGCAGGTCTCGCGCGAGCGCCGAAGAGCAACCCAGGACCAAGGAGTCCGCCGTCGACAGAGTGGCTGCGAACACTCCCGCGAGGATTAATCCCACACCCACCGGGTGCAGAAGTTCCTGTGCCATCCTCGGTAACGCCATTTCCGCGTCGAAATCCCCTGGGTCGGCGATCAGCACCCGCGACAGCAACCCAACGCCGGTAGCCATGGCGTAGAACAACGTAAACCAGGTGTAGTACCAACGCCGGGTACGGGTGAGCTGAGGATCTCCGCTCAGTGCCATAAAACGCACCATGATGTGCGGTTGGCCAATCACCGAGAAACCCGCGAACAGCCAACCCACCGCAAACAACAGGGCGCCGCTCACGCCAGGCCAGGCGAGCTCGGGGGGAAACCACTCCAGCAGGTGGTCGACCTCGGATAAAGCTTCCCGGGTTCCGTGCAGGCCGCCGGCTGCGATCCAGGCACTGTACAGCAGCACCGCCATCGCCCCCATCATGACGACCGATTGCGCAACGTCCGTCCAGATGGAAGCACGCAGTCCCCCCGCCGCAGAATAGGCCACCACGAGCACCGCAGCCAAGACCGCCCCGCTCCACTGTGGCCACGCAAAAATGCCCGCCAGCGCCTTGCTGCCAGCAACCAGCTGCGCGCTCGTGTAGGCGAGAAGAAAAACCAGAGTAAACAGCGCCAACAGGCGCTTCAGCGCCGGCTGGGCCTGACCATTCCAGTCGCTGACCAAACCCACGAAGCTCAGTTCGGAACCGACGGCAGCGGCCGCGCGCAAGCGCGGATGGACCCACCGGGACGCCAGGTAGTCCCCCAGGATCCACCCCAGCATCAACCAAAAGGAAGCCAATCCGGTACTGTAGGTGTAACCGATGACCCCGATGAACATGTAGCCGCTGTTGTTGGTCGCAACGGCAGACAACCCGGCCAGCGGCGCGGGCACGGCCCGGCTCGCCAGGTAATAGTCAGCGCCAGTGCCACGACTGGAACGCGCCGACGCCAAGCCGACGCCGACAAATCCCAGCAGAAACAGGAGGAAACTCGCAGCGGCCAGGGCAGGCTCCTAAGGCAGCGCGGCGGGGCAATTTCTTTGCCCAGGCACTAAACCGGTTACAACCCCCGACAGCGTCACCGCGGCACGCCCACAAGGGGCGCACCGCCCCTCAGGCTGCGCAAATCGCGATGCCATGGTCATGGCGCTCGACCAGGCGTCGATGTAGGGCACGAATGGCGTCGTTATAGTCTCGCTCGTCAATCACACATTGCATATCGACTTGGCGCAGCGGCTGGTGCATGGCGAGAATCGAAATCCCCGCATCGGCCAACGCGGTGGCGGTTTCCGCCAGCAGCCCGGGCACCCGCATGTCACTACCGATGGCAGAGACCAGTGCTACCCGACGGACGTCAAATTCCGCCTCTGGATGTCGATTCTTGAGCGCCTCCTGAATCCGCCGCACGGTTTTCAGGCTGCATGCCAGATAATGCGTGAGACTGTTGGCATTGCAATCCTTGCTGACGATATCTGCACGAAACCGGCGAATCACTTCAAGCACCTGCCCGTCGTATTCGACGAAGCTCCCGGCCATGTCCTGATCGAAGAGCTCGAGCGCATAAATACCTTTACGCCCGACAATAATCTCCACACAGGGGGTTTCACTGACGTAATCGTGGGTAATCACGGTACCGGCATGATCCGGTTCGAAGGTGTTCTTGATGCGCAGGGGAATGCCACTCTGCCGCAACCCTTTGGCCGCGCGCGGATGGATCGCCTCCATACCGAGATTGGCCAGCTGGTCGGCAACGTCATAGTTGGTTCGCCCGATCGGTACGACTTGGTCGGCGCCGACTACCATGGGGTCAGCGCTGCTGAGGTGATATTCCTTATGAATGATCGCCTCCGACGCACCGGTAAGTACCGCGATACGGCTGAAGGTCATCTCGCTATAACCGCGACCAAAGCGGCTCATCAGACCGCCGTCGGCATGCGCATAGCCCGTAACGATAGGCAGCTCACGTTGCACATCGATCCCGGAAAACCCGGCGCGAATCCGCTCATCGAGTGACATGACCGCTGTCTCGCCGCTCCAGCCGGTGAGATCGACGAAACGAGTAACGAGCCCTTCTCCGGCGAGGAGCCGGCTCAGATTCCACGCACTGTGTGCCTCGCCGATACTGGCCAGCATCTCACGGACTGTGGCCAAGTGGCTGTCGAGCTGGAAGTGGCCGTGGCGGCAGAGCCTGGCGAGGTCTGCCAGACAGCGTTCGGCCTCGGACAGTCGCTCGGCGACAAACGCATCTGCCGCCGCGCGATCGGCGGCAGAGTCGAACAGTTCGCCATTGATTTCCTGCAACCGGCGGCGCACAGCAACCAGTGCATCGCGCCAGGCATCATCGTCTTGCGCATTGGCAAAGCTCGCGAATACGCCCGGCTGATCGGTTTTCTTATGCTCGAGCAACAGGTTGGTCACCCCGCTGTATGCCGAAACCACAAAGATTCGGCCATAAGGGTTCGCGCGGCGCAGAATGATGTTGTCACGCACGGCGGCATAGCCGCTCATCGAAGTGCCGCCGATTTTCTCCACGGTGTGGCTCATGGTGTCGTTTTCCCTAGACGTCGGACAGTAAGCGAATCCGGGGCCTAAGCCCCGGGCGAAGACAGGCGTTACCGGTGCCCCGGTGCAAGCCGCAGTGGCGCCGGCACCAGTGGCTGGATGTTGCCGCGAGTCGCGATGAACCCGGGCCGTGGTGGCTGTCCGCAATAAGGTTCGTGCAGGCTGTTGCTTATCGCGTTGTAGACGAAGAACACATTGCTGCGTGGGTCCGGCGTGATATTGCCGTTGGATCCATGCATGGTGTTGCAGTCAAACACCGTCGTGGTCCCCGCGGGACCGACCGCGGCAACGATGCCGCCGGCGGCCTCGACCAGACGGGCCAGACAAGCGTCACTGGGCACGCCATATTCCTGCTTTACTAGCGATTGTTGGTAGTGATTGGCCGGTGTCTCACCGGTGCACACCACATACTCGCGATGGGAGCCCGGCACCAGAAGCAGGGGCCCGTTGTGCGCATGGTTGGACGTCAGAGAGATAGAAATACTCAGGGCGCGCATTCTTGGCATGCCGTCCTCGACGTGCCAAGTTTCGAAATCCGAGTGCCAGTAAAACTCCTTACCACCAAATCCGGGTTTGTAATTAAGCCGCGATTGGTGGATGTACACCTCGTCATCCAGGACATATCTGGCCAGCTCAAGCAACCGCGGGTCCGCAGCGACTGCAGCAAACAAAGGGCTCAACTGGTGAACCCGAAACAGGGAGCGCAGCGCTCCGGTTTCCCGCTCACGAATCGCCTCCGGGCGCTGTGCGATCAACGCATCGTTACGCAGTCGGTGTAGCTCCGCCGTCATGGCGGCAATCTCTGCCTCATCGAACAAGGACTCCAGAACCAGAAAGCCCTGGGCCTCGTAGGTGTCGATGACCTCCCGCGCTACGGGAGGCTCGCGATCCGCAGGCGCGTGCACCACGGGGTCCACGCGCGGTTGCAGGGTGGCCCGACGACCACCCCGAGAAGGGTAAAGATCCTCAGCTTCAGCGTTCATGGGTGGGACTCCTCATTCCGTTTAGTCGACCACGGCTTCGGCTTCCAGTGGATAGACACCATCGGCGTCGTGCACCTCGGTGCCGTGCAACGGCGGGTTAAATACGCAGGCCATTACCATCTCCGTCTCGGCACGCAAAATATGGGCGTCGTGCTGATCCAGAATATAGATGGTGCCTGGCGAAATGGCGTGAACCTTGCCGTCGGCAACAGTCTCCACCGTGCCGTTCCCGGAGATGCAGTACACCGACTCGATGTGATTCTGGTAGTGCATCGGCAGCTCCGCGCCGCGGTATATGGTGGTGATGTGAAAAGAAAAACCAGCGTTATCGTTTTTTAGCAACAACCGGGTGCTTTCCCAGCCGCGGGATACGATGCGGCGCCCGGTTTTTTCGGCGTTGCTCAGATTACGTACGATCATCGAACTTAAACTCCTTAGGACACTAGGGCACGTTATGGCTTTCTGATACTCAGGATGCCTTGGCGGTGCGATCGCCGAGCTCTTGCTCGAGGCTCGCGCCGAGAATGGCCAAGCCCGCGCTGAGCTCTTCCTCCGTGATATTGAGGGGGCAAAGACACTTGAGCACCTGCCCCCGGTTGCCCGAAGTCTCGATGATCAATCCACGTTCGAAGGCCGCGCGGCTGATTCGATCTGCCGTCTCGCCATCGGCACACTCGATCCCCTGCATGAGGCCGCGACCTTTGACTCGCACCCGGGCTACGCCGAACTTCTCGCTCAGCCGCTGCAAGCCTTCGCGCAACTGCTCGCCCCGGGCGCGGACCGCCTGGGCCAAAGCATCGTCGCTCCAGAAGTGTTCCAGCGCGGCGGTGGCGGTAACGAAGGCGTGGTTGTTCCCGCGAAACGTACCGTTGTGCTCTCCCGGCTTCCAGACATCGAGCTCTGGCCGATACAGCAGCAGAGACATCGGCAACCCATAGCCGCTCAGTGACTTGGAGAGGGTCACCATATCCGGCTTGATGCCGGCCGCCTCGAAGCTGAAGAAAGTACCCGTGCGACCACAGCCGGCCTGAATATCATCCACGATGAGCAACAAATCGTGTTTGCGGCAGAGGCGTTCGAGGCCCTGGAGCCATGCGGTGCTGGCGGTATTCAGACCGCCTTCGCCCTGTACCGTCTCGACAATCACGGCCGCCGGCCGGTCTACTCCGCTCGAGGGATCACCGAGCATGCGGTCCATCACCCGCAAGGTATCGGCATCGCGGCCCAAGTAACCCGCGAAGGGCATCCGCGACACATGGGTCAGAGGGACCCCGGCACCGCCGCGGTGATGCTGGTTGCCGGTGGCCGCGAGCGCACCCAGAGTCGCACCGTGAAAACCATTGGTAAAAGCAATCACCGACGACCGCCCCTTGATCTTACGGGCCAGCTTCAGTGCCGCCTCAACGGCATTAGCGCCCGTGGGGCCGGTGAACTGCATACGGTACGCCAACCCGCGCGGGGCCAGCACCCGATCCCGGAACGCCGCCATAAACTGGGCCTTGGCCTCAGTATGCATATCAAGCCCGTGCGCGATGCCATCAGCCCCGATGTAGTCGAGCAGCGCCTGCTTGAGAACCGGATGGTTGTGCCCGTAGTTCAGTGCACCGGCACCCGCCAAAAAGTCGATGTAAGACTTGCCGGTCTCATCATAGAGATAGCAGCCCTGGCCGCGGGTAAAAACGACGGGAAAGGAATCTGCGTAACACTGCGCCGAAGATTCGAGTTCGCTGAAAATATCCATGGAATGTCTCCTAGGCTCCACAGGTAGCAATAGAATGAGTAGGTCAGCTGGCTTACGCCGCTGAAAACGGTCCAATGCGCAGCAAAACCTCATCTGCGTGGTGGCCGTCGAAATGGCGTTGCGACTCGAACAGCGTGGTGGTTTCAATCCCCGCCGAGAGAGTCCTTGCGAGGCGCTCAAACAGCGCCCACGAGGGCCGGTTGTCCGGCCCTATGGTGGTTTCGAGAAAGCGAAGGTCCGCAAGTTCCGTCCGCCCGAGCAAACCGAGCAGCATGCGCGATCCGAGCCCCAACCCTCGCGCGGCCGCATCCACCGCCACCTGCCACACGAATAAAGTGTCCGGGCGGGCCGGCAC
>JBFHML010000020.1:0-38759 GCA_041594335.1 Porticoccaceae bacterium
CGCCCGGCATTGCGCCGGCATCCCGAATATCTTCCCTGGCTTCGCGCCCAGCACCAGGCCGGCGCAATCCTCACCGCAGTAGGCACCGGCACTTGCTTAGTTGCCGCCAGCGGTTTACTCGATGGCAAACCCGCGACTACGCATTGGCATTACTTCGACCACTTTCAGCGCGAATACCCGCGCGTAAATTTGCAGCGCCAATACTTTACAACCAAGGCCGGAAACATCTATTGCACCGCCGGCGTCAACGCGCTCGCCGAACTGCTGGCACACCTGGTGTACCGAATTTACGGACGCAGCGTCGCACGCCATGTGGAACGGGTGTTCTTCCATGAAATCCGCAACGCCTTCGAGGGCAGCCGTTACCTCGACGACGCCGCCGCTCGCCACAGCGACGAAGACATTCTGCAAGCCCAGATCTGGCTACAAGACAATTTCGACAAACCCGTCGTCATGGCCGAGCTGGCGACGCGCTTCGGACTGAGCCTGCGCACCTTCAACCGCAGGTTCCGAGAAGCGGTTGGAGAAGCACCACTCGAATATCTTCAGGAACTGCGCCTCGACACCGCACGCCAGCTGCTGCAAAACACCAATCTATCGATCGCAGAGATTGCCCAGCGCTGCGGTTACCAGGATACCGCTTGGTTTGCGACGCTGTTTCGCCGGTTCTACGACGTCACGCCAAGCACCTATCGCCATACGGTACGAGCCAAACTCTTCAGCTCCAACTGAAGACTTTGGCCGCTTTACCGCCACGACGCGCATGCCAGCCTCCGGGAGCCGCGAGACCTGAACAGCCCCGCCCGGCCCAACGGTCGGTGGAGTGAGCGCCTCGGCGACAGGTCGTCGAGACTCAGGGCCGCGCACGATTTGGGGATACTTCCGCTCGAACGTCTGGCCAGGATTCACGCGCGCCACCGCCAGAACTCGACCGTGATCTGCCGTCGCACAGCACCCGCAGCTTCCGCTGGCCAAAGGCCCGGATCTCGGGATGTCGAGGACGTTGAATGGTAGCTACGGGCGGACTCGAACCGCCGACCCCAGCATTATGAGTGCTGTGCTCTAACCAGCTGAGCTACGTAGCCACGGGAAGATGGGGGCGGAATTCTCGGGACTTTGGCCCAGTGTGTCAACCCGAGGGTCTGAGCTTAGACATTGAAGCGAAAATGGACAATATCACCATCGCGGACCACATAGTCCTTCCCTTCTAAGCGCCACTTGCCGGCCTCACGGGCACCGCTCTCGCCGCGGTAGTGCACGAAATCCTCGTAGCCAACCACCTCGGCGCGGATGAAGCCTTTTTCGAAGTCACTATGAATGCGGCCTGCTGCCTGGGGCGCAGTCGCACCCACGCCGAGCGTCCACGCCCGCACCTCTTTGACCCCAGCGGTAAAAAACGTGTGCAAGTTCAGCAGCTGATAACCCCCTCGGATCACGCGGTTGAGGCCCGGCTCGGCGAGCCCGAGGTCGGCGAGAAAGGCGCGTTTGTCCTCCTCGTCCAGCTCAGCAATCTCCGACTCGATCTGATTGCAGATCACCACCACCTCAGCCCCCTCCGTGGCCGCGATGTCTTCCAGTTTTTGCAAATGCGGGTTATTCACAAAGCCATCCTCGGCGACATTCGCGATATACAGCGTGGGCTTTGCGGTCAACAATGCCAAATCGCGAAGCTCGCGGCACGCCTCGGCATCCAGGTCGAGGCTACGCACCGGTTGCGCGGCATTGAGATGCGGCACCAGGGTTTCGAGCAACGCCTTGCGCGCCAGCGCGACCTTGTCGCCGCCCTTGGCGGCCTTGGCCGCGCGCTGCAGTGCCCGCTCAACCGTTTCGAGATCGGCCAGGGCCAGCTCCGTATGAATGACTTCGATATCGGCTGCCGGATCGACCCGGTTCGCCACATGGATGACGTCTGCACTCTCAAAACAGCGCACCACATGGGCAATGGCGTCAGTCTCACGAATGTGGGCGAGAAACTGATTGCCCAGACCTTCACCGCGGGCCGCGCCGGCCACTAGCCCGGCGATGTCGACGAACTCCATGGTGGTGGGGATTACCTGTTGCGGCTGCACGATCTCGGCCAACCGATCCAGCCGGGGATCCGGTACTGGAACCACCCCCGTATTCGGCTCGATGGTACAAAAAGGGAAGTTTTCCGCCCCAATCCCTGCCTTGGTGAGGGCGTTGAACAGCGTCGACTTGCCCACATTGGGCAGCCCCACTATGCCGCATTTGAAACCCACTAGCCGTCCCCCTGACCCGAACTCTTGTCTTCGATGGTGTGCAATTGCTGCTGCGCCCGGTCCCAACTTCCGTCAAGCAATGTCGGCACTATCGCCACAGCACGGACCGAAGCTTCCCGAATTCGCACACCTTCCTCCGGCGCCGGCCGGCGCAACACGTAACTGACCACGTCGCCGCCCGCTCCGGGATGGCCAATACCGATGCGCAGGCGCGCGAAATCCCGTGCGCCGCCCAGCGCCTGCATGATGTCGCGCAGACCATTGTGTCCGCCGTGACCGCCACCTTGCTTGAGCCGCGCCACGCCGGGCGGCAAGTCAAGCTCATCGTGCACCACGAGCGTTTGGTTCGACGGAATGCGGTGGAAGCGCAACAAGGCTGCGACGGCCTGGCCACTGCAGTTCATGAAGGTCTCGGGAATCAGCAACCAGACGGTGTGGCCCGCAGTTTCCAGGCGGGCCAGCTCGCCAAAAAACCGGGCTTCACGCCGCCACTGGAGACCGTGCTCGGCGGCGAGCAGACGCACCCAATCGGCGCCAGCGTTATGGCGCGTATTGGCGTAACCAGGCCCCGGATTACCGAGGCCCACGATCAGGCGCACCGCTGCCACCGCCGGCAGCCCGGATCAGCTCTCGGCGTCGGTCTCGCCGGCGGCCTCGTCATCCTCTTCCGCGTCCGCGCGCCCCTTGGGTTTGTTGACCGCGACCACCGGCAAATCATGATCGGCACCATGGGCCAACGCGACACTCTCCACCCCTGCAGGGAGACGCAAATCGGAAATATGCAGGATCTGCCCGACCTCGACAGCCACCATGTCCACCTCGATATATTCGGGCAGGTCAGCCGGCAGACACTGCACCTCGAGGTCCACCAGATTGTGCTGGATGATCCCGCCCTGTTGCTTGACACCGACACAGGTATCTTCATTGATGAAGTGCAACGGCACCCGCGTGGTGAGCTTATGGGTCTTGCTCACACGAAGGAAGTCGGCGTGCAGAATGATCGGCTTGGCGGGGTGACGCTGCAGATCCTTGAGGATGACGTCCTGCGCCTTGCCATCCACCTGCATCGTGATGATATGAGAATAAAACGCTTCGTTGTCCAGCGCGCGAGCCAACTCACGATGGGCCAGCGCGATCGACAACGGCTCGGCGTCACCGCCATAGATGATGGCGGGCACTTCTTCGGCGATCCGACGCAGGCGGCGGCTCGCACCTTTCCCCTTGTCGGTTCGCACGCGGGCATGGAGAACAAAATCTGTCATTGCCTTGACTCCTGAAAGTACCTCGCCGACATCGCTCAGCGACCTAGATGAGGGCGGGGCAGTGGATGACCCTAGGGTCGATATTCAGCGCGATCAATCGAACATCGCGCTGATGGATTCCTCGTTGCTGACGCGCCGAATCGCCTCACCAAGCATGGCGCTGATCGACAATTGGCGAATTCGCGGACAATTCCGGGCCGGTTCGGACAATGGAATACTGTTGGTCACCACCAAGTTATCGAGCGCGGAGGCCTGGATATTATCGATGGCCGGTCCCGACAGCACGGCATGGGTGCTGTAGGCGATGACGCGAGCGGCACCGTGCTCCTTGAGGGCATCGGCAGCCTTACACAGGGTACCGGCGGTATCGACAATATCGTCCACCAGCAAGCAGGTCCGGCCTTCTACCTCACCGATGATATTCATCACTTGCGCCTGATTGGCTTCCGGACGCCGCTTATCGATGATGGCCAAGTCCGTATTGAGCTGCTTGGCAATTGCCCGCGCCCGCACCACACCGCCGATATCGGGCGAAACCACCAATAAATTGTCGTAGTTTTGACGCTCGATATCCGCGACCAGCACCGGCGCACCGTAGACGTTATCGACCGGGCACTCGAAAAATCCCTGAATCTGCTCCGCGTGCAGATCCACCGTGAGCACGCGGCTGACCCCCGCGTTATTGATCATATCGGCGACCACTCTCGCACTGATCGGCACGCGCGCCGACCGCACCCGGCGATCCTGACGCCCATAGCCGAAATACGGCAACACCGCGGTCACCCGACTCGCCGACGCCCGGCGCAGCGCATCGACCATCAGGATCAACTCCATCAGGTTCTTGTGCGTCGGCGCGCAGGTCGGCTGAATGATGAACACGTCGCGACCGCGCACATTCTCGCGAATCTCGATGTTGATCTCGCCATCAGAAAATTGGGCGACCAGCGCATTGCCCATGGGGAGCCCGAGATAGCGGGCCACCTCCCGCGCCAGTTCCGGGTTACCGTTCCCGGAAAAAACCATCAGGTTGGCCATCGATATATCCTGGGACTGTTTGCCTTCCGGGCGGGGATGATGGCTGGGGCGGGAGGACTCGAACCTCCGAATGGCGGGATCAAAACCCGCTGCCTTGGCCGCTTGGCGACGCCCCAGTGGAACAAAACTATTTTTGGCTTGCGAACCCACCAGCCGCAATCAGCGGCGACAGGTTAACACCCTGCGCGACGAACCCGGTCCACGGCTCCGGCACCTGCGCGAGCACTGTCGCAGCCCGATCGCGGCTGGCAAACCGCGCGAACAGACAGCCCCCCGTGCCGGTGAGCCGCGCTTGCGCGTGACGATCAAGCCAACGGCGCGCGGCGCGCACTTCAGGGTACAGGTTCTCGACTACGGCGGCGCAGTCGTTGCCAGCACCCTCGCCAAAAAAGGCGCGTATTTTCATCGGCCGGGTATCCCTTGTCAATTGCGGATGCGCGAATACGCGCGCGGTCGACACCGCGCACCCCGGATTGACGATCAGATACCAAGCTGGGGGCAGCGAAACCGGGGTCAAACGTTCGCCGATGCCCTCTCCCCAGGCTGTCTGTCCGCGCACGAACACCGGCACATCGGCGCCCAGCTCCAGACCCAAGGCGCACAGCGCTGCGATATCCAGCCCGAGCCCCCAGAGCCGGTTCAATCCGACCAGCGTGGTGGCGGCGTCGCTGCTGCCGCCTCCGAGGCCACCACCGGCGGGCAATCGCTTACGGACCCGGATGGACACCCCCCCAGCATCCGGATATCGCGCCGCAAGGGCACGCGCCACGCGGTAGACGATATTGTCGGCTTCGGATAATCCTGGCACCGCCGGATCCATCTCTACGTGGATCGAGCCGCGCGGGGCGCGCCGAAACGCCAATTCATCCCCGTAATCGAGCAGTTGAAACAACGTCTGGAGTTCGTGATATCCGTCGGATCGACGACCCGTCAGGTGCAAAAAAAGATTGAGCTTGGCCGGTGCCGGCAGACACAGCTCTGCGCCAAGCGAGCTCACCACGCGTTGAGCTCCCAGCGCTTAGCGACCAGGCGAATACGCAGATGGCCGTCATCGGCATCGATGCGACCCGGCAAAAAGCCGGCCTCGGTCTCGCGGTAGTCGCTGAACACCAGCGTCCAGCCGCTCTGATGCAACTCCCGGAGTCGACCATCGCCCCCCAGCATCAGCGCATCCACGGGCGCGCCCGCATAGGGGATACCCCGCACCCAGTCGCGCAGCTGCCGAGCCGGAAGGGGCCAGCCCAACAGCACTTGGCTCAACGCCTCCACCGAGGCCGCGTGTTGCGGCGCGGTTCCCGGCTGACGTAAAACAGCCCCCTCGGGGCCCGCGAAAATCTGCGCGCTGCCGGCACCGAAGGGTCCGCTGAGAGCGACGGTGGATCTCGCCCCCTGCTGCACCCAGGCGATGCGCACCGACCCGGCATCGACCGCGGTGCGGTAACCTAATTTGCCCTCCAGACGCCACTCGCGAAGGGTCGCCATGGCCGCCCGATGCTCCCGCCAAGAAACGGGCTCGGGCGTCGCTACCCGCGCACAGCCTTGCGCCAGGATCAAACCCAGGATGGAGATCGCCAGGAGCGCTCGATACGTCAAGAATCGACCTGCAGCCGCCGCATGGTTTCGCGGATCAACGCATCGTCGGGAAAGCGTCGCAGCGCCTCTTCCCACACCGAGCGCGCCTGCTCGCGCTCACCCAACGCCCAGAGCACCTCGCCGAGATGCGCAGCCACCTCGGGATCCGGCAACAGCGCCGCCGCCCGCCGCAACTCTGCCAAGGCCCTGTGGTATTCACCGCGGCGATACAGCACCCAGCCTAGGCTGTCGATAATCGCGGCATCATTGGGCGCCAACGCCAATGCCCGCTCGATCAGACGCTGCGCTTCCTCGTACCGGTCGGTGTGGTTGGTCAAGGCATAGCCCAAGGCATTGAGCGCTGAGGCATTCTCCGCGTCGATGTCCAGAATGGCGCGCAGATCGGCCTCTACCGCGTCGATATCTCCAAGCTTCTCGTGGGCTAGGGAGCGCGCATAGAGCAACTCGATGCTACCCGGTATCGTTGTCAGCCCCTGATCAAGCAGCTCTCTGGCCGCGTGGTGTTCTCCCAGATACATCAACAGCTCGGCTTCGATCTGAAACAGCGTCGAGAGCTGCTCGAGGTGCTCGTCACGCAATTGCCGCAGGTACTGACGCGCTGCCGCGAGATTCCCGGAATCGACCAGTAATCGGGCCGCACGCGCTGTCGCCGCCAGCCAATGTTCGCCGCGTACCCGCCGATAATATTGGACCGCCCGTTCGACTTCGCCTGCGGAGTCAGCCATCTGCCCGAGTTGAAAATAGGCGTCGCCGCCCAGCTCCGGGTCTTCGACTAACACCCCAAACTGCTCCCGCGCCGCGTCAAACCGGCCGGCCCCCCGGTAGCCCAACGCCAACCCAAAGCGCAACGCCGCATCGTCGGGATAGGTGGCCACCAAAGGTGCCAGCCGCGCCACGGCTGCCGCGAAATTGTTCCCTTCGAGCGCCAACCGTACATAGGTGCGGCTGAGCCTGGCGTCTTCCGGATAGTGCGGCAGCGCCTGCTCGAGGTGATCCAGCGCCTGGTCCCGCAAGCCGGCTTCTTCAAGCAGCTGCGCGAACAGCAGGTGACCGGCAGGATTCTCGGGCTGGAGCGCCACGGCGCGCTCTGCCAACGCCCGAGCCTGCTCGGCACGGCCGGTCTGCCAGCTCAACAAGGCGCGGCCAAAGAGGAGGTCCGGATGATCGGGAAATTCCGCGGCCAACGCCTCGTAGGCAGCCAACAACTCCGCGCGTTCGGCCCGGGGGCGCTTCGCCGCGCTCCCGGAGAGCAGGCGGAGCGCCTGCCCGGACCCCTCGCGCAGCAGGAAAGTGGCGTGGGGCAGGGCCTCGAGCAAGCGGCCTTGACGCGCCAATCCTGCGGCAGCCAGCTCCCGGGGTCGTGGGTCATCGGGCTCGATCTCGACCCAGAGCAGCCCCAGCTCGGCGAGCGCGCGATGCTCACCCGCGTATTCCGCGATATGGGCGGCGCGGGCGATCACCCCGGGGTCCCGGGTCGCTCGCGCTTGCTCCCGATAGCGCGCCAAGGCGAAGTCGATATCGCCGCGAATGCCTGCGGTTTCAGCGGCCAACAAAGCATAGAGGGTTTGTGTCGGAAAGGCCCTGACGGGATAATCGCCGCTGGCGCCTTTGCCCTCAGGGGCCTGCCGCCCCGAAATCACGCCTGCTGGCGTACCGGCGCCCGCCTCTCGAGCCGGCGCTTGGGGGCCGGCGGCGCAGGCGGCAAGCAAGGCCACGCCGAGACCGGCTAACAGGCGAATCGCACGAACCACGGCGGGCAGATGTCCTCACAAACCAGCGCTATTGTAGCAACAACGTCTTGGACAAAATCCTATCGGCAAGGGTTTCTGATCTTGTTGCAAACACCTCTCGGCAACGGACGAGCCCACCCGCAGCCATGACGATCCAGGTCTTCGGCCTCAGTCACGATACCGCGCCCGTCGCGCTCCGCGAGAAGGTCGCCTTCAGCCCGGAAACGCTGACCGAACAGCTACTCAAGGCCCGGCAAGAACTGGCACTTGATGAAGTGGCGATACTTTCGACCTGCAATCGCACCGAAATCTACGCGGTGGGAGACGCCGCCTTCAGTGCATTCGGCTCCTGGCTGGCGGCTGCGCATAGCCTGTCGCCTACCGAACTGATCGCCAGCTGCTACGCTCACCGCGATGAACCTGCACTGCGCCACATGATGCGCGTCGCCAGCGGTCTCGACTCGCTCGTGTTGGGTGAGCCGCAGATCCTGGGTCAAATGAAATCGGCATACCTCACGGCGCGTGCAGCCGGCGCCTTGTCTACCGGACTGGAGCAGTGCTTCCAAAGTGTCTTTGCCGCGGCCAAGCGCGTTCGCTCGGAAACGGCAATCGGCGCCAACCCGGTATCGGTCGCCTACGCGGCGGTGGGATTGGCCCGGCAGATTTTCGGTCGCCTGGAGTCCCTGCACGCCATCCTGATCGGCGCCGGCGACACCGTCGAGTTGGTGGCGCGACATCTGACCGAAGCCGAAATCGACGGCCTGATTTTTGCCAACCGAACCCCGGAGCGTGCCGCGTTGCTTGCCGCGCGTCACGGCGGCGAGGCCTTGCCCCTGACGGAGCTGTCGGATCATCTCCATCGCGCCGATCTGGTGATTACCGCGACAACCAGCCAGGTGCCTGTCCTCGGCAAGGGGGCCGTGGAATCGGCGCTTAAACGCCGTCGCCACCGCCCCATGCTCATGGTCGACATTGCCGTACCCCGGGATATCGAGCCCGAGGTAGGTCGCCTCGACGACGTCTATCTTTATACCGTGGACGATCTCCGCGAGGTCATTCAGGAAGGCCGTCGCGCGCGCCAGCAAGCCGCACAAGACGCCGAGGAGATCATTGATCTGGAAATCTCCCGCTGGCAGCGGCGGCAACTGGCGCGGGATGCCGTGGGCGCGATCCGCGCCTACCGGGGCCATGCCGCAGCCGTACGGGACGCGGAAGTCGAGAAAGCCTTGCGCGCGCTCGAGGGAGGCCAGACACCAGAAATCGTGCTTCGCCAGCTGGCCAACAGCCTGACCAACAAACTCCTCCACCACCCCACCGCCGGCTTGAAACGCGCCGGCGAAGAGGGTCGACAGGACTCGCTGCGCTGGCTCAGCGAGCTGTTCGCGGTCGACCGCCAAGACCGCAGCGAGTCCTCATGAAAGCTTCCTTGCAACGTCGCCTCCAAGAACTGACCGAGCGCCACGAAGAAATCGGTCATCTACTCGGCGATGCCAGCGTAATTGCCGACCAACAGCGATTCCGGGCACTGTCCCGGGAATATGCCGAGCTCGAATCAGTCACCACAGTCTATCGACGCTACCGAAAGGTGGTCGCTGACATCGCCGCCGCCGGCGAATTGCTGCGCGATGCCGACCCCGAGTTGCGCGCCCTCGCCAATGAAGAATTGGCCGCTGCCGAAGTCCTCCGCGAACGGCTCGAAGCCGAGCTGCAATTGTTACTCCTACCTCGCGACCCCAACGACGACGCCAACGTCTTCCTGGAAATCCGCGCCGGCACCGGAGGCGACGAGGCAGCAATCTTCGCCGGCGACCTGTTTCGCATGTATGCCCGGTATGTCGAAGCCCGCGGCTGGCAACTCGAGATCATCAGCCAGCGCGCGGGAGAGCACGGTGGGTTTCGGGAGATCATCACCCGCGTGGTCGGCGATGGTGCCTACGGCCGGCTCCGTTTCGAGTCCGGAGTTCACCGCGTACAGCGCGTACCGGCCACCGAATCCCAGGGGCGGATCCACACCTCGGCCTGTACCCTTGCCGTGATGCCCGAGGTCGCCGAAGTCGACGGTGTACAGATCGACCCGACGGACCTGCGCATCGACACCTTTCGCTCCTCTGGCGCTGGCGGCCAACACGTCAACGTCACGGATTCCGCGGTCCGCATCACCCACCTGCCCACGGGCACGGTGGTCGAATGCCAGGACGAGCGCTCACAACACAAAAATCGCGCCAAGGCTTTGGCCCTGCTCCAGGCCCGCCTCCTCACTGCCGAGCGCGAGCGACAGAACCAAGAGCAGGCTCGTATCCGTCGCGGCCTCGTCGGCAGCGGAGATCGCTCTGAGCGCATCCGCACCTACAATTTTCCGCAGGGCAGGATCACTGACCATCGCATCAACCTGACACTGTACCAACTCGACACCGTACTCGAAGGCGAATTGGACGCGCTCGTCGAACCCTTGATCCACGAATATCGCGCCGAACAACTGGCGGCGCTGGCAGACTGACTCGTGGCCACCATCGCCGCACTGCTGACCCGGGCTGCGGAGCTCGCGGCGGTGTCCACCACACCCAGACTGGATCTGGAGCTCCTGCTATGTCGAGCGGCCGACTGCCAACGTACGCTGCTCTATGCTCGCCCGGAAACCGTGTTGTCAGCCACCGCCACCGCCACCTTCGAGGCCCTGATCGAGCGCCGCAAAAAAGGTGAGCCGATGGCCTATCTGCTCGGTGAGCGCGAATTCTGGTCGCTGAAACTGCGCGTTTCATCGGCAACCCTCATCCCGCGACCCGAAACCGAACTGTTGGTAGAGCTCGCCCTGACACGAGTAGCCGAACCCCGGGCGCGCGTGCTCGACCTGGGTACCGGTAGTGGCGCCATCGCCCTCGCCGTCGCCAAGGAGCGCGCCAATTGGCAGGTGACCGGCATCGATCGCTCCACCGCTGCGCTGGCGGTTGCCGAAACCAATCGTGCGGCCCTGGCACTGGCCAATGTCGATTTCCGCAGCGGGAACTGGCTGTCGGGCAATCGAGAGCGCTATCACCTGATCGTCGCCAACCCACCCTATGTGGACCCCGAAGACCCGCATCTGGCGCAAGGCGACGTGCGCTTTGAGCCACGGGAAGCCCTAGTGGCAAAAGATCGGGGGCTCGCAGACCTGCACACCCTTGCCACCGCGGCGCCCAGACACCTTCTGCCGGGCGGCTGGCTACTGCTGGAGCACGGGGCCGACCAGGGTGCGGCGGTTCGCCACTTCTGTGCCGCGCTCGAATCGGTACACACTTGGCGCGATCTCGCCGGGCACGAGCGGGTGACCGGAGGCCGCTTGCCGACCACCGATCGAGACTATCGATAAAGCCATCGGAGGTGACCTCCCATGAAAATCGACACCAGCTTTGCCTTTGACGATCAACTCACCGATATCGGGGCCATCCAGGCCGAATTCCGGCGCCGGGAACAACTCGGCTTCGACGGCGTGGTCGCCGCCGAAATTCGTAACGACCCCTTTTTGCTATTGGGCTTGGGCGCCGCAGCCACCGAACGGATCGAATTGCGCACGGGGATCGCCGTAGCCTTCGCGCGCAACCCCATGACCACCGCCTACAGTGCCCACGACCTCCAGCTATTCTCACAAGGACGCTTCACGCTCGGGCTCGGATCGCAAGTCCAGGCGCACATCACCAAGCGCTTTGGCATGCCGTGGCACGGCCCGGCCGAACAGATGGCCGAATTCATCCACGCCCTGCACGCTATCTGGGACTGCTGGTACGAAGACAAACCGCTGCGTTTCCGCGGCGCCCACTACCGGCATACCCTGATGACCCCGGACTTCACGCCCGGTGATCGACGCTACGGTCGCCCGCGCATCGCCATGGCCGCCGTGGGCCCGCGGATGATCGCTACCGCGGCGCGGGAGGCCGACGGTCTTTTGGTGCACACCTTCTGCACCCCCAAATACCTGGAAACCGAGATCCTCCCCCGCGTCGACGCCACCCTGCGAGAGCAGGGACGTGACCGCGCCGACTTCGAGGTATCCTTTCCGCCCTTCGTCGTCACCGGCGCCGACGCGCAGGAGTTCGCCGCCGCCCGGCAGCGCGTCAAATACCGCATCGCCTTCTATGCCTCGACTCCCGCCTATCGTCCGGTACTGGCCTGCCACGGCTGGGAGGACCTGCAGCCAAGACTCAATCAACTGACCAAAAACAAGGCCTGGGATCGCCTGCCCGAACAGATCAGCGACGAAATGCTCGAAACCTTCGCGGTCGTGGGCGAACCCCACCGCGTCGCGAACGAGCTCAGGCGCCGCTACGGCGGGCTGGTCGATCGCCTGACGCTGGAAACGACGCTGCCCGACGCACTGATCGCCCAGCAGCTCGCCATCCTGCGCGCCCCTGCCGACCCGACGTGAACCGCCGGGTCGGCAGGGGTATTAGCCATCGCCGTGGCGCAACAGGCGGCCGGAGTAGGTGTCGGTTTCGCGGTCGTTCTCGAGGGTGATCTGACCATTGACCAACACATAGTCATAGCCTTTGGCACGCTGTACCCGCCGCCACTCTCCCGCCGGCATGTCGTGGGTAATCTCCGCGGGCAACACCTCGAGCCGTTCGTAGTCGTAGATGACGATATCCGCCGGCGAGCCGACCCGTAACTGTCCGCGGTTGTTGAACCCGGCGAGCGCCGCGGGCAGCGCCGAGAGCCGCCAGTGTGCCTCCTCCAGAGACAGCATGTTGTGCTCGCGCACATACTTGGTGAGAGCTTCTGTCGGATAGCGCCCCGCAGTGAGGAAGCGCGTGTGGGCACCGCCATCCGAGACCCCGAAGGTCACATAGGGATCGTCGATAATTTCTTTCATGTACTGCAGATTGCCCGCATTGGGCAGCGTCGCGAAGAACTCCGCTTTGAGTTGCGTACCGACCGCGATATCCAGCAGCGCGTCCACGGGATGCTTGCCCGTCTTTTCCGCGATCAAGCTCATCTTGTGGTCCTTGAATTCGTTGAACCGGTCGGAATGCGTGCGCACCAACACCACCTCTTCAATTGGCCCGGTCGCGGAAATACCCGGCGGGTCGGCACGCAAGGCCGGACGCCGCTCGGGGTCCGACATCTTGGCCAAACGTTCCTCAAAGCTTCCGGTAGTCACTTCACGCCAAGCCGCCGAATCGTCCCACAGATTCCATTCGTCGAGTGAAAAGGTGAAACCAGAATCTGTCGTCAAGCCCTGACCATAGACCTTGTTGCCGCGCGCATGGCACTCCCGCAGCCAGCGCAATGCGCCACGGTGCACCTCCGGATCGCTGGCCACTGCCTGCACCACGTTATAGAGCAGTGGGCGCCCACTCACCTCGGCGATTTGCTCCATATGGGCGCGATCGTGTTCCGGATTCTTACCGCTCAGCATGGTCATCTGGATAAAGCCCTCATTGCGCTTGGCCAGCACTTTCGCCAACGCCAGGCAGGTCTCATCGTGCATGACATCGGTCGGCATGGGCGTGCCGTCGAAATCGCGTTGGACATCGGCGCCGCAGCCGGGGGCCAGGCGCTGGGCAGACCAGCCGCAGCCACCGGCATCCATCGCCTCTTCGAGCAGACGACAGAGTTCCGCCTCTTCAGCAGCAGAGGGTTTCTCACCGGCCTTGGCACGCTCAAAGCCCAGCACCCAGATCAACAGCGGGGCCACGGGTACATAGGGAAGAATGTTGATCGCCTTAGGGGCGCGATCCACGCTGTCGAGAAATTCCGGGAAGGTCACCCAGTCCCAGGGCATGCCGGCCTTCATGGAATCGAAAGGGATGGCCTCGACCCGAGTCATCGACAGCATGGCGCGTTCGCGGGCTTCCGGGGCGACCGGCGCAAAGCCGAAGCCGCAGTTGCCGATCACCACGGAAGTAATGCCGTGCCAACCCGAAAGCGTGCAGTAGGGATCCCAGAACAACTGGGCGTCGTAATGGGTATGGAGATCGATGAACCCCGGGCAGACGTGCTTGCCATCGGCGTTGATGACCCGTTCAGCATCTCGGGTGTCGAGACGACCGATGCGGGCAATGACACCGTCCTTGATGCCGATATCGCCGCGGTAGCGTGGAATTCGGGTACCGTCGAAAATAATGCCGTTCTTGATGATGGTGTCGAATCTGGCCATGAAGGTGTTCCCCTGTGGCGGGCCACATCCCTGGCATTCATCGACGGACAACGGAGGAACGGTCAGGCGGACCCTTGTTATGGTGTAAGTCAGAGCTTGCCGATGCGACCGACTATAGCGCAGGGTTAGGGCGCCACCCAGAATGCTGCGAGACCCGAAAACGGTAAACAGTCGCGGCCGGCTGCCGCCAGTCGTGGGGGACGTTGGGCTCAGGCGAGCCCGTAGCTGCGCGCTGTTTGCAATAGCAACAGGCGATCGGCGGGGTCCAGGGCGACGAATTCGCAACCGATCCGGCTTTGCACGCCGTCAGGACGTTGCCAGGCGATGCGTACCCCTGCGTCGATCGCCAACAAACCCTTGTCCGGATGGGGAAGGTGAATGGTCAACAACCGATTGCCAGGCGGCGGCAGCTCGCGGTGGGCATGGAGCATCATACCGCCGGTTGCGATATCGCCCAGATAACCGATCATGGCCTGGCTGTTGTGATCAAAGATTTTTGCCAATGCCACTAGACGGGTGCGCCGCGATCGGCGCGCCTCAGAACCCAGAACGGAAGACGGTGACTCTGACATTGGCGGATCATAGCGGCGGCCGGGGGCGCTGCCAAGCAGTCAGCGCCGGGAGAACACCACCGCCCCCTGAGCGGAACAACAACAGAGGAAACTATGACTGACAGCGGCTTGTCGCTGTGGATGCTGGGACTGCAGCTCTTTGCCGTCGGCATTCTCGCACTGCTGGTCATCGGCGCACTGGCGCTCGCGTGGATGTACGTGGTCGACGTTCACCAGCGCCAGCACGCGATTCGGCGCAATTATCCGGTCATCGGCCGCTTCCGTTACCTGTTCGAGCACCTGGGCTACTTCTTTCGCCAGTATTTCTACGCCCAGGATCGCGAGGAGCAGCCTTTCAACCGGGCCCAGCGCTCTTGGGTGTACCGGGCAGCCAAAAACCTCGACAGCACCGTCGCTTTCGGCTCGACACTCGACATGGCGGCCCCCGGCTCGGTGCGCTTCGTGCCCGATGTCTTTCCGACATTGGCCGAGGATGCGGTCCAGGATGGACCGCTGGTCGTAGGCCCGTTCTGTCCGCAGCCTTTTATTGCCACCTCCTTTTTCAACATTTCCGCGATGAGCTATGGCGCCATCTCCCGGGTCGCTACCCAAGCGTTGTCCCGGGGAGCCGCGCAGGCCGGCTGCTGGCTCAACACGGGCGAGGGGGGGCTGGCGCCCTACCATCTCGAAGGCGGTTGCGATCTAGTCTTTCAAATCGGCACCGCCAAGTACGGCGTCCGCGACATCCAGGGCGTATTGAGCGATGCGCGCCTGAAAGCAATAGCCGCGCACGACCAAGTACGGATGTTCGAGATCAAACTCAGTCAGGGCGCCAAGCCCGGCAAGGGCGGGATCCTGCCCGGCATCAAGGTGACCGAGGAAGTCGCCCGCATCCGCGGGATTCCTCCGGGTCTCGACTCGATCAGCCCCAACGGCCATACCGACATCCGCAATGTCGGCGACCTGCTCGACCGTATCGACCATATTCGCACCGTCACCGGCAAGCCCGTGGGATTTAAATTGGTCATCGGCGGTGGGAATTTCCTCGATGAACTGTGCCGAGCCGTGCTCGCCCGCGGCCCAGAACAGTCAGCCCCGGATTTCATCAGCCTGGATAGCGGCGATGGCGGCAGCGGTGCCGCACCCCAGAGCCTGATGGATCACGCCGGCCTCACGATCCGGGAAAGCTTGCCGGCGGTAGTCGACAAGCTCGCCGAATACGGCCTGCGCGAGCGCATCCGGGTCATCGCCGCCGGCAAACTCATCACGCCGGTCGACGTCGCCTGGGCGTTGGCGGTGGGCGCAGACTTCGTCGTCTCGGCGCGCGGCTACATGTTCGCCCTGGGCTGTATCCAGGCGATGCAGTGCAATCGCAACACCTGCCCCACTGGAGTGACCACCCACGACCCGGATCTCCAGAAGGGCTTGGACCCAACCAACAAGGCCATTCGTATCGCCCAGTATGTCGAAAACCTGCGCAAGGAAGTGGGCGCCATCGCGCACAGCTGCGGCGTGGAAAATCCCCGGGCGCTGCGCCGCTATCACGCCCGCATCGTCACCGAGTTCGGCCAGTCGGAGCCACTGCATCTGCATTACGCCAAGGCCCAGGCCCAAAATCCGATCTTCAGCCCGTTGCCTTTTGTCGAGACCCCGATCACGCCACCGCTGCCCTTCGAGGAGAACTCCGCATGAGTGCTACCTACGCGCGCCTCCACCGCACCCTGTTTGATCGCCTGCGCCACCTCGATGGCCTCCCGCCTCTCCTGATGCGGTTCTACCTCGCCCCGGTGATGATCGCCGCTGGGTGGCACAAATTCCGCAACTGGGAGGACATGGTGGCCTGGTTCGGCCATCCGGAATGGGGGCTGGGATTGCCGGCCCCGGCACTGATGGTGGCACTGGCGGCCGGCGCCGAACTCTTCGGCGGTTTGGCACTGCTGATCGGGCTGGCCGTGCGTTGGGCAACCATTCCGCTGTTGATCGCCATGGCCGTCGCGGCGAGCACAGTGCACTGGGAACACGGTTGGTTCGCCATCGCACCCTCGGATCCCGACACCAGCAGCGCCAAGGTATTGGCCATGGCTGGGATTCCGGCCGCCGAGCGTAGCCTCGAGAACAGTGTCGCGGTGGGCGAACGGCTGCAGGCGGCCCGCAGCCTGCTCCGCGAACACGGGAACTACCAGTGGCTCACCGAAAAAGGCGGCTTCGTGGTGCTCAACAACGGCATTGAGTTCGCCGCCACCTACTTCATTATGTTGCTGAGCCTTTTCTTCACCGGCGGCGGCCGGTATGTCAGCCTCGATTACTGGCTGGCCCGTCGCGCCGGGGTGGCCCCGACCTGATGCGATCGCAGGGCCACGCCGTGTTACAATCGGAGCCGTTTTTCATCTTCCACGGCTGTTTTCATCGGAGTTTCCGTTATTTCAAGCACCCATGACGCCCCCCAGCCAAGCCGGGAGGCCAGCGGCTCCGGCCGTCGCCGCGGCCGCGGCCGCGGCAACCGCGCCAAACCCACCCCAAATCCCGCCGCGCACAGCAGCTGGAGTCTGGATGACTTCCCGGTAGCCGCGCTGCCCGACAAGGTCCGCTTCCACGACCTAGACCTGCCGTTACCGCTAATGCATGCGATCGCCGATTTGGAGTTTCGCTACTGCTCGCCCATCCAGGCTCGCTCCCTGCCTTTTGCGCTGCGCGGCCACGACGTGGTGGGCAAAGCCCAGACCGGTACCGGCAAGACGGCCGCCTTCTTGATCACCATCATCACCGACCTGCTCCAGCATCCGGTGGAAGAAGAGCGGTTTGCCGGCGAAGCACGCGCCCTGGTGATCGCGCCCACCCGGGAGCTGGTGATGCAAATCGCCGAGGATGCCAAAGCGTTGTGCAAGTACAGCGGCCTGGAGATCCATACGCTGGTCGGTGGTATGGATTACGATCGCCAGCGGCAACACCTGCACCAGCGCCACTGTGACATTCTGGTGGCCACCCCGGGGCGGCTGTTGGATTTCTGCAATAGTCGCGATGTCTATCTCGACCAAGTGGAAGTGCTGGTAATCGACGAAGCCGATCGCATGCTGGACATGGGCTTCATTCCCCAGGTCCGGCGCATCGTACGACTCACCCCCCACAAGTCGGAACACCGCCAAACGCTGTTGTTCTCCGCAACCTTTACCGACGACGTACACCGACTTGCCGAGCAATGGACCTTACGCCCGGTGTTCGTCGAGATTGAGCCGGAACGCGTCGCCGCCGAATCGGTCAACCAACGGGTATTCATCGTCGAGACTCGCAACAAGTTTGCGCTGCTGCGCAACCTGTTACGCGACCCCGAAGTCGAGAGTGCCATCGTGTTCGCCAATCGCCGGGACCAGTGTCGCCGACTACAGGAGCGCTTGCGCAATGCCGGTATTGAAGTCGGGCTCCTCTCCGGAGAAGTGGCTCAGAATCAACGCGTCCGCACCCTCAATGCCTTCAAGAGCGGCCAACTGAAAGTCCTGGTAGCCACCGACGTCGCCGGCCGCGGCCTGCATGTCGATGGCATCAGCCATGTAGTCAATTACACCCTGCCGGAAGAGCCCGAAGACTACGTACACCGCATCGGCCGCACCGGTCGGGCCGGCAAGTCGGGCACCTCGATCAGCTTCGCGTGTGAAGACGATGCCTTCCTGTTGGAACCGATCAGCGCGCTACTCGGTCGCGAGCTGGAATGTGAGCAGCCCCCCGAGGACCTGCTGCAGCACTGAATGCACCGCGCGGTTTTTCGCCGCGCGGTGGTGGTGAGACAATGCCGGCCCTCGTCACCACCGGGCCGGCAGCATGTCCAGACCCCTTGCAGGCGTTCGCGTCCTCGATCTGACCCACATCCTCTCCGGGCCCTTTGCCACCATGACGCTCGCCGATCTCGGCGCCGAGGTGGTCAAAATCGAACCCCCGGAAGGCGAGCGCACCCGCCGTCTGCTGGCCGACGACCCCCAGCACTCAATCGCAGGCATGGGCGCCTACTTTCTCTGCCTGTCGCGCAATAAGAAAAGCCTAGTGATCGATCTTAAGGCCGAAGCCGGTCGCGAGCTCTTCTACGAACTGGTACGCAAGGCCGACATCGTCTGCGACAACTTCAGCGTCGGCGTCACCACCAAGCTCGGCATCGACCACGACCGCCTCGCTGCTATCAACCCGCGCATCATCACCTGTTCGATCAGCGGCTTCGGCGAGACCGGCCCAGGCCGTAACCGCACCGCCTTTGATCAGGTCGTACAGGCCTACGGCGGCAACATGTCGATTACCGGGTTCGATGCCGCTCACCCCCTGCGGTCCGGCCTGCCGATCGCCGATCTCGGCGGCAGCCTGTTCGGCCTGGTGGGCATCCTCACCGCACTCTATGAGCGCGAGCGCAGCGGCCTCGGCCAGCACCTGGATATCTCCATGCTCGACGGCCAGATCGCCATGATGAGCTACATGGCCACCATGTATTTTCTCTCCGGAGAGGATCCCGAGCCCATCGGCAACTCCCACTTCGTGCACGTACCCTATAACAGCTTCGCCACGCGCGACGGCGCCATCGTCATCGCGGTGATCTTCGACGAGTTCTGGCAGAACCTGCTCGATGTGCTCGGCGCCGATGACCTGCGCCGGCCCGAATTCGACCGCCAGCCCGGCCGGCTTGCCAACAAGCAGCTGATCGAGGATCGGGTGGCCGAGATCTTCGCCACCGACACCACCGCGCACTGGCTCGCCAAGCTCGAAGCCGTGCGGATCCCCTGCGCGCCGGTGAATCGCTTCAGCCAGGCGCTCGCCGACCCCCAGGTCCGCCACCGCGACATGGTGGTCGAGGTCGGGCATCCAAACGGCGAGCGGACTTTGGCGCCCGGCAACCCCGTCAAGCTGTCGCGCAGCGACCCCGCGACCTTCGCACCTGCGCCGACCCTGGGCCAGCATACCGAGCAGGTGCTCCGCGAATGGCTGGCGTTGGATGACGCGGGAATCCACCGCTGGCGGGAAACCGGAGCGACCGGCTGATCGCCCCCCATTTGCTGACACCCCTGGGCAGCGCTAGGATCGACACCAGACTACTCCGCACAGGGAGGTCCACGTGAAGATCCGCGACAAGTTCTATATCGATGGTACCTGGGTAGTTCCGGACGGCAGCGACACGCTGGAAGTGATCGACGCCTCCACCGAAGAGGTCATGGGCCGCGTCCCGAGCGGCTCGGCGGTCGACGCCGATCGCGCGGCCAAGGCCGCGGCGCGCGCCTTCGATACCTGGGGAGTGACTACGCCCGAGGAGCGCCGTGCCCTACTGCGCGCGCTGCGCGAAGGACTTGCCGGTCGCCTCGGCGAGCTGGCCGGGATCATGGCCGGCGAGGTCGGTATGCCGCTGGCACTGTGCGAGCGCATCCAGGCCGGGCTGCCTCTCGTCAGCTTGGACAACTTCATTCGCATTCTCGGAGAGTATTCCTTCGAGGAACGCATCGATAACTCGCTGGTGGTGAAGGAGCCAGTCGGCGTGGTGGCGGCCATCACCCCCTGGAACTATCCCCTGCACCAGATCATGGCCAAGATCTGTCCGGCACTGTCCGCCGGCTGCACCGTGATCGTGAAGCCCAGCGAGCTGGCTCCCCTGACCGCTTTCGTGCTCGCGGAGGAAGTAGAGCGAGCCGGGTTCCCGCCCGGGGTATTCAACCTGATCACCGGGCTCGGCCCGGTGGTCGGCGAAGCCCTGGCCACACACCCTGACGTCGACATGGTGTCTTTTACCGGCTCCACTCGCGCCGGCAAGCGCGTCGCGGAGCTCGCCTCCCAGAGCGTCAAGCGCGTGGCGCTGGAACTGGGCGGCAAGTCGGCCTCCATCATTCTGGAGGATGCCGACCTCGACGAAGCGGTGCGCGGCACAGTCAACGATTGCTACTTCAATAGCGGCCAGACCTGTGCTGCCCACACCCGTATGCTCGTACCCCAGTCGCTCTACGAAAGCGCCGCGGCCAAGGCCCGGGAGGTCGCCGAGTCATTCACTCTGGGTGCGGCCACCGACCCCAAGGCCAAACTCGGGCCCCTGATTTCCAAGACCCAGCAGGAGAGAGTACGCGGCTATATCCGTACGGGCATGGCAGAGGGCGCCGAACTGGTCACCGGCGGACCGGACCAGCCGGAGGATCTGCCCCAGGGCTACTTCATCAAGCCGACAGTATTCGGCAAGGTCGATTCCAAGATGACCATCGCCCAGGAGGAGATCTTCGGTCCAGTGCTGAGCATCATCCCCTACCGGGACGAAGAGGACGCCATTCGCATCGCCAACGACACCCCCTACGGGCTATCGAGCGGCGTATGGTCCCGCAACGAGGCGCATGCCCGTGCCGTAGCGCGGCGCATCCGCGCCGGCCAGGTGATCATCAATGGCGGCGGCTTCAACATGATGGCGCCCTTCGGCGGCTACAAGCAATCCGGGTATGGACGGGAGCACGGCCCCTACGGCCTGGAGGAATACCTCCAGACCAAGTCCCTCCAGCTCTGAGGGCGCCGACAGCCCGCTCCCCCGGGCCGGGCCGCGATCGCGCCCGGTATAATGAAACGCAATTTCTGTTGTCCGAGTGTCGATGCTGTTCGATCTGCACTGCCATTCCACCGCTTCCGACGGCAAGCTCACGCCCACGGCCCTGGTTCAGCGCGCCCGCGAGCGCGGCATAGACGTGCTCGCGATTACGGATCATGACAGCGTTGCCGCCTACGCCGAGCTCAGCGAGGCCGCCACCCAGGGACTGCGCTTGATACCGGGAATTGAGCTTTCCGCTCAGTGGCGCGGCCAGACCATCCATGTCGTCGGGCTCAATATCGGCCTGCACACCGGCGCCATTGAAGAGGCTGTTTCCCTGCAGCGCGCTGCACGCCAGCGGCGGGCGTTGATCATCGCCCAACGGCTCGCGCGCAAGGGCCTGGGGGACCTCTCCGCCGCAGTGGCCGAACTCGGCGAACGCCTCAGTATCGGCCGACCTCATATCGCAGAACTGTTGGTCGAAAGAGGACAGGCGCGCTCCACCGACGACGCCTTCCGCAAACACTTGGGCTCCGGCCGTATCGGCGACATCAAAAACGAATGGGCTTCCTTGCAACAGGTGGTCGCCTGGATTTGTGAAGCCGGCGGCAGCGCGGTAATCGCCCATCCCGAGAAATACCAATTGACCCACACCCGACTGCGCGAGCTGGTCACCGACTTTCGCGCCGCCGGCGGCACGGCCCTGGAGGTGGTCTCCGGCCGCCAGCAAGCCCAGGAATCACGCCAGCTAGCCAAACTCTGCGCCGAGACAGGACTCGCCGCGTCCACGGGTTCCGATTTTCACCAACCGGCGCAATTCTGGGCCGAGCTGGGCAGCCAACCCGCCCTGCCCGCAGGCTGCGAGCCGGTCTGGGACCGTTGGTAAACCGCAGGTGCGGCTGCTCGGACTGCTCGAAGCCGACATTTTGGACCCGGATCTGGCCGCCGATGTCGGCTCCTATGGGCGGATGTTCGCGCACTATTTCGACCGGCTCGGTGGCCGCCTGCGCTACCGTTATTATCAAATTCAGGCCGGCGAGCTTCCCCGCCATATCGACGAGTGCGACGCCTATCTGATCACCGGTTCCCGCGCCGGCGTTTATGATGATCTCGACTGGTTGCCCCCGCTACGCGCCTGGCTACGCGACTTCCACGCCGGCGGCGCGCGGATCATCGGGATTTGCTTCGGACATCAGCTGATCGCCGACACCCTGGGCGGCCGTGCCGAGCGATCCAGCCGGGGCTGGGGTGTCGGGGCGCGCGCCGAGCCCATCGACGCTGCTGCCTGGCCAACCTCCCTGGGCCTTCCCGTAGGGCATCCACTGCGTCTGCTATACAGCCATCAGGATCAGGTGACCCGGCCCCCTCCGGGGGCGGTGACACTCGCCGGCAGCGATTTCTGCCCCTATGCCGCGCTCGCCATGGGTAAAACCCTAGTCAGCTTTCAGGGTCACCCGGAATTTACCCGCGACTACCTGCGCGCGCTGCTGGCGCGGCGGCGCGACCGCCTGGGCGAGACCAGCTATGCCGCCGCGCTAGCCTCCCTCTCTCAGCCCACGGACGAAGACGTACTTGGGCACTGGCTACTGCGCTTCATAGGCGCCGAGACGACCACCACTGCCTGACCGGAAGCCGGTCCGGCACGCTTTGTGCGTTCACAGCCAGTGTCATACCATCGCCGAAACCCGGGGTATTCCGAGGAATCCGACTTCCATGGGGTTTCGCCAAGTGACTCCGTGGGCGGGCTCGCCCGGGAATGCGCTGGAAAGGACGCTATGAACATGAAAGTGCTGGTCACCGGCGGTGCCGGTTATATTGGCAGCCATGTCACCCGCCAGTTGCGCGAACGCGGCGTTGAAGTAGTCGTGTATGACAACCTCTGCACGGGCCATGCCTGGGCAGTGTTGGATGCCCCCCTAATCATCGGGGACCTCTCCGACCGCAGGCTCCTCCATCAGGTCATGGCAGACCATCACTTCGATGCGGTGCTCCATTTTGCCGCGCATATCGTAGTGCCGGAGTCGGTCGAAGACCCGTTGAAGTACTACACCAACAACACGGTGAATACCTGCGGCCTGCTGGATGCCTGCCGTAGGCAGGCCATCCAACGCGTCGTATTCTCCTCTACCGCGGCGGTCTACGGGATACCCGACCGGATCCCCGTCGCGGAAACCGCCCCGCTGGCCCCCATCAACCCTTACGGGGCGTCCAAGATGATGAGCGAGCGCATGCTGTTCGATGTCGGGGCAGCCAGTGACCTACGCTACGTCTGTCTGCGCTACTTCAATGTCGCCGGCGCCGATCCGCAGGCTCGACTCGGCCAGGCGAGCGCCGAGGCGACTCATCTCATCAAGGTCGCCGCGCAGGTCGCCACGGGCCAGCGCGCGGGCATGCAAATTTTCGGCGACGACTATCCCACGGTGGACGGCACCTGCGTGCGCGATTACATCCACATCGAGGATTTGGCGCTCGCCCATGTGCGGGCACTCGATTACCTCATGGCCGGCGAACCGTCCGCCGTACTCAACTGCGGCTACGGCGTGGGCTATAGCGTCCGCGAAGTGATCGATGCCATGAGCCGGCAGCTGGGGACGACGCTACCGACAACCGTCGGCCCACGTCGGCCCGGAGATCCGCCGGCCCTGGTCGCAGATAGCGGCAAAATTCGGGGCCTGCTGGGCTGGCAGCCAAGCTACCAGGACCTCGACATCATTATTCGGGATGCACTCAATTGGGAGCGGCGCTGGCTGCAACACGTTCGGAGCGCTCCCGAAGAGAACCCGTGACCGCAGCCGACCGGTGGCAAAGGAAGACCATGGCGTTCTGCCCTATGCTGGACCAAAGCACGATGCGGCCCGCTCCCTACGGACACCCCGTCCGCCCGTCGCTGCAGGCCGGTCCATGCCGGCGCGCGGGCGAGCTCGCGCCGTGAGCGGCCTATGCGGCGTCTTCCAGCGGCAAGGCGCTGCCGATTCGCTCCGCGAGGCATTGGATACATTGCTCGCCGATCTCGTCGACTTCGGCACGGAAGAATGTCGCTGGGACGGTCCGGGCTGCGCCCTCGGACAGCGGCAGGAGCACATCTATCGTCGCGATTTTCTCGAACACCAGCCCGTGATGGCCGGCCCCCTGGTGCTGGTCGCCGATGCGCGTCTGATCAACGCCGCAGCGTTGGCCGGAGCCCTGGGTATTGCGCCACGGCGGCGGCATCAGATCGCCGACAGCGCGCTGCTTCTCGCGGCCTGGCAGCGCCGCGGCGAGCGCGTACTGGAAACCCTGGAAGGCGAGTTTTGCTTTGCCATCTGGGACACTCAGGCGCGGCAGCTGACCCTGGTTCGGGATCACCTTGGCAATCGGCCGCTGTACTATGCCCTATGGCCCGGCGGGTTCGCCTTTTCCAGCAGCCTCAGCGGTCTGCCGCGATTACCGGGGGTCGATACCCGCATCGACGAATGCGCGATCGCCGATTATCTCGGACCTCGCGCGACCGAAAACCATTCGACGCCCTTTCTTGGCATACGCCGGTTGCCACCGGGCTGCGTGGCGACTTGGTCCGCGGCCAGCCACAAACTGCGCGCCCGGCACTACTGGCAGATCGAAACCGCACCCTTCATCCGGCTGCCGAAACCGAGGGACTACCCGGAAGCCGTGCGCGCGCGGGTCGAAACACTACTCGCCCACTGTTGCGACACGGATCAAGGGGTCGGCGTCGTGCTGTCCGGCGGCCTGGACTCGTCTACTTTGGCGGCCCTCACGGCTCGTCAGCTGATGGCGCAAGGCCGGGAGCTGCTCACTGCGTCGAGCGTGTTGCCGACAGACCACCAGGGACCCGCCGAGGACGAGCGTCCCTTTGTCGAAGCCGTGTGCGCGCAATACCCCAACATGATCCCGCATTGGGTCACCGCCGACGATGGCAGCATCTTTGCCGACACGGATACCGACCTGCGCCACCGGGGTCAGCCGCCGACCAATCCCTTCGCGGTCATGGACAGGGCGCTGCACACGACCCTGCAGCAGTCGGGCGCCCGGGTGGTGATCGACGGTCTGCACGGCGATTCGGTATGGTCTTTCGAGCACCCGCACTGCCTGCTGGATTTCCTATTCCGCGGCCAAGCGCGCACCGCCTGGCGCGAATGGGCGGCATTGAGCCGCGGCTACCGGATCGGGCGGCGGACCATGCTGACGTGGGCGCTGGCGCCCTATGCCGCCTGGCTCCCTGCCTGGTCGGGTGATTTCCCGACCCGCTTGGCTGCCCGCTGCGGGCCTTCCGCGGTGACGCTGGAGTTGGCGCACCGAACGCGCCTGCTGCAGCGTACCCAAAAGCTAGACCGGCGCGGCGGCGCGCGGCCGCGACCCGGAGCCGTGCAGCGCGCCGATATGGCTCATCCGGTTTGGCTGCGTTTGCGCGAAGAAATCGCGCGCAGCGGTGCCATGCTCGGGCTCAGCTTGCGCAGCCCCCTCTGGGATCGTCGGCTGGTGGAACTGTGCCTATCGGCACCACCCGAGGTATTGATCCGAAAGGGGATGGGCCGCTCGCTGGTACGGCAACTCGGCATTGGCGTCATCCCCGAACTGGTGCGGACCCGGACCACTAAAGGTGCATTCCTGCCCGATTTTCACGCCCGGGTCCGTCGAGAAGCAGGCATCATCACCACGGCACTGGAGCGCGCCGGGGCCAGCCGATTGGCCACCCAGTGCGTCGATATCGCTCGGATTCACCAGGCGCTGGCGGGGATGACTGGTGAAGTCGCCGCGCGCCACTGGACGCTGGACGCCCAGTGTGTTATTTATCGCGGCGTAAAGGCAGCTGCGTTTTTACGCCTTTACGAAGGCGGCGAGCTCTTCCGCGGCGCGTGATCTGGCAGCGAAGGAACTGGCGCCTCCCCACGCTCGCAAGACCAGCGAGACACTATCGATACGCTCCTACTCAATGATGAAGACGGAGGGCTGTATGGAAACACATAAACCCTGGCAAAGCCCGGAACTTGAAGACCTCGATATCGGGCATACCCAAGGCGCGAGTGAGGCAAACAGTGATGGCTTTGGGTTTAATACCGCTTACCCCAATCCATCGTAACGGCTAACGAAGCTGCTACGCTGTGGGGGCCGGCACGGGCGCCCACAGCAAAAAAAACGCCCTCCCGGGCACCAACGACGGGCGACTGCCGACGCATTCCCCCAACTAGACTCGACGGTGCGGCGAGCCAACCTCAGCTCCGCCGCCAGATCATTGGCCGGCACGGGTTCTTCCCGATGCTGTTGATGAATCCCGCCACTTCACTGCGCTTCCTGATCACCTTTCGCGCCGCGACCAACGCGCCTGCGATGGGCCAACGGCCACACCCAACCCCCGGGTACCGATAACGCTTGCATTAGCCCAACGGCAGGAGTAAAAAAATGCAGCGAATCTGTGATCTGGCGCACGTACTGTGCGCCGCAAGAGCCCGCCAATGGCAAGATAGTTGCATGCGACGCTAATGCAAGCGCCGGACAATAGGGCTCCACGCGGCTCCGGCCTCGAGCGCACATTCGCGCCCCCCATTGAGACGAGAGGTGAACCTCATGCACGCAGATACGGATGTCACCATTGGGACTACCTGTACGACGGCAAAGCCCTGGGCGCAGCCCGCCTGCGAGGCGCTCAGCGTCAGGCGAACCGCCGGCGTTCATGTCAGCGGCGCCGATGGCCACGGTCATGCCAATAACCCACAGGGCGCCTGCAGCGGCTTAGGCAATAACTGCGGCTCCTGATCATTTCACCAGGGCTTCTCGGGCTAGGGGATCAACCGGTCGTCAGCCCGGGCATCGGACCAAGGAATGGCCGCAGCGGCGTTAACGCCAGACACCGTTTCCTGGCTGCTCGCAGTGATCAGCTCGGGAACCGGCGGTCGTCCACGACTTCCGCCCGACACGGCGCCGGAAGATCCACAAGCACTGCTCGAGGCCATCACCCGACACGGGGTAGCGGGTCTGGCGCTGCGACAGGCCGCCCGCTTCCCTGCCCTGCATCCCTTGCTCCCCCCCCTGCGGAACCGCCAAGCTGACAATGTCGCCTGGGCGTTCGCCAGTGTCTCCCATCTGGCTGTGATCGCCGCCGCCTTCGCACGCGAAGACATCCCCTGGTGCACCCTCAAGGGGATCCCACTGGCCCTGCAACACTATGGCGACCTCGCCGCCCGGCGGGTCGGGGATATCGACCTCCTGGTGCCTCGTCGTCAGGTCGAAGCCGCGCACGAAGCACTACGTACCTGCGGCTGGCACCTGGCCGCCGGCACCACCCCGATACGGCGACGCGGCCTCATCCCGCACGGTTGGCACGAACAGCGGTACGTGGGCCGGGATGGCATGACCCTGGAATTACATCATCGACTTCACCCCAACCCACACTTGCTGGACTTGTCCACAACGACGCTGATGGATGGGCGCCGGGAGCTCACCATCGGCAACACCCGGGTTCCGGTGCTCGATCCGGTCACGGAACTGCTGTACCTCAGCACCCACGGGAGTCGCCACGGGTGGCATCGCCTGCTATGGGTGTGCGACATCGCGGCGATCGCATCCCGCGCATCACCTCAATTGCTGGACACCGCCCACCGTGAGGCCGCGAAGCTGGGCGTCTTGGAACCGCTGGCCCAAGGTCTGCTCCTCGCCGAAGTCCTGTTGGGACTACGAGCACCAGAATGGGCCCAAATCCCCGAGACGCATCCAACCCGTCGGCGGCGCCTGCTCGGCTTTGCCAAAGAGACGCTGTGGTGCGCGCGCGACGCACGCGACAATCCGGTCCAACGACGCCAGTCCTCTTTGCTCAATGCCCTGAGCCAGCGAATGGACCCCAAATTTTGGGCCTGGGAGTTCCTACTGCGCGCGCGGCACGAGCTCCGTTATCGGTCGGCCTCGCCGTGAACTTCCCGCCGGGCCTGGGCGCTTTTGCCCGAGAGCTGATCGACGCCTTGCCCACGCGGGCAGCAACAACCTTCGCACTGCTACTTGCCGCCGGCCTCACGGAAGGGATCTCACTGCTGGTGTTTGTGCCGGCCTTGCAGCTGCTGCACGACCCCGGCGCCGTGGGCGGCACCGCCATGGCTCAGGCCTTCTCTGCCTTGGGCGTGCCCTTTGGACTCGGACCACTACTGTCACTGTGCGTCCTGCTGATTACTCTCCGCGCCGCCTTGGTGTATGCGAAAAATCGCTGTGCCGCGGACCTACACTTCGGATTTGCCGACCACCTGCGGAAGCGCTTTTATCGCGCGCTTGCGGAAGCGCACTGGAGCTGCACCGGCAAACTGCGCAGCGCCGATCTCGAAGATACCCTGACCAACGGCATCGGGCGCATCCAATCCGGCGTCTGGGCACTGATCTTACTGGCTCAGGCCGCGGTGCTGCTGCTCGTCTACCTGGCGCTGTCCGCACTGGTGTCCCCCGTCTTGACGGCACTGGCCGGGCTGTCCGGCGGCGCCATATTGCTCGCGCTACGCGGACACCGTCAGCGCGCGGCCCGCCTCGGCGCCAGCGTGAACAGCAGCCGTCAAGCCTGCTTCCGTGAACTCTCGGCACTGGTACACGGCCTCAAAGAGGCCAAGAGCTTCGGCGCAGAAGGGGCACACAGCGAAGGGTTCGCGCGCTCCGTGGACGCCACCAGAAGCGGCTCTCTAGCCTACGTGGCGCTGAGTGCCCAAAGCGGACTGTACTTTCAGATCGCGGCGGGAACCCTGTTGGCCGCCGCAGTGTTCGTTGGCAGCCATCATCTGGCGCTCGACCTGCCCGCGCTCCTGGTCCTGATCTTTTGCGTGGTGCGGCTCACGCCCTATCTCGCACAATTACAGGGCTTTACCCAAGAACTACTGTTCGCGCTGCCCGCCTGGCAGTACACCGATACGCTGGAAACTCGCCTGCGCGCGGCGCGCGAGGCGCCCCCTTCCGACAACGCAGTATTTACCCTGACCGAGGCCCTCGTCGCTACCGGGCTAAGCCTGCGCTACCCGGGGGCGGCTCAGCCGGCACTGGAAAATGTCAGCCTGGTGCTCCCGGCAGGGACCTGCACCGCGCTGGTCGGGCCCTCCGGCGCTGGCAAAAGCACCTTGGCCGATATTGTGCTGGGGCTCATCACTCCGGATGCCGGAACCCTAGTCGTGGACGGCAAACCACTGACACCTGAACTCGCGCGGAGTTGGCGGCGGCAGATCGGCTATGTGCCTCAGGAAACCTTTTTGCTGCCCGAATCGGTGAAAGCAAACCTGCTTCTCGGCAACCCCCAAGCCGATGACACGCAGCTCTGGGCCGCGCTGGAAGCCGCCGCGGCCGCTGATTTCGTGCGCGCACTACCGCAGGGGCTCGACACCCCCGTGGGTGAGCGCGGCAGCGCCTTGTCGGGCGGTGAACGCCAACGCCTAGCGCTCGCCCGCGCCCTGCTCCGCGACCCCCTGCTACTCGTGCTAGACGAAGCGACCAGTGCGCTGGATGTCGACAACCAACGACGGATCGAAACCGCCCTGTCACAGCTCCGCGGGCAGGTCACCACCCTGCTCATCACCCACAATCCTTCGCTGGTCGCCCTGGCGGATCAACAGATACAACTCGCGAACGGTCGCCTCACCCAATCCCCGCTACGCGGCCCGTCAACGTCCTCCCTACAGGTGATGGAGGAATAAGGACATGGCCCATCCGCACCCAGGCAGCCGAACAGCCAAACTGCGCGAGACACAGACATGAACTCCTGGCAACGGTCGACACAGGTCGTGCAAGCGGAAATGGCCCCCGGCCAAGCCGCCCTGCTCCATTTGGAAACCGGCCAATACCATGCGCTAAACGAGGTCGGCACCCGTATCTGGGAACTACTGGCCGAGCCCTGTACGCTCGACCAAATTTGCGCGCTGTTGTGCACCGAATATGCGGTGGATGCCGAACGGTGTGCGACCGAAGTCGCCAGTTACCTGCGCGTTCTCGAAGGCGCACACTTGATCGAGCCCGCAACGTGACGGGACGTTGGCCCCGCGTCTGGCGACACCGCCGGCTGCTGATCGAGGCGGCGCTTGCGTTGCTGCGCGCCGATCTCCAGGTCCGCACCCGCGCGGGAGCCAAGCTGATACAAACCCTCGGGCACACCGGGTCGGAAACCCTGCCTCCCCTATCGGCCGCGCAGCTCACAGCAGCCCGCGACATCGGCTGGACGATCGAGCTACTGGCGGTACGCGGCCCCTTGCGCACCGCTTGTCTGGGGCAAGCACTGGCCGCCCAGACGCTATTGCGTCGGCGCAACATCCCGTGCCTGCTGACCGTCGGCCTCAGGCGCCGCCCGGATGGCATCCTCAGCGCGCATGCTTGGCTCAGGGTGCGGGATCACGCCATCGTGGGTGGCCGAGGCCGGGAGGATTTCACCCCCTTGGCCGGATTTCGGTAATTCGCCGTGCACTACTATGCGCTGGCGGGATTGCGGTTCGCATCGCCATTGGCTTTGTCGGAGCTGGCGCCTATCCCCGCGCCCCACCGAAACGATCAGCTCGATGTCCATATCGAAGCACGCCCCGTAGCGGCGCCAGGCCCTCCGCCGCCGCCAGGAACCATGCGCTGGTGCTGCTATCCCGCGCGCTGCCTCATCGATATCCCCCATGTCGCTCGCTTCGAGGTGAGCGCCGGTCAGCACATTGCGTTCGAGCGTACCGGCGTCGACGATGAGCTACTCCGCTTGTACCTGCTCGGTTCGGTCCTGGGCGCCCTCTGGCACCAGCGAGGGAGGCTGCCACTACACGCTGGCGCCCTCCTATGGCAAGCATCCGCCTGGGCCTTTGTCGGCGCATCCGGGGCCGGCAAATCCACCTTGGTGACAACCCTCGCGGAATTGAGCGGCGCACACTACCTGTGCGATGACGTTTGTGTTGTGGACGTTCAGCCAGGGGGAGGCGTGATGGCGTGGCCGGGCTTATCGCGCGTGCGGGCCAGCCGGGAGCTATGCACCCTGCTCAACCTCGACCGCATGGCGAGACTCTCGGCCACCGACCCCTGGGGCAAGCTCGCCTTGGTGCCACCTTGGCCACGACCAAAAACCGCCGTCCCGCTCGCCGGCGTGGTCGTGTTGGAATCCGGGCCCGACGGACCGCCCAGCCTCGAACGGCTCACCGCCGGTACCGCGTTGGCCGCCGTCCTCGAACACACCTATCGAATCGAATACTTGTCGACCGACCTGCGCGCCCGACATTTGGAGCAGTGCGCGACACTGGTGCGCCAAGTTCCCGTGTATCGCCTGCGCCGACGCTGGAATCTAGCTTTGTTACCCACCGATGCCCCGAGCATTGCCGCATTGCTGCGTTCCGCCGCCGTATCGCCCGGGATAGCGACAACCGCACCAACTGGTCCTTGAGGCGTTTCAACCGACCCATTCACCGCCGGGTCTGCCTCAAAAGGCGTTCCCGGCCTTTAGCACGGCCGATACCGTACGGAGCAGTATCCGCAAATCCAGCCAGAGGGACCAATTGTCGATGTAGTACAAATCGTGCTGGACACGCTGTATGAGTTTCTCGTGGGTATCGGTTTCACCGCGCCAACCATTCACCTGAGCCCATCCAGTCAAGCCGGGTTTGACGCGGTATCGAGCCGCATAATTGATCATGACATCCTGGTACAGGGTGCCGCCCGCTTTGGCCTGCAAGGCGTGAGGACGCGGACCGACCAACGACATTTCTCCACTCAGCACGTTGAACAATTGCGGTAGCTCATCCAGGCTGGTGCGGCGCAGGAAGCGCCCCAGCCGAGTGACTCTAGGGTCGTCGCGCTGGGTAAGCACTGCGGCCTCGGCGTCCGTCAAGTGGTGATGCATGGTGCGGAATTTCCATATCCGGATCAGCTTGTTATTGAATCCATAGCGGGTCTGGCGAAAAAAAATCGGGCCCGGAGAATCGACCTTGATGGCAAGTGCCACCAGCAGCATGATCGGCGCAACGCCCAAGAGCAATATCGATCCGAGCAGGAAGTCCTCGGCGACCTTGAGTAATTCCGCATGGCCAGAAACCGGGCGCTCCACCACCCGCAACAGGGGTATCCCACCCACCAAATCCCAGCGCCGCGCTGAAAATTCGAATTGCAGCAAATCGGGCGCCAGTGCCACATGCACAGGCAATTCTGCCAAGGTCGCGGTGAGGTTGATGATGCGCTCTCGCTCCGACCAGGGTAATGCGATCACGACCTGATCGACCTCGTTGTGGCGAATCATTTCCCGGACCCGCGCCACACCGCCAACGACCCGGTAGGCGCCGATGTACGCCGGTCGCGCAGTGGCATCGCCATCGTCGGCGAAGCCGATGATACGCGTGCGCAGGTCGGGTTGACGGGACAGATGCTCCGCCAGGCGGCGACCATTCGCGCCAGTGCCCACCACCACAGTACGCTGCGCGATAGCCCCGCGCCGGGCCCAAACCCTCGTACTGTAGAAAAAAATCGGCCGCACCGCGGCCAGGGCCAGGGCGCCAAACCCCAGCCAGAGCACAACCCACGCCCGCGAAACCTCGCGCGACAAATCCGCAGCAAATACGATCAGCACCCATGCCGCGATCGCGCCCGCCCAGGCGCTTAGCTGGTACCGCAACTGCACAGCTGAAAATACATAGCCATCCCGATAGGCACCCAGGCGCCCAGCCAGCCAGACCGCAAAGCAACTGGTCCCGAAAATCGATACCAAGAAGCCCCGGTTGACCTCGCCCAGGTCCGGCACCACCTGCCAGGCCAGCAGGCCCGCCAGCGTCAAGGCCAGGCTCTCGGCGCATCGCAGTCCGTAAAGCGCCCACTCCGGCGCCGTTGGCCGTTTACCGCGAAGACGTCCGGACCGCCGTTCGCCGACTGCGCCCCGACCTGCCGTGCGCGCGTTCGGAAACATGCTGGATCGTTCTTTGCTCATAGATTTCCCTCTCCCAGCGCTACCGCTCCTTCATCCGGGTGGCGCGGGGCTAGCGATGCGCCGCCCGGAAACCGCCGCATGTTGATTCAACAGGGATTGCCTCGGGTCGCAGAGAAGAACGACCGAGTCGGGCCGATCGATCCCGCGCTCGCGCACGTCGGTCGATGCACGGAAACCGCCAAATTTAGAATCAGCGACAACCAGAGCAACTGCCCATTCAAGTTCGGGCTGGACACCAAATGTCCGGCAAGCAACCCGAGGGTGAACGCACGCAACGGCCATAAAGCACGGGCGTCCGCCGGCCAACCATCCATGCCTCGATGCCGATACAAGCACATCCCGATGAACACGACAAACGCCAGCGTGCCGATCAACCCCGTGTTGGAAAGCAACGTCACCGGCAAGGTACTCGGCCGATGACTGCCCAGACCGAGCCCGAGCCCCCCGGTGGCGGCAAAGGACGCTAACCCCATTCGGTCTGCGCCGGTCCTGGACTGGTAGGAACCAGTTTCGGTTTTGCCCAGGATGGCGCTCTCGTAGATCACCCGGATCTCGTCGCGAAAGTTCTGCGCAACCCATGCCCCCCCCACCAGCGCAAACAGCACCACGGCCATGACGGCCACTCGACTTCGCCGCTGCCTGGGCAGTGCCTGCTTTCGGTTCAGCACGCCGCGCCACACCAGTACCACGAGGGCAACCACCGACCACAGTGCCAGCAATGCATAGGCCGTGGTCGAAGTCGAAATCGCAAGCGCGGCAACCGCCGTCAGCACCAGAAACAGGGAGCGCGCTCGGCGATCTACGAGGTAGCAAGCGCTCGCGTACGCCAGAAATCCTCCGTACGCGTACGCTAACCCGGAAGGTTCGGAAAAAGGCCCACTCACGCGGGGAACGGCGCCAAAGCTCTGGTCGTGCGCCGCTGCGTAAAATGCATTCGAGTGTAGGAAGGCCGTCGGGAAATACCAGCCAAACCAGTTTGCCGCCCAATCCCACGCCACGAATAACGTCGCCAACGCAAAGGGGGCCAGGACAGCAGCATGGGCAGTTGGCAACAGCTCGGATGACCGCAATCGCGCCAAGCGATCACTCACCACCAATACCAACACTATGTTGAACAGTAGATAAACCAGCTGATTGAGATTTTCTGCGCGAAAGCTGTAACGCTCGGCAGAATCCAGATCGAACATCTGCCGGCCCGAGACCACCCAAACGTCGTCCCAGAACACCGCGTTTGCCCAAAACAACGCGTTCAAACTGGCCAGCAAGAGGATGGCAAGCGGGACAGCACGTAGCGCAATGGCGCGGCTGAGCCAAAACGCGCCTTGCGGCAGCGCTACGGCCACCAGCGCACCAAGAATCAACAGCGCCATGAAATAGCCGGGCTGAATTCCAAACGACGCCAGATTCATTACCGCCGCGGAGCTGAGCACTGCACTGGCGCCTAAGACCATGATTTGCGTGCGAAATCCAAGCGCCAACGCCGCCAGGCAAAGCGGTATCCAGACTATGCCAGTGAGCGTCACCATGGGGCAGACCCTCCGAGCAGGTCTCCGGCACCATTTTTGCAGATTCTATGCCAGCGTTCCGTCAACGCTTTGCAATTTGCCTTAGATACCGTCCACGGATCGGAACGCGTCTCAGAGTAAACCGCCACCAGACGACCGGCAAGGCAGGGAAGCAAACGATGCGCATCGCAATGATCGCCGAGACTTTTACCACGGGCGTAGGCAGACACATCACCGACCTAACGACATCGCTCTGTCGGCGCGGTCACGAAGTCCACGTGCTCTATGGCCATGACCGCCACGATCCGGCGCTGGTGGCGGAAACCCGATCACTCCCCAGCGCCCACGCCCTGGCGATGCCTATGCGCCGCGCGCCGTGCTGCGGCGACGTCCGCGCCTTGTGGTCACTGCACAAGTATCTTCACCAGCATGGTCCCTTTGACGTCATTCATGGACACAGCGCCAAGGGTGGTGCCTTCGCGCGCCTCCTGGCGCTCGCGCTGAGAACGCGATGTCTTTATACGCCGCATGCTCTGGTGACCCTGACACCCGACCTACACTGGCCGAAAAAAATATTTTATCGATTGATCGAGTGGGGACTGGCCCAACTCACCGATGTAATCGTCTGCTGCTCGTCCCAAGAATATGAGCATGCCGCGACACTGGGCCTGGGCAGACACCGGTGCGTCGTGGTGCCCAACGGTATTGGCGCCTTCCGCGCCGTACCGCTCGGGTTGCGCAGTCGGTTCCGGCTTCCCGACGAGGTTTGTCTGGCCGGCTTCATCGGTCGCTTGGAGCCACAGAAAGCGCCTGATCTGCTCATCGAGGCGATCATCTCTCTCCATCGGCGGGCGGTACCGATCCATTTTGCCATCGCCGGCAAGGGCACTCTGCGCGCCGCGTTGGAGCAACGACTCGCCGAGACGGATGCGGCCCCCTTAGTCACTTGGCTGGGCGCGGTGGACGGGCGCCGGCTCATGACAGAGCTCGATCTGCTGGTCCTGCCGAGCCGCTACGAGGGGTTTCCCTACGTGCTGCTGGAAGCCCTGTGCTGCGGTGTGCCCGTCATCGCCACACCGGTCGGCGGGGTCGCAGAAACCAATGCCGGCGGCCGGTGTGGCCTGGTGGTACCCCACGACGACCCCGAAGCCCTGGCGGATAGCATCGAACAACTGGTGCGCAACCCGCGAGAGCGCGCCCGTATGGCGCAGATGGCAGCGAGCCATGCCAACCGTTTCACCGTAGCCGCGATGACCGATCGCATCGAAGCGCTTTACCGACCATCGGTGGTGGTGCCTATGGGCACATAGGCCGGATTCACGCGGCTGCGCAACTTTTCGTACAACCCAGGCGAACGGGCACGAATCACATGCGACAAGGCAGTTTTTGCAATATTCCATTCGGCGCGGAGATAAGCCCTACACCGCGGCTGACCATAGGCAATGGCAATGTCGCGCACCTCGCGCACGGTGCCCCGGAAGGCCCGGTTCGACACACCCTCGTGCGTCATGTGGCCGACGATGCCGGGGTCGTGCACGCCGCGCCCGCCACTGCCCTGCACGCGCTGCAGCCAGTCGTACTCCATGGCGTAGCGGTGCTCCAGGCAGAACAGCCCCACCCGCTCGAACAGCGCGCGGCGGGCCAGCAGCGTGGGGTGATTGACCGGCGGCAGGTGGGTGCGCAGGCCGTCGGCGTAGTGCGGATCCCCCCGGTACACGAAGGCCGGGCGGTCGTCGCGGTAGAACACCAGGTCGCCGAACACGAAGTCGGCGCCGCTTTGCTCCAGCGTGGCCACCGCCCGCGCCAGCTGGCCGTCCGACAGCCAGTCGTCGGCGTTCAGGAACTGCACGTAGGTGCCGCGCGCCAGCGCCACCCCCTTGTTGAACGCGTCGGCGATGCCGCGGTCCGGCTCGCTGATCCAGAAATCCTGCGTTCGCAGGTGGCGCTCCAGCAGCGCCTGGGTGCCGTCCGTGGACCCGCCATCGACCACCACGTGCTCGATGGCCGGGCCCTGCTGCGCCTGCACCGAGGCGATGGTGCGCGCCAGCGTGGCCGCCCCGTTGCGAACCACGGTAATGATGCTGACGCACGGCGGTGGTGCGCTAACCGCTTCGCGACGGGCGGCCAGGGCGGCGTAGGACATCAGCGTCGGGGCAACCGGATGGAGTTTCTTCATGGCATCACCTGGGTTGACCGGAATCCGGCAAGACTTCTGCAAGCTGTGAAGACATGCACATCGTGATCGTCAGTGATTACGGCTATGTCTCCGGCGGCGCCGCGCAGGTGGCCGTCAAGAGCGCTGCCGCGCTGGCCGAACGTGGCATCAAGGTCACGTTTGCCTGTGCCCTGGGGCCGCCGAGCCGGGAACTGGACCGGCCCGGCATCACGGTTCACTGCCTCGGAGCTAGCAACATCTGGGCCGTGCGGCAACGCTGGCGGGCCGTCGCGCAGGGCATCTGGAACGCCGCCGCCGGCCAGTGGCTGAAGGCCCTGCTGCACGACTGCGACCCCAGTGAAACCGTGGTGCACATGCACCAGTGGACCAAGGCCTTCAGCCCCAGCGTGCTGGCCGTGGCCACCACCTGCGGACTGCCGTTCGTGATCACGCTGCACGACTACTTCCTGAGCTGTCCCAACGGCGCCTACTTCGTCTACCCCAAACAGCGCCCGTGCTCGGTGCAGCCCATGTCGGCCGCCTGCTGGGCCACGGATTGCGACGCCCGCAGCGCCACCCACAAGGCCGTGCGCCTGCTGCGCCAGGTGGCCACCGGCGCCGCCGTGCGCCGGCGCAGCCACCCGCTACACGTGATTCACGTCTCCCGCCGCGCGGCGGATGTGGCCCGGCCGCTGCTGCCGGCCGCAACCCGCCACTGGACCCTGCAGAACCCGGTCAACGAGGCCGTCGGACCGCGCGTAGCCGCGGAACGCAACCGCGCCGTGGTGTGCGTTGGCCGCGTCACGGTGGAAAAGGGCTGCGTGGTGCTGGCCAAGGCCGCCGCCCGGGCCCGCATGCCGCTGGTCGTGATGGGCGAGGGCCCGGCCCTGGAACAGGTCCGGCAGGCCAACCCGGACGTGGACATCAGGCCCTGGGGCGACCGCGCGGCGGTCGACCGCTGCTTTGCCGACGCCCGCGTCGTGGCGCTGCCATCGCTGTGGTACGAAACCGGCGGGCTGGTGGTGCGCGAGGCCATGGCCCGCGGCGTGCCGGCCATCGTCACCACCATCAGCGGCGCGTCGGATGCCGTCGGCAGCGCGCACGGCCTGCTGGTGCCCCCGGGCGACGTGAACGCCCTGGCCAACGCCCTTTGCCGCCTGCGCGATGACGCCCTCGTGCGCCGGCTGAGCGAACAGGCCTACCGCACCATGAGCACCGGCCCCCAGCGGCCCGCCGCGCACGCCGATGGCCTGGTGAACATCTACCGGTCGATTCTGGCCGAACACCGGGCACAGGTCGCATGAAAGTCGCCTACGCCTACGAATTCGACGCCGCCGACCCGATGGTGCAGTCAGGTCACCCCGCTTCGATCCTGCAGCAGCTGACGCAGCGCGGTGTCGACGTGATTCCGGCGTATCCGCTCAACCAACTGACCCGCATGCTGTTCGCACCCAAGGTGCTTTATCACCGCCGGCGTGGGCGGGTCTTTCGGCCCGACCGTCAACCGCTGTTCCTGCGCAGCCTCGCCCGACAGGTGGAACGCCGGCTGGCAGCGGCCCGACCCGACGTCGTGTTTGCGCCGGGGTCGCATGCCGTCGCCATGCTGAACACGCCGTATCCGACCGTGTTCTGCGCCGACGCCACCTTTGCCAACGTGTTGAACGCGTACGACTCATTCAGTCGTTGCGCCGACGAATTCGTCGCACACGGCCATGCCCAGGAGCGCGCCGCGCTGAACCGCTGTGCAGCAGCGATTTTTCCCAGCCAATGGGCGGCGCAAAGTGCCATCGAAGATTACGGTGCCGACCCCGCGCGGGTGCACGTGGTGCCGTTCGGTGCCAACGTGGAGGCACCGGACGCCGGCACCGTGGCCGGCTGGATCGCCGCCCGCGACCTGTCCCCGCTGCGCCTGCTGTTCGTGGGGCGGGAGTGGGAACGCAAGGGCGCCGACACCGTACTGGCCACCTGCTCGCGCCTGCACGCGGCGGGGTACGCCGTCAGTCTGGACCTGGTCGGCATCAACCAGCCACCGGTCGCCCTGCCGGCGTGGGCACACAACCACGGCCTGCTCGACAAACGTGACCCCGACCAGCGGGCACGCCTGCAGGCGCTGTACGCACACGCCCACTTCTTCTTCGTGCCGTCGCAGGC